>JAJYIP010000036.1 GCA_021790005.1 bacterium
GCTTATAGACTAAGATTAACAGATGTGATAAGATTCGTTTCTGTAATCATTGGCCCCTTCGTCTAGCGGTCCAGGACTCCGGGTTCTCAGTCCGGCAATCGCGGGTTCGAATCCCGCAGGGGTCACCAGCTGAGTATTTTTAGTCATCAATAATTCTTGGATTAATACCATATTATTCTAGGGTTATGCATAAGTTTATTGTGCTACAATGCAAGCATGAGTGAGGTGTCACTCAAATTCATCATTGATGATGTAAAACAGTCCAATGCCGTCAGCAATCAAACGTCATTCCCTGCTAGTCATGAAACAGCAACTTATTCTATAGATAAAAAGTCGAAAAATAAACGTCAAAAGCGACGTCGACGTATGCGTCGATTAGTTTGGGCGATTGTTTTTTTGGCAGTGGTCGCAGCATCGGTTACGTACTTATATAATGACCGTGTACTTAGGAGTGCCACTTATGTTCCCATTGGTGTAGGTCAGGTATTTGTTAACGCCGAAAATAGTTTGGGTTTAAAGTCTGTAAACTATGCTTATTCTCAAGGCTTGAAAACTAATATTTTGATTGCACCAAGTAGTCTAGCGGCACCTCTGTCATTTATATATACAAACACCAACCCGCAGGTTCGTAACAGTCTCCAAAGGCTGTTAGCTTTTAATGGCATGAATAACAATGCCGTTAAAATATCCAATCAAACCATCCTTAATTCACTAGCCAGTCCTAGTGGTTCGACTCTGCACCTTAATAATAACCTGTGGATAAACAATAAAAGTTCAATTAGTCCGGCTTATACTAATGCTGCCAAAAATTATTATCACCTGGCGATATCGAATTTGGATTTTTCGTCACCGGCAGCAGTTGCATCAATCAACAGTACTATTAGGCACAATATCGCTAGCGGATCAGTTAATGTCAGTAGCTTAATCGGTGGACCGGAGTCTGCTCTGCTCGCTAGCAGTTCGTACTTTACTGATCAATGGCAGTACGGTTTTAATGTTGCCAAGACTAAGAATGCACAGTTTGCGACTTTGAGCGGTAAGTCAGTGACGGTGCCATTCATGAGACAGACGAACGTATTCAATTATTATGAAGCGGCTGGCCTGCAAGCCATCCAGTTACCCTTTGGTGCTGACGGCAATCTGGTTATGAATGTGTATATGCCAAATGATCTGACGTCTTTCATGAGCAAATTAAGTCTTACTACTTTGGCGGATATAAATGCTAAATTCAATCAGTATGATGTCAGTTTGGCCTTGCCACGTTTTAATGTTAGCTATCAGGCTAACCTCGATGCTGTCTTAAAAGGTATGGGCATGAGCAGTTTATTTAGTTCAGGCCTGGCCAACAATCAGATATCTCCAAGCGTACATCTAACGGATTTTATAACCCTGAACCGCCTGAGTATTGGTGAGCAAGGGGTTGGCGGATTGTCACAAAACGCATCCAGTAATAATGCCGCCATGACGGTTAACCGGCCTTTCCTGTTTACGATCGTCGACAATGCGTCCGGTAATTTTGTCATGGTTGGCATAGTATCTGATCCAACCCAGTAATATATTATTTATGCTCAGACTTATAAATAATGGCTAGGTCTTGTTCGCGACGAATTTGAATGCCTTCATCTTTAAAAAATTCTTTGACGGCTCGGGTTACGCCCGGCAGATTGCTTGTGTCGTAGTCGTCAATAACTATGGTGCCGTTTGGAGATAGTCTGGGCCACACTAATTTCAGGCTGTCCATAATTGAACCGTAAAAGTCGCCGTCCAAAAAAGCGAAAGCGATTGTTGACGGTAGGGCCGAGTCCTTTAGATCATAAAACCAGTCTCGGTGGATGCGTGGCGGTCTTAGACCAGCTTGCTTGAAGTTTTTAATCAGTGTTCTTTTGGTGGCTTTGAGCTCGCCCGCTTTGAAAGCTGAACCGGCAACGGAAGCATCTTCAATGGACTTATCCGGTAAACCGTCAAAGGAATCGTAAACATGCAGCAATCTATCCCCTTGCTTGGTGGCCTGGAGCAGTCTTTCTATGAACAGGCTGGTAGTGCCGACATAACAGCCGAATTCAACTATCTCACCTTCAATATTGTTTAAAAGTACGGTCTCCATTTCCCGCAATATTACCAACAGGCGTTTACGCGTCATTTGATCGGATATGATTGAATACTGGTCGATCAGGTGTCGATAGGTTTTAGGATTGTTCACGTACTTTTAAAAAGATTCATTCAATGTTATTTAAAAATTCGACGATTTCTCTGGGTGTTAATTCAGCCTTGACGATGTAGCCATCGGCTTGTTTCTCGATGTCCTGCCGTACGTCTTCTCTTTGCTCAAGGTTAGTTGTGATAATAATTTTAGCTTTTAGGTGCGCTGTTTTAGTGGGGTCTCTCAGGATACGTAAAATATCTATACCTGTCAGGTTCGGTACCATTAGGTCCAGCAGAATAATGTCGAATTGGTCGGTTTGGGCAAGCTCCAACCCCCTGACGCCATCAACCTCAAGGGTTGTAGCGTAGCCGGCGTTATCTAAAGCTCTTTTATATAGTTCGCCGATAAAATGCTCATCCTCGATACATAATACTTTTTTGGTTGGCTTGGCGCTGGCCGGCTGAAAGGTTTGTCCTGGTTGATCTGGTTGCATATTTATCTATCTCCTGTAGAGCGAATGGTTTTTAATCCAGCCATGCGCGCTGCGAGTTATTTCCTTATTATCACTGTTTTTAAGTTCCTCGGCAAGTCGTCCGTACGGTTGGATTGTAAAGCCGAAGACGCTTCCTTTTCCCGGTGTCGACTTGACCCATATATTACCGCCGTGTGCGGTCACGATTGCTTTACTTAAATATAGTCCAAGTCCGGTTCCTCCGACCTGAGAACGGTTGCGGTGGTCGCGATAGAACTTGGTAAACAAATTGGACATTATATTGGCATTAATACCAAGTCCAAAGTCTTGAACGGTAGTTTCTACCAATCCATCTTTGGTCAAGTGCGCCTCGACCTTTATGATTTTTGATTGGCTGCTGTATTTGATGGCATTATCTATGAGGTTATTTATTACTTCATGAATACTCAACCGGTCTACCCCGACTGAGGGTATGTCCGGGGCAATGGTTGTTTCGATGCTAATGCCTCGAACCTTGGCGCGCAGTGATATTGAATTAACGGCTGACTGAACAATTTCCGCCCAATTCTCCTCGTGAAGAGATAGCTGTAGCTGGTCATTGTCTATTCTGGCGACGTTCAGGATGTTATTGACGAACGCTGTCAATTGTTGAGCAGCAGCGTTCATTTTCAGCATGAAATCGACTAGTTCCGGATGAGAGTCTTGTCCAATCTCTTCTTGAAGGGCTTCGATGTAGCCCCTAAGCAGTGTCAGTGGTGTTCTGAGCTCGTGGACTGTCAATGCCACGTAGCTGACGGCTTGGTCATCTTGGGTGTATTGTTTGGTGTGGTCAAATAGTACCACCATGGTTTCGTAGTGTTCGGGATTATCCCGGTTATAAAAAGCGGCTAGATCAAATAATCGGGTTGGATGATTGTCTAAAACATTCAGTTTGACTCTCTCCCAGCTCATGCTGGCAATGGCACTATTGGCCTTCACGTCTTTTAGCCATGTGTCGAATGTGTTTTCGCTCGGAAAAGACATGTCCATGATCATGTAAAAATTCTTGTCAGTCATGTCCTTGGCAGAGATTCCTAAGTAGTCGCCGGCACTCGTGTTGGCATAAATGATGTTTTCTTCTTGATCAAGAATAAATAATGGCAGCGGTAATTTGCTAGCTACAAAATCATCGTTCAATAACGGGTTTGGGGTATGCTTGATTGTGTTGGCGTTGTTTGTGGATGACGACGTCAATTGGTAGATTTGACGAGATAGGCTGAGGGTCATCTCACGACCAACTTTCATGGCTTCGATCTTAGGTGACTCAACTGATTCACCGTGCGGACTAATGCTTAAGATGAGCTGCCAAATGGCTTTAACTGGTTCGATCAGGTAATTTGACAGTGAAATTGCAAACAGTAGGCTAAATACGATAAAGACAACGACAGTGGCGATAATGGTATAAATAAGTCTGACCTGCCAGTAGCTTAAAATTATCCAGACGCTTAGCACTAATGCGTTGGATACAATTAGCGCTACTAGCAGGTTAAGAGTATATTGTCGTTTGGTTTTCTTAAAATAGTCCACTCCCCTAAACCGTCCTTGTCACTAGTTGTAAGTTAATTCCTGATTAGACTTCAGAGCAGTGATCCATGTTTGACCGGCGTTTAGCTTTATTGGTTGGCCGGAAGAATCTAAAAACTGAAGGGGTGCATTGGCACTGGTTTTGCTCCAAGTGCCAATTGTTACGGTGCCATCTTGGAAGACGTAGGCTTGGCCGGTGCCAATGGTTTGGTAAACCGAATAATAAGCGTTTGAGGAATCCAGTGGACCGAGACTGTAAGGCACGATCATGCCGATGACAACTTTAGGGCTGAGTTGTTGATTGTTGTTGGCGTCAATTTGCGGAGCACCATCCTCATTGCGGTTATAGCTGTTAGTGGCGGTGTCGTATGTATATTGAACGTTATAGGTTGAATATGACAAGTTGAAAACGATGTTGGCGGCATTGGGGTTCTTGCTTGGCGCATCGGCCTTTCTTGGCCAGCCGTTATAGTTGCTGGAAGTCCAACCATTGCTGGCCTCTAAACTAATTAAACCTGGAATGCTGGCGTAAAGATTATGGGGCGCCGGACGGCTGGAGATACGGGTATAAGGACCCGGGTTGTACATCTGGTCAAGATTTTTTGCTCCCCATGCGGTTAGATCTGATAATGCTAGCGGGCTGCCGCCATCGTGAGCGATTGGCGCGTCAAAACCCAGCGCCCAATCTATGTAATAGGGCCTGACTGATCTGACCGGTCCGACATTGGTCGGTGTCTGATCTTGATATAGTGCCATGAATCGGCTGATACCACCTTCAGTTAAGGCTTCGAACACAACCCCGGCTTGACTTAAGCCGGATTGCGGTCTGGCTGCGGGTGTATTTTCTATCATGACAGCGGTAATTGGTCTGGCATTGGCGCTTGGGTTAACTGGTAGTCCGGATAGGGTGGATGGAACGGTGTTCGATTTAACCGGTGTTGTAACATGAACTTGTTGCCGGGTAATGGTGGCTACAGTTGGTTTGTGTCGGCTGGCCACAAAGACTATGCCACCTACAATAATTGCTAAAACCGCCACTGAAGATCCAGCAATAATCCACTGCTTTTTATTGAGTGGCCAAAAACGATGTTTTTTAGGGCCAGTATGATTTAAACCGGTAGGCTTCAAGGGTTTATCTTTGACTTGAGGTACATCCCCTTCTATTTTGTTATCGGGATTTCCGTCAATTTTGCCGTTACCATCATGAGCTGCTACTTCTTCTGGGGTATGAAATGAATCGTGGCCTTCCGTCGGCTTTATATCATTATTGTTATGGTCTTTTTCGGGTACAGCACTCACTGCCTTTATGTCATCATGCATATGTTTATTCTATCATGTCGACTGGTAATTTATTTGTTTGCTAGTGCGCTGGCTTGTTGGTTCAGTCTGGCTATGGTGCGATCCTTGCCAAGGACTGAGAGGCTGGCTGCTAAAGGTGGGCTGACCGCAGCTTGCGTGCTAGCAATTCTGATTAGGCTGAACAGTATGGTGGGCGGTTCGTTAGTACTTTGAAGCAA
>JAJYIP010000007.1 GCA_021790005.1 bacterium
TGACTCCGAAAAGAGCATTCGGCACATTTATGACTGTAGTCATCAACCATGACAAAAAAATAGCGCCACTAAGCAAAACTATATAATATTATCTATATGGAAAACGAAAATCCTGAAGCGTTATTTGAATACCAAAAAAAACCACGTTTTAGTAAGTTTTTAATTATAGTAGTGATGGGCTTATCGCTAATTTTTTCTGCGTTACAGTACGGCTTTATCTACTTTTTTATCGTGGGTCATATTTATCAAACCAATCCTCCTCTATATAGTGCGGGTAGTACTAATCACGCGACCAACCATAATCAGCAAATTTCTAATACTTCTACTATAGCTACAAGTCCTATCAATAGTGCGTACGCATCAATGCACATCTTGCCTCCGACAGGATCTTTTAATGTCGCCAGGTACGGAGCCAGCACTAAATCAAACAATAACCTTCAAGCCATACAAAGCGCCATCAACGCAGCCCAAAACAACAACGGCGTCGTATATATACCCGACGGAACATATAACGTGTACGGCACTCTTTCAATCCATAATGCCATTACAGTGGAAGGAGAGGACCGTACGGCTACAATACTAATGGAAACCAAAACAGCAGCCGACTTAATAGATGCTCGCACCAACCATACGTCTATTAGGAATATAACGTTAAATACCCAGCAATATGACGGTGGGCATACTTTCGGGACCAATGGCAGCTACACAACACTAATGGACATGACAGTATTGTCAGGGCATCAACCCGGACATTTTAACTTGTACTTTGCCGGACCGCCGAATGCACGCGTACAGGCGCCCGTTTACAGCCAGGGCAATACTATCGAAAACATAGTTGACAATGAGCAAATCTGCGATGACGGTATTTCCTGGTCATTTCAGCAAAACGGAACAATCGCTAACGTAGTTGAAACCGGCTCAAGATTAGCCCTATTCATTGACAGGGGCGACACTATTAACAACCTCACATTTTATCCAGGACCTTACCAGCAAACAAACTGTCGTAGCGACATTACCGGCTTCTGGATTACACCACCCAGTGAGAATATAACCATAAATAATTTTACTACTTACGCGATGGGTGGAAAATTAACCGCATCTTCACAAAACCGTTTTTCATCTAACATCACCATTAACAACGAAACCATGCTAAAAACAGGCTACAACATATCTATCGGAGACGTAAAAAATATGACTATTAAAAACTCCTCCTTTTTAAATAACACAGTCTTAATCAATGGACACATCGAAAATATAACTATAGTCAACAGCAAGCTATCTCTAATAAAACCATATCCATTTCCATCCGGGTTTAACGTAATTTGCCAAAATGTAACGCCGTTTATATGCCAGTAGGATTAGTTTTGTTGGGAATCCCAATATTACAGCCTTGCAATTTTTAAGCAACCGATATATATAATTGAATCATGTGGTCAGATTTCAAGAAATTCATACTTCGAGGAAACACTGTAGATTTAGCCGTGGCATTTGTCGTTGGCGCCGCTTTTAATGGGATGATTCAGTCGCTAGTCAAAGATATGATAACGCCTTTAGTAGGCTCACTAGGTAAGGGCGCGGATTTTTCAAACTACTACTTCACAATCAATCACAGCCGTTTTTTGTATGGTGATTTTATAAACACATTTATATCCTTCCTGATCATAGCGTCGGTAGTCTTTTTTCTGGTCGTTCAGCCAATCAATAAGCTGGTCACTTTCACGCAAAAAAGGAAAACACCGGCAGACCCTAAAGACAAGAAATGCTTTGAATGTTTAAGTACCATACCAAAGGAAGCTACCCGCTGTGCTTTCTGCGGCATTAAACAACCTGCGAAAACCAGATCTAAAGCTCTAGCGGTGGCGTCGCCTAAGTCCAGCCACGTGTAGTCTAACTAAATGACGATCAACTAAAGCCTGGGCATGCTCAAGCGAAGCCTGATCTTTAGCTTCGCCCAATATTTTCTCGGCCCGTTTTATGGCCTCGCGCGTTTCAGCTTCATTAATCTCATCCGGTTGATGAGCTTCATCAACTAAGACTTTAAGGGTGTTATCCGAAACCTCGATTGCACCGCCATAGGTAGCATAGTATTCAAGGGCCGTATCTGGGTCATGAGCATTTTTTCTGACGGCTATAGCCCCCGGAGCGATAACCGAGAACAAAGGCATATGATTAGACAAAACGCCAATACGCCCATCTTTAGTTGGCAGGACCACTTCATAGGCCTCACCGTCATATTTATTGCCACTAATGGCTGTCAGAATAAATCGCATATATTACTCTAAATTATTTTACGGCCTCAATGCCGCCCTTTAAGTAGAACGCACCTTCCGGCTTAGAGTCATGTTTACCCTCAAGGATTTCTTTAAAACCACGTATCGTATCAGCTAACTTAACATATTGACCAGGATTGTTAGTGAATTGCTCAGCCACAAAAAACGGCTGACTCAAGAATCGCTGGATGCGTCTGGCTCTAGCTACAGTCTGCTTATCATCTTCAGATAACTCTTCCATGCCTAATATAGCAATAATATCCTGCAGGTCTTTATAGCGTTGCAGTACACGCTGAACTTCACGCGCAACGTTATAATGTTCTTCGCCAACGATTTCCGGGTCCAATATCGTCGAACTGGAGTCCAGCGGATCAACTGCCGGATAAATACCTATTTCCGTCAAGGCTCGGCTTAAAGCAATGGTTGAGTCAAGGTGAGCAAAAGTAGTAGCTGGCGCCGGATCAGTAAAGTCGTCGGCCGGCACATACACAGCTTGCACAGAAGTAATTGAACCCTCTTTGGTAGATGTGATACGCTCCTGCAGCTGACCCATTTCCTGCGCCAGATTAGGCTGGTAGCCCACAGCCGATGGCAGGCGGCCGAGCAGGGCTGAAACTTCAGCGCCGGCCTGAGTAAAGCGAAAAATGTTGTCAATAAATAGCAGCACGTCGTTACCTTTATCACGAAAACCTTCGGCAATCGTTAGTCCGCTCAGACCAACCCTAAGACGCGCTCCCGGTGGTTCGTTCATCTGTCCAAAGACTAGAGAAGTGTTTTTTATAACCCCCGATTCTGTCATCTCGCCGTATAAATCGTTACCCTCACGGGTACGCTCACCGACACCGGCAAACACTGAGTAACCAGAGTGAAATTTAGCAATGTTGTTGATTAACTCCTGGATAAGAACGGTCTTGCCGACACCGGCACCACCGAATAGGCCAACCTTACCGCCTTTGGTGATTGGACAAATCAAATCAATAACCTTAATACCGGTCTCCATCACTTCGACTTTGCCAGATTGGTCAATGAGAGGTGGTGGCATTTTGTGAATTGGCGCAAACTGGGTAAATTTACCGCCTTTTTTATCAATCGGCTGGCCAGTGACGTTAAACATTCGGCCCAAGGTCTCTTCACCAACCGGTACACTAATCGGCGCACCGGTGTCATTAACCTCGATACCGCGTTGCAGCCCATCAGTTGAGCCTAGAGCAATTGCCCTAACGGACGTCTCGCTCAGATGCTGCGCAACTTCCAATGTCAAGGTTTGTCCATCAAGTTCAAGCTCCAAAGCATTATATATTTTTGGTAAATTACCTTTAATAAATTCAATATCTACGACGACGCCGACAACCTGGACGACCGTACCTATATTGTGTGTTTTAGTTGCAGTTTGGTTAGCCATTATTCTTCCTTTCTATTCATCATGTGTTAAGAGCTTCGGCACCGCCGGTTATTTCTGCCAGTTCCTGGGTAATTGCCGCCTGACGGGCAGTGTTAAGCGCCAGGGTATAATCATCTATCAACTCGTTGGCATTGTCAGTAGCATTCCTAGTGGCAACCATGCGCATGGCATGCTCACTGGCCAAACTTTCTAGAACGGCTTGCCAGATCTGAGCCTCAATCAAACGCGTAGTTACCTGATCAATCACAGTTTCGGCGTCGGGCTCGAAAGTGGAGATAGTCGTAAAATGATCATCGGCGTCGGGTGTTGCCGCCGGCAACAATAACATATCCGTAACTTTCTGATTAATGGTTGAAATGAACGAGGTATATAGTACCTCGATGGCTTCAACCGTATTTTCCTTATATGCTTTCATAATCGTATTTAACAGTGGGCGAATATCGTCGGCGGACGGTTCGTCCCCAAACGGCTGGTATACGGCTAACAACTTAACGTCTTTTAGACGGCGAACGAACTGAGCCCCCTTATTGCCGATAGCTATGACTTGCGAGGCCACATGTTCGTCCTGATCACGTCGCAACCGACCAAGCAGATCCTTGATAACATTGGCATTATATGCACCGGCTAAACCGCTACTTGAAGTTATCATTACGTATAGTCTGGTCTTTATCTTCTTAACGGCAAATAGCTGATGCGTCTTGGCTTCCGGAAGAACGCTCAAACGCTGCAACAACTCATAAGCCAATGCCTGATAGGCTCGACTGCGCAAGGCAATCTGCTGCGCCCGTCTGAGCTTAGAAGCACTGACCAGTTCCATGGCTTTGGTTATTTGCCGGGTTGAGCGGATGGAGCCGATGCGGCGTTTTAAAACAATCGTACTTGGCATAACGGCTTAGCTACTTTTCCTTTACCTTAGACGTCTTGGCTTTATTAACTTCACGCTCATCAAAATAACTGAGCCCCACCTGTTTAGCTATTTCAACAATGGTCTTGTCTTGTGCCTCACTCGGTTTATCGCCACTGTTGATATCTTGTGTTAATTTGCCATGATGCATTTCAAGCTCTCTCAGCAAAGCAGCCTGCGCAGCCTTAATCTTATCAAGCGGCACCTTATCGAAGACACCGACGCCAGCTGCTTTAAGCGTAGCGTACATCTGCCAAATACTGTAGGGCGCATACTGATTCTGTTTTAACAATTCGGTTAAACGTTGGCCACGTTCAATCGTTTGCCTGGTCTCCGGATCAAGGTCAGTTGAAAACTGAGAAAAGGCCGCCAACTCACGGAATTGAGCGAGACTAAGCTTAAGGCCGCCGCCAACCGCCTTGATGGCTTTAGTTTGAGCCGAACCACCAACGCGTGAGACTGACTGTCCAACCGAAATAGCCGGCCGAATGCCTTGATAAAACAGATTGGTTTCAAGGAATATCTGACCATCAGTAATGGAAATAACATTGGTCGGAATATAGGCGGAAATTTCGCCGGCCTGGGTCTCAATGATAGGCAGGGCAGTCAACGAACCGCCACCAAGATCATCCGACAATTTAGCCGATCGTTCGAGCAAACGCGAATGCAGATAAAAAACATCCCCTGGATAAGCTTCGCGTCCCGGTGGTCGGCGCAACAGCAGTGACATTTGACGATACGCTTGGGCGTGCTTAGTCAGATCGTCATAGATAATAAGCGCATGCTGTTTATTGTCGCGAAAATACTCGCCCATCGCCGCGCCGGCATAAGGAGCCAAGTAAAGCAAAGCAGCCGGATCGGCCGGGGAAGTAGCCACGATAATCGTCTGACCCATGACTCCTTCACGGACCAAGCGCTCTTTTAAAGCCGCCAATTTAGACAGTTTTTGGCCGATCGCCACATATACATTAATCACGCCAGTTTTTTGGCGAGCCTGATTTATCATAGTATCAACTGCGATCGCGGTCTTGCCAGTCTGACGGTCACCAATGATCAACTCGCGTTGTCCGCGGCCGATCGGTACCATCGTATCAATTGCCATAAGACCGGTCATCAACGGCTCCTGAACGCCTTTACGATCTAGCACCCCTGGTGCCGGACGTTCAATCCGGGACTTAAGCGTAGCTTTGATCGGACCATCACCGTCAAGCGGGTTACCCAGCGGATCAACCACCCGACCAACTAATTCCGGACCAACCGGCACCTCCAATACCTTACCGCTCAAACGCACGATTGCACCGGCCATGACAGCCGTATCATCACCCATGATTACGGCACCGATTTCATCCTGTCCCAGATTAAAGGCAAACGCCGTAACGGTTGACGAGTTAGAACCTTCTATCTCCAGCATTTCGTTATAACCAGCCTGAGACAATCCATAAATCCAGGCAATGCCGTCACCGACCCGGGTCACAATGCCGACATTCTCAATTTCCGGCCTGGCCTTAAGCTCGGCAATGGCAGCCCGGATATCTTCAGATAGAGATGCTATCGATAAATCTGACATAAGATTAAACCATTTCCTTTGCATTAATAGATTTTTTAAACCGTCTGAGACGACGCCCGATTGACATATCCATGCGCTGTTCGGCCAACTCCAGACTGGCGCCACCAATAATCGAGGGTTCGATAACCGGCGTCAAATTAACCGTGTTGGCCTTAGGATAGCGCATCTTAAAGGGCTTAAGCAGATCAGCGTACACACTATCTGGTAAGGGTCGGGCAACTTTGGCGAGCACATCAACGTAGCCCATTTTAATCCAAGCTTTCTGTACGTCCCTGAGCAATGAGTCAAGTTCACCGTAGCGACTCTCTTCAAGCAGGTAAGCCGCAATCGATTCGGCTAAACGCTTGTCACTCTGACCACGCTGTAGAGTTTTGTTGGCAATAATCTTAGCCAATTCGTGACGCATGACTTTAGCCATTAAAACTCCTTCCGTCCGGCGATAGCCCGCTCAATCAAGCCAGCATCTTTCTTAGCATCGACTTTTTCATCCAGTACGGCCGAAGTCGCCTGAGCAATCAAGCCGACTATCTCACCCTCAAGTTTACTTTTAGCTCTAGCCAGATCCTGTTTGGTCTTCTCGGCAGCTTCCTTGATGACTATATCCGCCCTGTTCTTGGCATCATTTTCGGCTGTACGGACCATTTGCTTGGCTGTTTCCTGTGCATCAGCAATAATCTTATCGGCTTTAATACGGGTTTCGCCCAGTGTTCTTTCAATCTTTTCTTCTAGAGCCTGCTCGTCACTGCGCATTTTATCGCCCAACTTAACGCCGTCCTCTATAACCTGACGTCGTTGTTGCAGTATTTTCACAATTGGACCGAATGCCCACTTGCGTAATACAAAAAATGCCAGCAGGAAAGTAATCAACTGGATAATCAGAGCGTTCAGACTTACACCCAAGGCACTAAGTCCCGAGGAGCTGGACGCGAATACGCCTACACTTAATAAGTACATTTGCTTTTGCCGGATTCCTTTATTTGACGATGAAAATTGATGCGAAGGCCAACAAGCCAAACAGCTCGACGATGGCCACAAAAATCAGAGCTTGACCCAAGAACTTAGCGGCTTCCGGATTACGACCGACCGCCTGTAAATAATTACCACCTATCAGGCCGATACCGATGCCTGGCCCGATAAATCCACCACCGATCATTAGACCTTTGCCGATAATCGCGGTATTGATTGCTTCTGTAACTGCTATCATATTATTTTAATTACTCCTTATTATTTGCTTAATAATTACCAGTACCTTGGCATTAGGCATTGCCAGTACTTAGCGACCCGGATTCTGCCCCTATTGTTTCAGGTACTTTATCCTCGGTCAAGTACTCCTCATGGGACAAATCGTTATGATCGTGGGCGTGGTTAACCGCCACCGCCAGGTACATGACCGAAAGAATTGTGAAAATATATGCCTGCAGGGCACCGATAAATATCTCAATCAGGAAAAAGGGCAGGGCCGAAACCGGCGCTATATAGTGACCCAGATAACCGAACACGTCGATGACTATCATGCCGATGGTAATGTTGAGATAAAGTCGAAGCGATAAACTTATTACTCTGGTTAGGTCTGTAAACATCTCCAGCAAACCAATGACGAAATACAGCGGATTTTTTGGACTACCTACAAAAAAGTGACGCAAATAAATTTTTAGGCCGCCGGACTCCTTAACCGAAGCGTAATAGACCAAGCCCATAGTCACGATACCCATGGCAAACGTAGCATTAAGATCGGCCGTCCAAGGCCTGAATAACGGCGTTCCGCCATGATTAAAAGCCTGCCCGATTACCGGCATCAACTCCGACCAGTTATTAAACAAAATAAAGAAAAACAGCGTTACGAAGAATGGCACATATTTACGTCCAACCTCAGGACGACTGAAGGCATTCTCCACCATCTGCATAACAAAACTGACACCTTCTTCGATCAAACCGACAAAACCCTTGCCGGGCATAATTTTGGTTTTACGGGCTGCCCAGATTAGTAAACAAATAACGACCAAGATAACACCCCAACCGTATAGCTCCGAATTAGTAATACCTACACCATGGAAAGTGAATACTTGCTGGGACGCCACCTGAACCGATGGGCCACTACTGGCAAATAGCTTGACGATCATGACTTACCACCTTTGGTTTTAGTATAATCAGGTAGCTCAGCAATGGTTTTCTTAACAATTAAAATGACCAGGACTACCGCCACCACCATGCCTAATAGAGTAATGAAAGGAGCAGTCTTAAAATATTGATCGAGATAATAGCCACCCACGATCGGCACTAAAACAGCAATTGCCATTTGCCAACTCATAGAAATAGCACTGCTAATAAATAGTTGCTTTACTTCAAACGAGCCAGGAATATCCGTATCCTTAGACACGATTTTTGTCTGGCCGCGACCGGATTTAGTCTCAGCTTTATTGGTTGCTACCATAACTTTCTCGCTCATTATATAGAGGCAACTTAAGATTGGCAACTCGATCAAACATCATCCTTGAGATTTTTAGGCCTTTTAGGGTACAATACATAAACTATGACAGACAAACCACAAATCAAAATCTATACCGCCACCTGGTGTGCATTTTGCCATGCCGCCAAGCAATACCTGGACAAATTAGGCGTAGCCTACACTGACCTTGATGTTGAAGCCGATCACAACAGTGCAATCGAGGCCGTAACCAAAAGTGGACAAAGAGGCATTCCGGTCTTAGACATAGACGGCGACATTATTGTCGGTTTTGACAGACCAAAAATTGATCAAGCATTGCAAGCGCACCATTTAGTTGCTTAGTTTATTGATATCTATCACAAATTCGCGGTAAGAAATATGACACCGTCTGTGCCCAAACAGATGGTAGCATATAGCTGTGGCAAAGAAGGGATATAGCAACATGGAGAATGATCCATTACAATCCATAGAACTCAACGCTATAGGAATTAAGGCACTTGACGCAATTATAGCCGACCCCGTAGCCGCCATGGCGATTCTGGAACCAATCTGGAGAAATCCGCAAGAAACTGACCAGATTCCGGACCTCCACAGACTAAATAACATGTACAAACTGAGGCTCGAAAGATACCAGGAATTATCCAGTTATATCAGTAGCATCATCAGAAAAACCGATCTTTTCCTGATTGTTGATCAGGAAATAGCCAACAGATACGAACCTGTTATGCAACAATACGATGACAAATTACCCGAACAGATAAAACACACCGAAGAAATAGCCAAACAACTTCATCCAAATCAAGATAAAGATACGCTTCGAACCCTCAGCAACCGTGCCTTTATGTTAATTCAGGTCGCTAGGTATGCCCTGCAAATATCGGATACTCAGCAAGATCAAAATATAGAGTCAAACCTTCACCAAGTCAGCTAAAAAATCTGGATAGTCTAAACTAGCAATCTATAGGATAATTAAAGTGTGGCATTTGAAGACTTTAAAACCAAAGATTCAGTCGTTCTGATTTATACGGGTGACGGAAAAGGCAAAACCAGCGCCTCAGTTGGGTTAATGGCGCGAGCTTTGGGCAATGATTGGCGAGTTGCTTTCATCCAATTCATTAAGCACTGGGACGTCGGCGAACACAAGTTTATCCGTAATGTCCAGCCTCTATACGGGGACAAACTTTTTTTCTTTAAAGGAGGAAAGGGCTTTTTTAACGCCGGTGGTTTAAGCGCCAAAGACGTGACCCCAGAAGAACACAAGCTGGCCGCTGAGCTAACGTACGATACAGCCAAGGAGTGTGCCATGAGCGGAAAATTTGATCTAGTAATTTGCGATGAGATCAATAATGCCGTTAATGACGGCCTGCTTAAAGACAGCGATATCGTCGAGCTAATCAAGAGACGCCACCCAACTACCAGCCTCTGTTTAACAGGACGTAATTTTAAAATGTCACTTTTAGATAGTGTCGACATCGCAACTGAGATGCGTAAACTAAAGCATCATTACGACGATAAATTCCTGGCCAACAAAGGTATAGACTTTTAATAATTTTTATGATTAAATATATATAAGTTACACTCGATTTATGTTCGAACATCTCAATCATCAAATAGGCAATGCTGAAGCGATACCCATTAATAAGGATACCGGCTTAGCCATCATGTATAACCCAACTAGCGATACGGCTTACGAACACGCCAAAGCACTACGCGAGTATGCTAACTATATTTGGCCACAAAAAGATGGCAAACTACGAATCGTATACCTTGAAAGTGGCCCGACAGTTGAAGCCAATATGGAAATATTGCAGGCTCTAGAAGCTGAAGGCGATTTTCATTATTCAATACATGGGGGTGACGGCACTTACCATAACGTGTTGCTTGCCGCCCATCAAATTGAAGCCAAGGGAGTTTTCGTAACTGCCGCTGACGGTAACGCCTGCGACTTAGCAAGCTCACTCCACACCAAAATATTTAAACGTAGTCCGATTGAAGCACTAATCTTCGGAAAAACCGGCAAGATCCACCCAATAGACATTTCGATCGAAACCTTAGCCGGCGAAAATCAACACTACCAAGCCATCAGCTATGCCGGCGTTGGTTTTTCGGGTCTAGTCGCCTATGCCATTAATGACCCTAGTCACCGCAAAAAAGTAGCCGGGCTTAACCGGCTTGATAGGTTTAGTGAAGAATTTAAACTAGTCTGGAATTTATCTAAGCAGGCGCAACCATTTGAAGCCTCTGTTTATGGCGACAGACCGCACCCAATTATTGAATTTGACTATATAGGCATCGATCATATGGCCAAACTGCCATTCGGTTCAAGCTCTAATGTTCTAAGCCGCCAGGCTATGATCGGCGAATTAAAATCCAGCAACCCCAAGGATTTAATAACTGGTGTCGGTAAAGCCGCACTCGGACTGTCTAAGGTTAACCCCGAAATTCCTACTGCCATAACGGTCTGTTACGAAAACCAGGACTTGTTCCTAATGCACATTGACGGTGACTACATTTTTGTACCTAACGGATCAACAGTTAGTTTTCAAAAAAGTCCATACGCTGAAGCAAACGTAGCTTATACTAAACCACTACCACGCTGATATGACTAAACAAAAACTATACTTATTCGTAGGCTATCCAGGAGCGGGCAAAACCACTGTCGCTAGACGTATTGCCGACAAAACCGGTGCTGATCATATCTGGGCTGATCGCGAACGTCAAAGGATGTTTGTTAACCCAACCCATTCTAAGGTAGAAAGCCGACAACTGTATACGTTACTAGACGGCAAAACTGAACAACTGCTCAATCAGGGGCATAGCGTTGTTTTTGATACTAACTTCAATTATCGGGCGGACAGGGAACTACTAAGAGCTATAGCCGACCGACACGACGCTGAAACGATAGTAATTTGGATGACCACCCCCAAAAAGACGGCTAAACAACGAGCCCTGAATCACACCCACAGAGAACGTAATGGCTATGTTACATCTATGAGCGAAGAAGAATTCGAAAATCTATCCGATCACCTTGAGGAGCCATCAAAAGAAGAGAATCCAATTAAAATTGACGGCAGCGTCATCAATCTAGACTATATCGACCAACTGCTTGGCCTCTAAACCACGTTTGTAGTTGGATCGGTTCGGCTTTTACGAAACTTGCTGGAAGCCAAATACTTTAAAGAGAACTCCTTAAGCGTAGGATCATAGCTTTCATAGGCAAGATGACCGGGCGCATATAACGCCAAAACAATCGCGATGACTGCGAACATATAGCGGCGCTCACCAATATCATGAGCCTTATACGTACGTGGACTAGCCAGTGAATACTGAACAAACCTAGAAAAATCATTACTGATACGCCGTGAGGATATACCGGCTATGAGCGTCTCATCATAAATAATCTTCATGCCGGCTTCTTGCAGATGAATAGCCAAGTCTAGATCCTCATGTAAGCCATCGCAAGGACACAAACCATCCTTGACCTTATCCCAAGCGGATTTGGTGACTGCCATATTGGCGCCTTGCAAAAACAAGCGGTCACCCAGCCTACGTTCCAGATAGTTCCTAGCCCAGCGATCAACCCGATTGGCCATGTCCTGCAAAACGAAGTCATAGTAATCCGCCGAACCGGATACGGCAACAGCCTCTGGGTGACTTATAAATATCCGTTGCAGTTTATCTATCCAATTGTTTGGCAAAATAGTATCGGCATCAATCCTAGCTATAATATTGCCTCGAACAGCGTTAAAGCCGGCCGTACGTGCATGCACAACACCTTGCTTCTTTTCTTTGATCAGCTTTACCCAGGGATAATGAGCAGCTATGCTAACAGAGTGGTCGGTCGAGTTATTGTCTACGACAATCACTTCATAAGGCTTGGTCGTTAGTTCATTGATTGCTTTTAAACAGGCAGATAAACTGTCACCTTCGTTATATACTGGGATTACGATACTTATTCGGAGATTTTCTTTACGCATGAAGCGACTTCTATTATATACGAAACTACGTATAAAACTCTACCCGATTAGACTTAAAAAGTTCTTACTAGGCATTATAGGCTACCTGCGCGCCACCCGCTTAAGAAGGTTAGGCTTCAATTTGTTGCTCATTTTAGTAATCGTCGTGACTGCCATGTGGGGAGTTGGAGAATACTACATCTACTCCCAGAACCGCCTACCAATGACTTATGGCGTTAGCTTCATTCCGGACTACGCTACCAGTCTGGGTTTAAACCCAAAACAGACCATGCAGGCGCTGCTTAATATAGGCGTTAGACAGTTCAGACTGACTAGCTACTGGTCAGATATAGAGACTGCACCCAACCACTATAACTTCTCTCAACTAGACTGGGAGTTTGCCCTAGCTAACGCCTACCACGCTAAAATCATTCTAGTCGTCGGCCTAAGACAACCCAGATGGCCCGAATGTCATCCACCAAGCTGGATTAATACTAAGGCCAGTTTAAACACCTGGGAACCTCAATTGTTAACTTTCATGACCAAGGTCATTAATCGCTACAAACAAAATCCGGCCCTAGAGGCCTGGCAGCTGGAAAACGAGTACTTCTTAAAAGGTTTTGGTGACTGTACTAATTTCAGCCGTAAGAGATTGATAACTGAAGATAAGCTACTGGCCCGTTTGGATCCTAGCCACGACATCATTATCGGCCGTAGCAATAATGCCATAGGAATACCTATGAATCAGCCCGTACCAAACATCTACAGCATATCCATATATAAAAGAGTGTGGGACGCCAATATCACGCATCGCTACCTTGAATATCCGTACCCCGCTTGGTATTACGCTTTTTTGGCTGAACTGCAGGAAATCCACCAGCACAAAAACATGATTATTGCTGAACTACAGGCGGAAGCCTGGCCACCAAACGGTCAATCCATTCCCGCAACCACCCTGGCGGTACAAAACCAATCTCTCAATGCGACGAGACTGACGCACCGTTTTAGCTTTGCCCGCTCAACTGGTATGAAGGACGCTATCCTTTGGGGCGCAGAATACTGGTATTACCGCAAACAAGTCTTGCACGATCCAAGCCTTTGGAATGTCGCCAAACAGGAGTTCTCCCAAAACTCCAACCAAACAGGTAATTATTTATTTCAACACCCCTGAAAACACCAATATGCTTTACAATTAAGGCATTATGGCCAAGAAGAAAACGCCTCACGCCAAAACAATACTTAACCGACGGGCGAGATACGATTACGCTATCGGGGATACTTACATAGTAGGCATCGAACTGACTGGCGCCGAAACCAAATCCCTCAGACTTGGCCACGGCCAGCTGATTGGCTCTTACGTCACCGTCAAGGACAATCAACTATATCTGCTCAACGCGACTATCAACGGCACTCGAGGTATCACTATTAGCGAATCTGATCAGACTAGAACCAGGCGTCTGCTCGCCAAAAGACGGGAAATAGACAAAATGATCCAAGCCAAGCAACAAGGCAAAACCATCATACCGCTCGAGCTGCTCACTCAAAGTCACTACATTAAACTTAAAATCGCTACCGCCCAAGGCAAACGGGAATATGACAAACGTCAAACCATTAAAGCCAGGGACGAGACAAGAAACATGCGCAAGCTGATCAAACACTAAATTATCCACAAAACACATTGCCATCACTGCCTCTGTTAGGTATAATCCAACCTGTCTTTTAGCAATCAACAATCATCACAGGATTACTAAAAAGTGCCTTTCCAATATATTCCGGGGTAGCTCAGCGGTAGAGCGGGTGGCTGTTAACCACTAGGTCGCTGGTTCGAATCCAGTCCCCGGAGCCAGACCAAGCACCAACAGAGGTAGACCAGGTTCCTAGACCTGGTTTTCTTATTTCTGTCAAACCGCCCCTCATCTGTTATTTGGTTCGAGTCCAGTTTCCCTGTATTTGCACTATGTTATGTGGTTGTTGGAACTCGAGAAAGGGCCTGATTCCATGTATTCCTCTCTGCTATTTGGTTCCGAAAGTGACCAATCGGTCCATGGCAGCCAAGCAGCAGAAAAACCGACCGGGTTCCATGATCGCTTACTCCGCATCGAGATGTTTCACTATTTTAGTAAACATTACTTTCAGCCCCGATAAATCAAACTTTTCGGCAGCAAGCCTTGATGCTTCGTCGTTTTCATCACCGACAACATCATCCCAGTCTATCTCATAACTGGCATCGTGAGCGACTCGCGTCCAGAAAATGCGTTGCGAACGACCATTACCTTCCCGGAATGGGTGAATATAGTTAAGTTGATCGTAAAAGTAGGCAAGCCGCTCTATAAATACGTCAATCGATAAGCCATTTAGATAATTTTCTTTTGCGAGTTCATCAAATACGTAGTTTGCTGCATCAGTTATCTTACTAACGACTAAGAAATACTCTGCGCCATCATAGTCCTTTTTTATATCCACAGTACGAGTTTGGCCAGCCCAGTCATAAACGCCCTTAAACAACTGAGCATGGATCGCTAAAAGTTCTATCAAATCGTTTGTGCGAGGTATGTTAGTTGACTCGAGTTCAAGCTCATTAGCAAAAACTATTTGAGGCTCAAGTTTGCGTAATTCTTCTGAAGATTTTGCACCTAGCAAGTTGCGCAGAGTACTAATTGAATCGTCGAAGTACGGGTCGACGAAGTCCGACACTACAAAACCCCGTACCGTGCTCGTATCTTCTCGGCTGCTTGTTTTACTGAAGCTTTGCCGGCAATATAGTTATCAGCAATTTTGAGTGAGGCTTTAGACACTTTAAGTCCTTCGAGCTGTTCATTTGCAACAGCCAGGCGAACATTTTTCTTGCGTTTTAGTGATTGCTTATTCATGACTATATTATACCATGAGCAAGGCTGATTTTTTACATCCGTAAGTTCCAACATCAAACGCAACCGTTAGAATAAATTCATAATAATAAATCTGGAGGATTTAAATATGAAGCACCTAACGGCTGCGCAACGAGGCAATATTGAAACATTGCTTCAAGAGAATTATACAAACAAACAGATAGCTCAGAAACTAGAAAGAGATCCCGGCACTATTAGCCGAGAGATAAAGAAAGGGCTGGACGGTAGTGGTATCTACCACGCCTGGATTGCTCAGGTAGCCTACGAGACCAACCGAAAACGATGTAAACAAATACCTAAGCTAGATCACCCAGCCAACTACCGGCTGAGGAGCCGCATAGTAGCTTGCCTGCAACAGGGCTGGGATCCACATCCATGATCGCTGGCCGACTAGCCGGTGAGGGCTTTAACTTGGTAGTCTGTGCCGAAACCATCTATGAGTGGGTATATAACAGCGCCTATGCCATAGCCGAGAAACTATACCAATACTTACGCCAAGGTAAGAAACGGCGTACCAAACATAAAGGTAGATCAGCCCAAAAATCCAAGATACCTAATCGGGTATCTATCCATGAACGGCCGGCCATAGTAGATGAGAAAGCTCGTCTTGGTGACTGGGAGGGAGACAGTGTTGTCTATACCCACAAACACGCCATTAACACTGTTAATGAGCAGGTCAGCAGCCTGGTGGCATTTACCAAGCTTACTCGGAAGACAGCCGCACAAACAGCAGAAGCCGTTATTACCAAATTAAGCCATTACATTGCCTACACTATTACCTTTGACAATGGGTCTGAGTTCACCCAGCACAGTCTCATCACTGAGGCGCTTGGTGTACCTGTCTACTTTGCTGACCCTTACAGCTCTTGGCAACGTGGAGCTAACGAGAACATCAACAGACAACTAAGGGCCTACCTACCAAAACGGAGTGACATACGAGATCTTACCCAGAAAGAACTGGACAACATCGCCTGGGAGCTCAACAACAAGCCCAGAAGAAGACTACAGTGGCATACGCCACAGGAAGTTTACGATTGGCTTGTCCAAAATCCTAACAAACGGCTAGACTTAACGCAGGTTGCGTTTGGTTCTAGAATTTAGGGCACTCGCTCTCTGGTGATATGATATGGGAGTAATGCAATTTGTAATTATTGGACTAAAAGAACTTGATGACGATGCACCTGCTAATAGGCAAGCAGCCAATCATGAAGGGTGCTTAAAAGTGAGCCGCCAGGAGAAATAGTGTCAAAAAAAAGCCTACATACTGCTATGCAGCAAAAGAAAGACGAGTTCTATACTCAGCTCAAAGATATTGAGGATGAGCTAAAACATTACAAAGACCAGTTTCGCGGCAAGGTTGTTTACTGCAACTGCGACGACCCATTCGAAAGCAATTTCTTTCGCTACTTTGCACTTAACTTTAAGAGCCTAGGGCTTAAACAACTCATTACTACCAGCTACAAACCTTCACCGATTGCCAATACACAACTTGGACTGTTTGGTGATGATAAAACTCTTCCAGAACCGAAGGGCAGACCTAAGGTTACTGCCAACAAATTTATTATTAATGAAGTACACGACATCGATGGCAACGGCGCATTCAATCTTGCAGATGTCGCTGAGCAGCTTAAGGCAAATAAAAATAATGAGTGGGCACCACTTGAGGGTGATGGTGACTTTCGAAGCCCAGAATGTGTAGAACTATTAAAAAAATCCGACATCGTTGTCACCAATCCTCCCTTTTCCTTGTTCAGAGAGTACCTTGCACAAATAACAAACCACGACAAAAAGTTTCTGATAATCGGCAATAAAAATTCCATCACTTACAAAGAGATTTTCAAACTGATAAAAGAAAATAGATTATGGTTAGGATACCGTAACATCAACAGCGATATGTGGTTACAGGTTCCTGAAGGCGAGCAGTACGAAAAGGTGGTCGATGGCGTCAAGCTAAAACACATCATGGCATGTTGGTTAACAAATCTTGATACAACTAAACGCCATGAAGAATTTACCATGTACAAACCCTACCAGCCTGAGTATTACCCAAAGTACGATAATTACGACGCAATAAATGTTAATGTCGTTGCGGAAATACCAAGAGACTACAATGGCGCCATGGGGGTGCCAATTACTTTTCTAGATAAATACAATCCTGACCAGTTCGAGATTATTAAGTTTCGCAAGGGCGATGATGACAGGGATTTAGTTATTAATGGTAAGTCGCCATATTTCAGAATATTGATTAAAAAGAGAAAGATCTGAGATGAAGATTGATTTACAGCGAATGTCTGTACGTGAGGTAATAGACGGCTATAAAGATAGTGACGAACTGGGCGTGACAGCCTTCAAAGGCAATCTTAACATCCGACCAAAATATCAACGTGAATTTGTGTACGACGATAAGCAGCGGAAGGCTGTAATTAGCTCAGTAAAAAAAGACTTCCCGCTTAATGTAATGTACTGGATGAAAAATGATGAAGGCACTTACGAGGTACTTGATGGCCAGCAGCGTACCATTAGTATCGGTCAGTATGTAAACGGTGATTTTTCTTTAACCGACCAATATTTCCATAATTTAACCGACGATGAGAAAAATCAAATTCTAGACTACGAGTTGATGATTTACTTCTGTGAGGGTACAGACAAAGAACGACTAGACTGGTTCAAGACCATTAATGTTGCAGGCGAAAAGCTAACTGAACAAGAAATACGAAATGCGGTTTATACTGGCCCATGGCTTAGCGATGCGAAATTGAAGTTCAGTAAATCTAATTGCGTGGCGTATTTACTTGCTACTGACGGTGGTGCACTCGTGAGTGGTTCACCTATCCGACAGGAAGTTCTTGAAATTGCTTTATCATGGATTAACAACGGCGAAGTGGCGGATTATATGGCCAAGCACCAGCACGAGAATAATGCCGATGAGTTATGGGAATACTTTCAAAAGGTTATCGCTTGGGTGCGACAAAAGTTTACAAACTATCGCCACGAGATGAAAAACGTTGAGTGGGGCACTTTATATAATCAATTCAAAGATACTAAACTTGACCCAGAGACATTGGAAGTAAAAATCAAAGAGCTGATGCAAGACGAAGATGTAACTAGAAAATCAGGCATATATTCATACGTTTTGACTGGCCAAGAGAAGCACCTATCCATCCGCGCGTTTACCGACAAAATGAAGCGTGAAGCATACGAGCGCCAAAATGGTGTTTGCCCTAAATGCAGGAAGCATTTTGATATCAGTGAAATGGAAGCTGACCACATTACCCCCTGGATAGAAGGCGGTCACACTACAGCCGAAAACTGCCAGATGTTATGCAAAGATGATAACCGTAGGAAAAGTAACATTTAAGGCAACAGATGGACGTGTATGAAAATACAGTAAAACAGTTGGTTACAGATTTTCAGCAAAGCCCTTTTAGATATTTTTCTGAATGTGAACTTCAATATGACCTATACTGTATTTTAAAATCATCAGGGCTTAATCAATCAGCTACTACGAACGATGGAATTGGCATAGGTACTATTCACCCTGAATATCCTTCGGTTGGCAGGGTTCAGCTAGAAAATGGCAAAGGGTATCGGGTATGGTTTGATTTAGCAATCCTAAACCCTGCCTTTATACAATCGAATGACTATAAAACAGTGTGGGCGCGTGATGAACGAATTGCAAAAGCAGGTGATAACAATGTCCTGGCTGCGTTTGAGTTCAAATACTTCCCAGTTAAACGAACGTATGACCTTAGCTCGGTTCAACAAGACTGCTTAAAGCTAAGTTTATGTCCTGAAATCACCAACAGATACGTCTTGATCTTTTCGGCTTATGAAATTGAAGAATCTGCACTAAAAAATATAAACCTTGGCACTTCAAGTCTGCTTTGGGCCACACCGAACAAAACGCATACTCTAAGACCAAAACCATCTGATATTTAGCGGTTTCAGCCAAAAACGAATAAACGAATAGTCTATAGGTAATTAGTTTTCTCGTTATTAAATCAAGAAAGTTATTGACCCATAACTGAAAAAATTACACAGTATAAAGTTTCCTAACTGTCGGTTAGAATAGGGTATATGCAGACTTTATTCGCGGTCACCCATATTACTAAAACCGCGGGGTACCATTTCCCAAACACTTATCAATTTACTTTGGGCGAGGCCATTGCTGCATTAGGCTTGATATTCGCCGTTTATCAGCTTGCAAAACCAAGTTGGGGCGTAGTCCTACGCATTAGGGGTCAAGTAAAGGCATGGTCTGTTTGGATACTATCATTTCTAGGTTTAAGTGGCGTTTTAGTGTCATCATTACTAGAGGTTCCGACTACTAAAACACCCTTACTACTGTCGCCACTATTATGGCAAATTGTTGCATTCTTCATGTTTGCTGCCGCGCCGTTCTGCCTATTGATTTTTGGCACTAGACAAAAGAAATTGTTTAACAAACATACCGCGGAGCGCTTTTACCATATCATTTTGCAACTAGTATCCACAGGAGACCCCAAAAAAATTGAAATAGCCATAGACATTCTAAATGCCAACTTAGACCAGATGATTGATGTGGTTAGCGGAATAAGGTCGGGACGATTTGATACAGGAGCTTCAGTGACTGAATATCAAAAGTTTGCCAATAGTTTATTTGAGACAACCCTAAGTGATACAAACGTGGCATCATACATTGCAACCGAGAGGATTGATTTTATTATTAACTACACCTCTTTGATTAAAAAGAAACGAATCTCAAGCTTTAAGTTTGGTAGTAGCCTAGGAGCAATAGTTACGGAACTATTTAAGAACCCGAACTCCTACTTATATAGGCAGCAGGAGTATCAGGGAACAGGGCTTTACGCCTCAATCAATAAAGCCATTTTCGGCTCATCGTTTTTGCTTACAGAGTATAAACCCTTGGGGCGATGGAAGTATTTCGGGCTAGATGAATCCATTATCTTTACTGAGCCTTTTATTGATGTATTCATTCGCGCACTAGAGACTGCTATCAAGACAGGCGGTTTTTCCAACGTCGAAATCGGTAACAACGTAGCGTACATGCTTAACACATTAAACGAATATGTGCGGGAAGTTGTTATCAAGGATGATGAACCAGAAAAATTCAATAAGAACAAAAGAATACTTCAGAAAATTGAAAGCTTTTATGGCTCAACATTCCTGGACCTCTATTCCGAAGCGCTAAAAAAGAACCAGGTGAGTGAGGCAGAGCTAAAAGCCGAGAAAGGGCAGAAGTATACTAGAAATCTGTCACTCACAGCCGCTTACGCTGATGCACTCGTGGATTTCCTCGGTAACATTGGTAATTACGATAAAAAGAACGATTTACTGCGACATATGGCTAGTAGCGCCACGAGCAATCTAATAACTTTTAGGGAAGATGACGGGTCTTATGAAAATATTACTAAAACATTCTTTGAGTATGCGTGGGATTCAATAAAGCAAACCGTTGAATCGGGTTATTATCCATCGTTTATAAGAGCCTACATACCTCTTTTGTATCTGTACGGTTACTCATCAAAAAATACTCTGATTAAAGATGAACGAAAAAAGCTAATCGACTACATAAATGACACATTAAAGCCAAAAATTAAGAACAATGAAAAAATGCACAATCAGAGAACCTTGATTGAAGATGCTGCTTTGCCCAACGAGGTTCGGTATGACAGAAAAAATGATAAGTTTGTGTGGCTAGATGCCAATGATAATGAGAGTGAGTTTAAGTAACTAACGGGTGTCAATTAAATCATGGAGATAGAAAATCTTATTAAAGCAAAAAAAGTTATCACTGGCAGGTGGTGGTTTAGCGACAATAAGCGAAGACAATTTGTAGGAACAATTACTTTTGACCAGCAAGTAGCTCTTGAGATTTCTGGCACAGGCAAGATTGATTTAACCAAAAATAAATATGATGAAATCTGTGGCCGAGGCAGTGATGGGGAGTATTTCATACTGCGTAATTGTTATGTAACTCGTAGTATCACTTCGCATACTAAAGGCGGGTGGTCTATATCGCTGCTTCCAACGGATGTCATCTCGTTTACAAGCTCCGTCACCACCAAATGGAATACGACCACTTTAACCCATTTTGAAGCGCAAATACCTTATTTGGATTTTTGGTTAGACCATAAATTGTTTGATACAAGCTTCACTGACCACGTTATCAAATTTGATAATGAGAAAAATGAAACTGCAGAACTAGGAGAGGCAAAACTAGTTTTAAGCACCCGACTAATGGGCATTGCTGGCTGGAACATCAATACCCGTAATCGGATGGATATTAGGCAACATAGCGTACTACGGCTCGAATATCCTCAAGAGGTCGAATACGCCCAAGCCATACAATTGTATAGAAGGCTCGAGGGATTCTTCAGAATCGCCTATGCATCTAATTTCTACCTTAGAAGGTTTGACGCTTCATTCTTAAGATACACAAGGCTACACGGCCATAAAGCACCTAACGTAGAACTAAAAGAAATCTATCTAAACAGATTTATTGACAAGAATGTAGAGCGAAGCCCAAGCATTATCGACCAGCTATTTTTATTCAAATTCAAAGATTTAGAAGATTTTGGCAAAGTTATTGCTCGTTGGCTTGAGATAGAAAAACCGCTACAGCCTGTTTATCAACTTCTTCTTACTAGCCTTGAAAATGGGGTATATCTTGAGCAGCGATTTATTAGTCTAGTAAATGCGGTTGAGATATTTCATCGACGTTTTAATGGACGGCAACGGAAGCCTGATGACGAGTGGTTGGCGCAAAAGAAAGAAATTCTTAGCAAACTAACTGGTAAAAACAAAAGGTTAGTCAACGGAAGGTTGCGGGATGCCAATGAGCTGACTTTAGAAGAACGTATTGCCGATTTGGTTCAGTCAGCAAACAATACTGGCTTCCGCGGCTTGATGCCCGAAACTATTACTAAGATTGCCGAAACTCGAAACTCGTTTGTCCACAGAGATTTTGGCGGCACAAACGATTTAGACATAATAGAAGCCAGTGATGCTCTGACAGAGATACTCTTTAGCAACATTTTGCTAGAAATCGGTTTTGCAACCGAAGAAATACGCCCTATGGCAAGGAATAATGAAATCTTTAGGTATTCCAGCGGACTTAGAATTAAAGACGTTTAGGTTTAGCCAAATGCTACGTCTATCCCGAGGTAGTCTTTGGCTATCTCAATTTCTCGATATAGCCTAACAACTGACTGGTAATGTTTTGTTCGAAGCAGCAACCCCAGCGGGAGCCATACTGAATCATAAATACATGTAGCTATGTAAGAAAATGGTTTGTAAAGCGTTATTTGTACCTGATCACCGTCCAACAAAAGAGGTTCTGAGCTAATAATCTATAAGTCCTCTTTTTCATTAGGTTCGGCATGCTCAAATAGTTCTTTACCACGAGCTACTATGTCTCACAGGTAAGTAACTTGTTAATACAATATTATGCATCAGGCTGGGATAACCTAGACAATTTGCAATCAGCAAACTTCCTTTTTTTTGACACCATACAGCTATAACTTTGTCATATTCTGCTTAAGTAATTCTTTTAAGAGGCAAGTAGTAAATAATAGTGTATTCTAAGCTTGTATAATAAAACTTAAGCTTATGCTAATAAAAACGTTTATTCCTCATAAAAAGAATGATTATCATCCGTACATACTAAGACCGATTGGCCTGACTGTCGTTATAGTCATTATCCTGTTGCAGCCGCTCATATATAACCTGGTGACCGTGCATCGCTTTAAGCTCATCGATTACGCCACTGCCATTAACTCCTCTACAATTATTGCGCTAACCAATCAGGATCGGGCGGGTTCAGGAGTTGCCGCCTTAAATGAAAACGCCCAGCTCGACAGCGCCGCCGAAGCGAAAGCAGCCAACATGTTTGCACTCGATTACTGGGCCCACAATTCGCCGACCGGCAAAACACCATGGGATTTTATTGTTGCCTCCGGGTATAGATATAGCGCTGCCGCCGAAAACCTGGCTGAAGGATTCTACACCTCGGCTGAAGTAGTTAACGCCTGGATGGCCTCACCGGAGCATGAAACCAATATGATGAACCCACTGTATAAGGATATAGGAGTAGCGGTCATGAACGGTGTGCTGCAAGGCCAGCAAACAACACTGGTAGTGACAGAGTATGCTTCGCCGCTAACTCAAGCAACGCCAACGCCAACGCCAACACACAATCCGGCACCGCCGGCTACAACGCAAACACCAATGCCGACACCAACCACCCCAGCAGCCCAAACGACAACAACTATTACGCCAAGCCCAACACCCCCGCCAGCTTCGGTGGCACCGATTAAGACTGAAGCAACTACTGCTTCTCCCAGTAAAACCGTGTCCTTGTCTTTAGTCTCAAGGCTAGCCGACTATTCCACTCTCAACTGGGGGCAAAAAGTTACCGTCTTCTTACTGATGACCCTATTCTTTATTAACGTACTTAAACACACCCTTGTTTGGCGCAAGCAAAAGCGAGGCTATAGACATGTCTGGTTCAGATCACACCCGCTTTATCAGGCATGCCTGCTTTTAGCCATAACACTAACCGTGCTCTTAAGTAGCTTCGGGGTTATCGCATGACCAAAAAAGCTGTCCATACCAAACAGTGGCGTTACTTTTTGCTTGCCATGATCGTAATTATCTTAATGCTAATCTCTCTTTTGTTACGCCCTAGCGCCTCTCTACTAATCACCACGGTATCTTTTTCGGCGGTACTATTAATTGCCACCATGCATCACTTCCATCAGGGTAGAGTTAACAAAGACGTGCTTTTAGAATACTTACTGATCGTAGTCGCCATGATTGTAGTACTGATTGGCGCTTTAAAAAAATAGCTTGTTAACGCTTCAGTACTTGCAGAGCATGATTTTCGTAGCCAGTTCTTAAATACACGATAAATCCGATTGCCACAGCCAATAGCAAGAGTAATATTACTGTCCGGTACCATTCTTTCATGTCGAACTCACTAAATCAGCCACCACTACCAACCGATCGTTCAGCGACCAAAGGGGAGTACAGGTGTATAGAGTTAACTGGGAATTAGCGGTCGGACCCTCAATGGCAACATCTGTCGGCGGCACAACCTTAGTGTACACAACTGTGTAAGTATAGGCTTTTCCTTGCCAATAAACTGTTATACCGTCACCAGGATTAAGTTTGTTAAGAAAATAAAATACACCTTCAGGATCGGTGTAGGTAAGCCGATGTCCCACCATGACGGTATTACTACCTTTATCCGGCATACTGCCGTTTGGCCTAATCCAAACGCCTTTATCTACCGTATAGATGCTTTGGCCTTGGTAGATATGCTGGTTTAGGTTAATTGCTGGAATGATCAGCCTATTGTCTTCTGGAATGACCGGTGGCACGTTCTTGGGCAGCGCACCGGTATAAACAGGCTTAGAAATCAACGGCGCAGAATGATTAATCCACCAGCCAGCCTGCGGCACTACCGGCAAGAAAAATATATACGCCGCCAGAACTAGAATAACTAGGCTTATAAGATTATTAAATCGCCTGAGCGTTAATTGCGGGATCTTAATTGGCAACGTATTCATAACTGAATTATATAACTAAAATATGGACGTCCATAATAGCACATAATACTTAATCAAAAATTATAAACTTGCATTTTTACAACACAAGCAGTAATTTAAAGTTAGAACAAACAAGTGGGGAATCAAACGATATGAGCGGCTGAGAACCCATTTCGGAATTTGGATTCTTGGGAGCAGTCTAGGCACCGCTTAACCGAATCATATCAAACTCTTATTTTTTATATAAGGAGGTTCAAGATATGATTCGCAAAAGAATACGCATAATTTTCAACCGGATGAAGCATGCTTTTGTTGCTTCTTTATTTGTCGGTACTCAATTATTATTACCAATTGGCCTGATGGGCGTTGCTCATGCGGCTGCCGCCGCTACGATAGAGCAGTGCCGTAACGGCTCCATCGCCTCGCCAGACCTATGCAACGATTCGCCCAACAACCTCGGCTGGGTAACCGGCCAGGCCGGAGCTAGCGATTCACATTGGCGCGAGGGCGATTCATTGCCTTACCGGATACTTTTCAATGGCCTTTCCACTAGCAGTCCGCATAGCGTGACTATTCAGTGGGCTACTCTACAAGGCGGTAAGCACGCTCTGGATTACTTGACTTCTTTCAATAGAACGGCAACTTCTGCAAATCCTTGCTATAACGTGACGGGTTGCGGATCGCCATCCACCTTCCCAATCCCCTCAGATAGTAATGTTACATCAGCCGGCATCACTCAGGTACCCGGAGTCTTTACGTTATATAACGGCACCATAAGCAAAGTTTCCAACTATACTCTTACTACGTCAAATAGTGGCAGCAATGCCTCTGAAAGTATCACGATTTACTTTACGGCCCTTGATGCAACACCCGTACTTGCTTGGGGAGGCCACATTGCATCTCAGGAAGATTGGGGGTTTGGCAACAGCGCCAGCGCAATTAACGGCTCACCTTATCACACTTATTTGAATGCCCTTGATGGTAATGCTATCGGTCAGCAGGACTTAGCCTTGTCTGCCGCGGCGATCTTTCCGACACCTTCAATTACAACCCAAACTAATGTTGCCAATGTTTACGTCGGCAGTAGTACTACTGACACCGCAACATTAACCGGACCAAGCAGTCCTCTGACTGGTACGGTCAGCTTTTACGTATGCGGCCCAGCAATTACGGCTCCGGCCTGCAACAACTCTACTAGCGGGGTAGCGGTTACCGGTAACCCGGTGCCATTAAGCGTAGTTACTGCCAGCAGCCAAAGTACTGGCGCGGTATCAACTGCAACCTCTGGATCGTTTACACCGAGCGCACCGGGCACATATTGTTTTCTCGCCGAGTACACGCCAGCATCGGATTCTCCCTATTCACCGCAAAGCGAGACCAACCAGAACATTACGCCTCCGGACAACGAATGTTTTGTCGCAACGTACGCACCGTCGTCACTGACGATCGTCAAAGATGTTGTAAACGATAATGGAGGCACCGCGACCGCCAACGAGTTTACACCAACCGTCAACGGAAATCCTTTAACCGGCGGCACACTATCTAATAACAACCTGACTGATACCTACGTATATGGCAATCCACAGGTCGGAGTCAACTATGACGTCGAAGAAGTAAACTCAACTTCGCTTGGCTATACCCAAACCAGCCTGGTATGCAAAGATTCTTCTGGTAATGTCGTAGCTGATCCGGTCATGTTAGTTCACGGCGAAAACGTTACTTGCACTATTACTAATGACGATATAGCCCCGACTCTTACATTGACTAAAGTTGTCAGCGGCGGTACGGCATTACCGACCGACTGGACTCTTTCCGCTACCGGCCCAACAACCATATCTGGGACTACTGGCAGCAGCGCCATTACAAACGTTACTGTCCCTGCCGGCAATTACACACTAAACGAAAGCGGTGGTCCCAGTGGCTATACCTCAACCGGCTGGCACTGCACCGGCGGCACTCTAAATGGCAGCGTATTGACTCTTCCATTAAATACCAGTGCTTCATGCACCGTAACCAACGTTAGAGATACGGGCACATTGAGCGTGACTAAAGATCTGATCCCAGCGCTTGATCCGGGTTTGTTCAATCTGCAAATCAATAACACCACATTCGCTACGAACGTCGGCAACGGCGGTACTACCGGTAGCCAGACCGTCGATACCGGGTCTTACTCTGTCAGCGAAAGTGCCGGAACCAATACTTCGCTAAGTAATTACTCCAGCACCTATCTTTGCTTAGACGGAAGTAACGTTATGGCCAGTGGACCAGGCACTACTTCAACAAGCTTTAATATTGTTAAGGGGCAGAACGTAACCTGTACCTTCACTAATACACGCTACGGTTCAATCGTCGGCACCAAATATCTAGTTAATGCTGATGGTACTCATGTCGGTACCCTCCA
>JAJYIP010000008.1 GCA_021790005.1 bacterium
GTAATTGAATTGACGGAATGATGCGTACTACCAGCAGATAAAGCCACAATCTCATTTTGAGCTTTAAGACCAAGCCCAGCAGCTGGACTATTTGGTTCAACCGAAGTTACGATCACCTCATTTTGGCTAACATGACTTGCACCCTTAATATCAAATTGATTTGGGATGACTTGCGGTAACCCTACCCATGCCAAAATCATCAATAAAACCAAACCCGTCACTAAATTAATCATGACACCGGCAATCATAATTTTAGTCTTCGCCCAAACACTCGCTTGACCAAAACTCCCCGGTTCAGTGTCAGAATCGTGTTCGCCTTTTAGTTTGACAAATCCACCTAAAGGAATGAGATTAATCGAAAAAGTCCACCCACTTTTCATCACACGCTTAAATAAATGTGGCGGGAAAAATATACCAAACTCTTCAGCCACAACACCGTTACGTCTAGCAACCAAAAAGTGTCCCAGCTCATGAGTAATAATCAATCCGATGAACAACGCAATACCAAGTATGAAAACTAGAATGGACATGTCTTACAATTATACCCTCCCAATACTGTAAATAACTTTAAAATCTACAGGTTTAAAATTTCTTGTTCTTTTGCTTTTGCCACTACGTCCATCGCCTGCCTGAAACGGTTCATTGCATCATCAATGTTTTTCTCGGCACGCTTAACGTCATCCTCTCCCATCTGCTTATCTTTTTTGGCATTATCTAATTGCTTAAAGGCCTCGTGACGAGCGTTGCGCATCCTGACGGCCGCCTCTTCGAGCTTGTCACCGATCTGACGGGCGATTTCCCGTCGCCTCTCCTCAGTCAATGCAGGTATAACCACCCTTACTACACGCCCATCATCACTAGGGTTAAAACCCAGAGCTTGGTTATTGCGAATACCCGTAGCAATAGCTTGCAAGTTATTAGGATCAAAGGGAGTAATTTGCAACAGCTGAGCTTCTGGTGCGCTTACTGTTGCCAGCTGATTAATCGGCATCTGACTACCGTAAGCCTCAACCATAACCGAGTCCAGCATTGCCGCATTAGCTCTGCCCGTCCTTAATTTAGACAATTCTCCAGACAAGTGATCACTGGCAGACTTAAATGCCTCCTCAGCCTGTTTGGTTATCAACGAAGAGTCCATATAGAATTATTGTAAACCTGTTTATTCGACTTCACCAAGAGCTAAGCGAGCAAATCGTCTAACAACAATATTCTCACCTAAACGAGCAATATGATCCTTAACGTAATCACCCACTGTCAGATCTGGATTTTTAACAAATGGCTGGCTTAAAAGACATCGTTCAGCAAAATATTTATCAACTTGTCCAGTGACGATTTTATTAATCATTGCCTTGGGCTTGCCTTCTTGGATTGCCTTTTCCATATACTCAGCTTCAATTGCTTTGACGGCTTCGTCAGGAGCCTGTTCGCGGCTTACATATTGAGGATCAGTCGCTGCGATATGCATCGCGATGTCCTTCACTAGATTGATAAATATCTCATTTCTGGCCACAAAATCGGTCTCACAATTAATTTCCACGATTACACCAATTCGGCTGTCATGATTATAGTTACCTATAAGACCAGCCAAAGCCTGTCGCTCACCTCTTTTTTCGGCCTTGGTTAATCCTTTGGCACGCATGGCTTGCAGGGCTTTATCAAAATCGCCATCAGCTGTTTCCAGTGCAACTTTAGCATCTGTTAAACCGACACCGGTTAGATCTTTCAGTCTTTTAATTTGAGCTATGTCTACCGTCATTACTTTTCTTTCCCTTCGGTTTTAGCATCACCCGTCGATTGTTTGGCTCGCTTAGCCTGACCAGCTTCAACAGCTTCTCGGGCATAACTAGTGATTAACGCTATGGTCTTCATAGCATCATCATTTGCCGGAATCGGGTAAGTTACCATCGAAGGGTCAGCGTTGCTGTCAACGATGGCAACTGTCGACACATTAATCCGCTTGGCCTCTTTTACGGCATTAGCTTCCGTAATAACATCAACAATAAATAATGCGCCCGGTTTACCGTTCAGTTCTTTGATGCCACCGTAAATCCGGTTAAGTTCGTCAATTTCTTCCTGGAATCTTTGAACTTCTAGTTTACTGTAACGATTAGCTAGTTCGCCTGACGCCATTCTGGTTTCTAGATCTTTAAGATGCTTGACCCGTCCTCCTATAGTATTCCAGTTCGTCAACATTCCACCCAGCCAGCGCTCTGTTACATAGGGCTGCTTCACTGCCATAGCCGCCTCTTTAATGATATCGACAGCTTGTTTTTTGGTGCCCACAAATAAAATCTGCTTACCGGAAGCGGCAGTTTCACTTAAAAAGTTCATTGCACCTTGAATGTTTTCAACCGTCTTCGTAAGGTCGATAACGTGAATACCGTTACGCTTTGAGTGAATATATGGGGCCATCTTTGGATGCCAGCGACTGGTTTTGTGACCAAAATGAGCACCCGCTTCAAGCAACTGCTTTATATCTACGTTTGATGACATATAAAACCTTTCTTATTCGTAATCCTAAAATTACGAATCGATCCTTTGTTCTTCAGCTGGTGAGCTTATCCCGGATAAAGCTATCTCGGGCAAAGAGGATCACACATACCAGCCTGCTTATTAATATTAACTAGGATTATACCAATAAGTAGGCATTTATTCAACCGGCTCGCATTAGATAAAAAAGATGAAGTGGCCGACCAGTCCTGCTCACATAACCGTTTTGACTTAGACCTTTTCCGGTAGTGATTAATATGAGCACGAACACGTCGTCATTGGTCGGTTCGTATATCGAAATATAGCTGGGTTGGGGTGTGGTAGTCAAGGCTTTGGTGTATTCTTTGGTTGTTGTAGAAGCGGAAGTATTGTTCAAGCCCCTGATGTGCATCTTCTAGGTTTTGGTAACTATTCAAGAAAACATTCTCGTACTTTACGGTTCGCCATAGTCGTTCGGTAAAGATGTTATCGAGACAGCGTCCCCGACCATCCATGCTAATAGCAATCCCTGCTTGTTCGAGCAATTCAATGTAGGCCTGACTGGTGAAATGACTGCCTTGGTCTGAGTTGCAAATATCCGGTAGTGGCAAGCCGCAGTCGGTAGTAAACTGTAGCGCCTCTCGTAGTGCCTGCATCACAAACCCGTTCTCGAGCGTATCGCTGAGCTGCCAACTCACCACATAACGGCTATACCAATCCATGAACGCTACCAGGTAGACAAAACCATCCTGGGTACGGATGTAGGTGATGTCCGTGCCCCATATATGGTTGGAATAGCTGGCCGTCACATTCCTTAATAGGTACGGATAGATGGTGTGGCTGCTACCAACACCGGGTTTACTGGTATTTGGCTTAGGGTATACAGCCTCCAATCCAAGTAACTGCATGACCGTTCGGATACGAGCCCGGCCAACGTCAATGCCGTAGCGGTCAACCAGCTCTAGTCTCAAGCGCCTACTGCCGTAGAACGGATAGTCCGTGTACAAGGTGTCAATAGCATCCATATCCCGTTTGAGCAGTTGCTCGGCAGCATTCCGGTCAGCGGGGTGGTAGTAGCAGCTGCGTCTGCTCAAACCGAGCAGTTCTGCCTGCCGAGATACCGTCAGGCTTGGATGTTTTTGCTCGATGAGAGGTGTTAGGTCAGCTGGTCGGAACCTAGAGTCCCAGCCCATGAATCTTTTTTTTAAGCCACTCCAGCTCGGCGTCACGGACGCCAATAACTCGGTGTAGCTCATCAATTTGTCGTTCGGTATCCTTGGATCTGACGGCTTTGGTACGCTTGTCGGTGAAGACCTCAGTCGCACCCTGCTTCACGGCATCACGCCACAGTTTTACCTGGGTAGGATTGACCTCATACTCTGAGGCGATTTGGTTAATGGTTTTGTCGCCTTTGAGGGCAGCCATAGCTACGGCTGCCTTTTGTTCCGGCGTAAATTGTCTTCGCATGATGAAGACCTCCTTCTTCGGATGTTATTACCCGAGATTATACTGGAAAAGAGGTCTTATATGGTTGTGCAGTTTTGGTCGACCACTATACACCTTTATAAATTTGTTAAAACTAATTATTTTTATATCTTTATACTGCTTCAAGTTTAGTAAAAGCTTATCTCCCGTTACTAGGTAGCTTGCTTTACCTTTAACGGCTGTCTCTAGTACTCTATTATCCGGTTCGTCTTCTATGGTGTGTAAAAATGGTTGAAAGTATACTAACTCGGCCTCACCTAGTAATTGCTGTAAAAGCTCTAGGCTGGAAAGGTTTACTCCAAATTTATTTTCAAGAATATGCGTTGTCTCGGCAACTATATATGGTGATAGAATGAGCTCTTCTAAACCATTGAGTGTCGATAGTACTACTTTCTCAGGATTACCATCAAACAGTAAGGCAGAAATCAAGACATTGGTATCAAGAACAACTCTCATGGTATGTAGGTGATTAGTTCTTTGTGCGTTCGGAGCGAACAATATTTGCTACTTCGGCTTCGCTTAGCTGCTTACCTTCATAGTTACTTCGAGTTTTGTTGGCTAGGCTATTCCAGCGCTCTAAAGTAGTTAACTGCTTACGAACGGCTTGACGTATAAAGTCACTTCGGTTACCACCCTGCGCTTTAGTTTGGGCATCTATTTGTTTAACTAGCTTTTCAGGCATTGATATATTGAAAGTCTGTGTTCTCATACAAACATTGTATGTTATATGTGCTGTAGGTGCAAATTAATGTACTGGCCCATAATACATCGGGTTCTTTTAATGGTAATTATAGTGCGTCTAAGAAATATAGTTAATTTATCTGTGCTAGTTTTGAAAAAATTTACACCCGACGATTAACGATAAATAAAACATAGTTTTTACAATGAAAATCAGTGAATTTGTAGTAATGGAAGTCAAGCAAAGAAATAAGTTATATATTTTCACACAGGAACTTCTTAGGTGGAGATTACTTCTGGACAATCTATATAGGAAAGACCAACTCAGCAAGAAACAATTGGGTGCAATATATTCCTAGTGCGATTTATATGTGTTGGTATGGGTAAAAATCTTTTACGCTGTGAGTATACAATGCATTCATATCAAATAATCCCTGAAAAGATCTTGGATATTTTCCATCGTTTGGTACTAACATGACAATTTGTTGGTTGCGTCTATCTTTATTATCAAATGTCATGTCCAGTGGAGTATCTATAAAGCACAGGTACTCTTTAATCCATTCCTCATAACTTCCATTATCACCAAATCCAGTATCTTGTTTAAGTTTGGATCTATTTATTGGCATAAAAACAATAGATTCATGCGCTTGCAGATAACTTGCTAGCTCGTAAGCAGACAAAGGCACCTCGTTGTGGGTAGGCATAATACCTGTTTGTACGTCACACATAACCCATTTCTTATAGTCTTTGCTCCAGAACTCAATTACTACATGACCTGCTTCAAATTGCCGAGTTTCCACATCGCTTGTTTTTAGACCGATAGTTCTTGCAGGAATTTCGTGAGCCCAAAGCAGCCCCACCGCCAATGTACTGTATTCGACGCATCTAAACGATTGCCCAGCTTTCGCCTCCCTAAGTATTGTTAGTGGGTCAGCAGATGAAGGTTCATTGTCTCCATCATGTGTAAATAGCTGGTGAGCGTATCCTATTATGGCTTTAGCTTTATGGAATTCACTTGTTTCACTACCGATATCTATATCTGCCAATTGTTTTAGTCTAGATAAAGAAGAGTTTACAGCAACAGAATACTTAAACTGCGGTTTAATTTCGTATGTTTCTGTATTGTAATTGCTCATATTTTTAATATAACAAAAACCCTAAAAAATAGGGGATCTGAGATAAGATTCTTGGAAGTCCAGCAAAGAAATAGATTATATATTTATGTTGATGAACTTCTTAGATGGAGAGTGCTTCTGGATAATCTATACAGGCAAGACCGACTTAGTAGGAAAAGATTGAGTGCGATGTAGTCCAAGTGGGAGTTATAGCGCTAAATATTGAGGAAGGAACAGATAAACAAAAAAAAGCAGAAACATTTTGCAAATTAGTATTGACATAGATGCTAAATAGCTGCTACAATGTGACTATGGCAATACAAAATCGCATCAGTGTAACATTAAGCCCTCGCATAAAGAAGGGACTAGAACTGGCTGCTGGACTAGATGGCAGCACTACTGCCACTTATGCTAGTCAGCTTTTATCATCTGCAATTAAAGCAGAGCTTAAAGATAGTCCTGTTCTATATGACAAATGGCTACAGCTTGAAAAAGAAGCTATGGAGCATGAATCTTGGGATGATGTAGTATCTCCCATGATAATTCCTGTAGATGAAGGTCAACCAGTTAAACAAGTATTAGTAAAGGGCTGGTTCTTATCTGGAGATAATCCCGATGGTTATCTAGTTGGTACAGACAAAAATGTTCTTCACGACAAATCTGCTAGTGGTTTTATTCGCTCTAAGCGAGACGAAGCTAAGGGTTTTGGCACTCTGATGCAACAAACAGATATAACCAAGTACATTGACAACAAGCTATCTTTAAGTGCCTATATTAAAACAAAAGAAGTTAAAGGCTGGGTTGGGCTTTGGGCAAGAATTGATGATAAAAACTTAGAAGTTTTGTGGTTTGACAACATGCAAAGCAAACCAATAAAAGGAACATCTGACTGGAAGAAATACGAAACTAAGTTTGATATACCTAAAGAGAGTGTTACTTTATCCTTTGGAATTTTGTTAGTTGGGCCTGGCAATGCATGGATTAATAAAGTTGAACTTAATGAGCTGTCAGATAATAAGAAAAAATCACTAAAGGACTTGAAGGTAGAGTTAGGCTTTTAGGCTTCCTTGCCTATATAACAGTTTATATACTCTGCCTCTGTAAAACAAAAAGCCACAGTGTCTGTGGCTTTAGTTCGTATCTGTAAGAAGTGCCGTGGAGGTCGAGTCGAGTAACGATTTACCCCCACTTATAGCTGAAATCCTACGCTATCGTACTATCCTAAGTTCCTCTTACTCCCATCACCTACTTACTACATTTAAAGCCTGATGTGTTCGGGCTGTTTAAGGGTAGAATCCAGTTGGTTCCTTGCTGAATCCTACCCCTTATCTGCTTAAAAGGTTAAAAGTACAGACCCTAGGGGGTTACCTTTTGAGTTTTTACCTACTACCTGTCTGTATCTCCTAAGAAATATCCCTGAACTGAACTTATATATTTTTCAAAAGGTTGAGTAGAAATATCGAAGAAAGGATAGTCATATTCTTCAGCTTGTGCTTTCAAACTAAGGCACTTATCAGTTTGTTTTGCTATCCATTCTCGTATTTTAGTTTCATTACCACCTTCGTTTTCTAGCCAATCGTTTATCCAATCATCAGAGTTATCTTTGGCGTAGGCAATAACGGAGTTTGCATGAGAAGGTTGTGTATATCCGACAAATGCTGCTCGTATTGTAAGGTTGGCTATGTTGAGGTTCGATACCCAAGTAGGTGTAATAGCCGCTCCCTCAAATGCTATTGATGTATTGTTTCGCCTGTAGTAGTCAATCATACCTATTATGGCTTGAAGTGTTAGTTCTGATTCTGTACCTTGATTTGAAAAAGGCTTCATCTTGCCATCCTCTGTTATTGAGGCTTTGTGTTCGGCTTGTCCATTAAGTTCAATGTGCCTTAGCATTTGGTGAGGTTCGCCAGTTAAAACATTTCTCAGACCATGTTCTACTGCGTCAGCGGGGATAAACTGTATTTTCCTTTCAGCCACCATGGCTGACATTATCGTCGTTTTAGCTGTGCGAGGAGGACCACCAAGTAAATACAAGTCGTTCATAACCTTATTCTACCATCAAATAGCTAACCCCTCTAAAGAATCTGCGCGTTTAACATTCATACTGCGCTATTAACTGCGATTTACTCTGTTACGCGCATAATTCCATAGGTTTTCGAAGTTAGTGCGATTTTACGCGTGTATATGCGCCGATTTGCCTTACGCAGCCTTACTAGGAGCAAATTCAAACTTAGCTTTTCTTTCTAACCACCATTGAGCTGCTTTAATATCACCGTCATTAATAGCTTGTAGGATAACTTGTCTTGCTCTGAATGTAGACCAGTCTTCAGCAAGGCGCATTTAAGTAGTCAGCCTATTAAAATATGGCTGGGTATAGAGACATAGTCTACTGATAATGATATCGGCAATTAGATATGCGTAATTCGTCAGCGGTAACCACATAAACCAAGCGATGTTCGTCGGTTATTCTCCTTGACCAAGTTCCGGATAAATCACGTTTTAGTGGTTCTGGTTTACCAATACCGTCAAATGGACTGCGCTGACAATCTTTGATTAGCTGATTTATTTTCTTAAGGATTTGCTTGTCGTGTGACTGCCAATAAAGATAGTCCTCCCAGGCCGTGTTAGTAAACGTCAGTCTCCTAGCCATAATGAACCTTAAACTTCAATCAGCTCGTGGACTTCTACCTTACCGGCCTTGGCATCTTCAATAGACTTACGAAGACGCTTAGCATTTACAGGGTTACTTAGTAGATAGTCGGTCTCAGTATATGAATTAAAAGTATCTAGGGGTATTAGTACTACTGTTTGGCCATCATTACGAGTAATGAGTAAGGTGTCCTGGTCTTCTATAACCTGGTCAAAGTAGTTTTTAGCGTTCTTACGAAACTTAGATATGGTTGTAACATTCATAGTACTTTATATTGTATTCTTAAAGACTCCGTGTGTCAATAACAAATTTCTGTAAATACGTGTTACACTGTACCATCTAATCTGTTATTCAATAATCGGGGGCAAACAATAGAAAAATATGCAGTCGTTTTGCAAGGCTTGGTTTTGAAAAAGTTTACACCCAATGTTCAACAGATATAAAAGTGTAGTTTTTGCAGTAAAAATCAGTGAATTTGTCTACGTGGAGGGCCCAGTGGGACTCGAACCCACGACACCCTGCTTAAAAGGCAGGTGCTCTAACCGGCTGAGCTATGGGCCCATGCATTATGGGCAATAACACCTTACATTATCCTTTTTTGAGAAAAAATGTCAATCTGTTAGTATTGTACGAAATCAACTCTGGGTGCTAAAATAACAGATTGAAAGTTATAACTAAGGATTACTAGTGAGCGGACATAGTAAATGGTCTACTATCAAACGGCAGAAGGGTGTCAAAGACGCAGCCCGCGGTGCTGTGTTTACTAAGCTTGGCAATGCCGTTGCCATAGCTGCAAGAAGCGGCACCGATCCTGAAACGAACTTTTCTTTGCGCCTAGCTATAGATAAGGCTAAGGCAGCCAATATGCCTATAGCGAACATACAGCGAGCGATAGATCGGCAAAAGGATAAAGATGCGACTCAGCTGCAAGAGGTTCTGTATGAAGGTTATGGTCCGGGTGGCGTAGCAATCATCGTGGAGTGCACCACAGATAATATTAACCGGACCTATCCTGATGTCAGGCTGGCTTTCAGTAAACATGGCGGGTCTTTGGCGGAAAAGGGGGCTGTTGCGTTTCAATTTGATCATCGTGGTGTCATTCGACTTGAAGACAAAGGTGATCAGGTGCTTGAGGCTGCGCTTGATGCGGGTGCTGAAGATGTAGTTGAAGAAGACGACGGTAGTGTTATATATACTGACCCCAAAGCCTTAAACCAAGTCAGGATAGCATTTACTGAGGCTGGATTTAAAATATCCGATGCCGAACTGAGTTATGTTCCTAAAACCAACGTAACGATTGAAGATGCTTCCACCGCTGGTAAAGTCTTAAGACTCCTAGACGCACTTGAAGATCTTGATGATGTAACCAATACTTATGTCAACTTCGATATACCAGAAGAAATTCTAGCGCAAGTTTCCTAAAACCTCTAGACTGTCTGTAATGCTAAACATATTAGGTATCGATCCTGGTACTGGAACGGTTGGCTTCGGCTTTATCCGGGCAGATAAAAATATGCTTGAAATGGTTGACGCCGGCGTCATACGTACGCCAGCACACCAAGCCGATGAACTAAGGTTGTTAACTATTTATGAAGAGATTAAACAATTAGTTAGTGAATTTAAGCCTGATTGTCTAAGTATTGAAAAACTGTTTTTTGCCCGTAATGTAACTACCGCCATGTCAGTTTCGCAGTCTCGCGGCGTCGTGCTGTTGGCGGCAATTCAAGCACAACTCACCATAGCCGAATACACTCCCTTGCAAATCAAGATGGCAATTACTGGCTATGGACGAGCGGACAAAAGACAAATTCAGGAAATGGTTAAATTGCTACTCAAGCTCGATACTATTCCCAAGCCGGATGATGCAGCCGATGCTCTGGCGGCAGCCATCACGCACGCCCAATTTGCCGCTAAATAAGCAGGTCCAGACTTAATTATCTGTCCATCTATGACATAATGGGTGTAATGATTGCTTCTTTAGAGGGTTTGGTTGAGGACAAATCTGTCGACCGCTTGGTTATTAATGTCAACGGTCTGGGCTATGAAGTTTTTGTTAACGCCACTACTTTGTCTGGTATGGTTACTGGCCAGACGGTCAAGCTATATATCAGGGAGCAAATCAAGGAAGATGCCCATGACCTGTTTGGTTTTAATTCACCCGATATCAAGCAATTATTTGACAAGCTATTATCGGTCAAAAACGTTGGCCCCAGGGTTGCTATGGCGGTTTTGAATATCGGCTCTTCCGAGCAGGTCAGGCAAGCGATTGCCGGGGGAGACACCAGGCTGCTGCAGACGGCCAAAGGTGTAGGCAGGAGAGCGGCTGAACAAATCGTAGTTGAGCTCCGTGATAAGGTTGGGTTGATTACGTCGTCAACGGCTGAAGCAATTGTCAACCGAGCGGGCGACGACGGCAGTGATGAGGCGGTTGAAGCGCTGACAGCTCTCGGCTATACGTTATATGACGCCATGGCCGCGCTGACTGGCGTTGACCAGACGTTGTCGACTGAGGAACGGGTAACTTTAGCGCTCAAGGCAAAGCGATGAATAAGATGCAAGAGTTGAAGCTGGCTGACGGTAATAAAATTCCTCAAGTCGGTCTGGGTTTATGGCAATTGACTGATCAGGCTAAGTTTAAAGCGTCGTTTAATGCGGCCATAGCTGCGGGCTATCGTCATTTCGACACGGCTCAAGCTTATCATAATGAGCAACTTCTCGGGGACGCCATAAAAGAATCTGGTGTTAAAAGACAAGATTTATTTATAACAACTAAAATAGCAGTACAAAATTTTGGAGAAAAAAAGAGCCGGACTAGTTTCATGCAATCGTTAAAAAGACTGGACATGGAATACGTTGATCTTGTTTTGCTGCATTTTCCAATACCTTTACTACGCAAAAAGACCTGGGCTGTAGTTGAGGGCTTGAAAGCAGAAAGTCTGACTAAATCTATTGGCGTCAGTAACTTTACGATTAACCACCTAAAACAGCTTGAAGGTTATGCTAAAGAACTGCCGGTTGTTAATCAGGTGGAAATGCACTTGTTCTTGCAACAGGATCGATTGCTCGATTATTGCCAGTCAAAAAACATAATCATAGAAGCTTATTCGCCACTGGCGCATGCTAAAGCAATGGATAATGAGGTTATTGGATTGATGGCGGTCAAATACAAGCACAGTTACGCACAAATTATGCTGCGTTGGGCTATCCAAAAAGGAGTTGTGGTTATTCCTAAATCGGCCAACCCTAAACGGGTTGTAGAAAACATTGATGTAATGGATTTTGAAATAAGTGATGAAGACATGACGTCATTAACTAAGTTAAACAAGAATCTTCATACCTGCTGGAATCCGGAGTTGGTGCCATGATTGATCGGGTCGTCAGCGCCGCCGCTGATACGGAAGTAGCGGAAGAGAAAGAAATTGAAAATAGTCTCAGGCCACGAGATTTCGCTAGTTATATCGGCCAGGACAGGTTAAAGGCAAATATTAAGCTGGCTATTGCTGCTGCAAAGAAGCGTAATGAACCACTTGACCATATTTTGCTATACGGTCCGCCTGGACTGGGTAAAACCACCATGGCTAATGTTATTGCTAACGAAATGGGGGCTCAAATTAGAATTACCAGCGGTCCGGCGGTTGAACGTCCAGGAGATTTAGCCAGTTTGTTAACGAATCTATCAGATAATGACATTTTGTTTATCGATGAGATCCATCGTCTACATCGTACGGTCGAAGAGGTTTTATATACTGCAATGGAAGATTTTAAGTTGGATATTATGCTTGGTAAGGGACCGTCTGCGCGCAGTTTAAGACTGGATTTGCCCAAATTTACCTTAATTGGCGCAACCACCAGAACCGGTGCAATTGCCGCGCCACTAAGAGATAGATTCGGCTTGGTTCACAGGTTGGATTTTTATACGGCCGAACAAATTGAGTTAATCATCAAACGTGCGGCCAAGATATTGGATGTTAAGATCGATGTGCCAGCCGCTAAAGTTTTGGCTGCCAGGGCTAGGTTAACGCCACGCATCGCTAACCGCTTATTAAAACGAGTCAGAGACTACGCGGACATTAATGGTGATGGCATTATAGACAGCGATATAGCCTATCGGGCGCTTGAATTGCTGGATATTGATGAATTAGGTTTGGATCCGGCCGATCGGACTTTGCTTGCAACTATTATCGATACGTATAACGGCGGCCCGGTGGGCGTGGAGACTCTGGCAGCTATTACGGCCGATGAGCGGGCCACGATTGAAGATATGATCGAGCCGTATCTTATGCAAATTGGTTTGTTAGAACGAACCTCACGAGGTCGGAAAGTTACCCCCAAAACATATAGTCATCTAGGCAGAGTAAATCCAGCTGGCCAAAACACTAAACAGTCCAAGCTAATTTAAGGCAGGTTACTGGAACGGGTTTTGACGAGCCTGATTAAATAGCGCCCGTACACTTACCGAATTATTTTGTAGTTGCTCGAGCTGGCTGACTATTTTGGGATTTACTGATGGGTTAGCCTGGTTTTTAAGATATTGGCCGATTTGGGTGGTGGACGGCTGTTGGTTAACAAAACTATTTATTTTGATTAAGACATAACCATACGAGGCGATTAGAAGTAAGACTAAACCTATCCAAAGATATTTTCTCAGTATGGCCATCCTGGCAAGACTTTGTTTGAGATTTAGTTTTGATTTCGGGACTTGGTTACTCATAGCGGTTTAATATACTCGTTTATGGTTAGTGTGAATGTTATCAGGCCGTTGCTTTTCGGTATTGGCTGAATTGTTAATGCTGTGACTTGAGATGTGCGACGGTTATTTTCTAGTCCAGTCAGAAAATTATAGAACTCACTATACGGAATGCCCGCTGCCGAAGGTGAGTAGTCGACTGTGATGGGTAGAGTGTAAACACCGCTAATGTTTTTTACGGGTGTCAATTGCGACAGTGAAATTGTTGAACTACTGGCTGGTGTTGCCAGTAAACTGCCCAAAGACGACAATGGAAAATTAATAGCTGTTAGTGGGATATTATTCTGATTGGCCAAATTAACAATTTCTCTAACGGTTTGAGCCTGGTCTTTATCTTGAGGAACAACAGATTTGGCGATTTGCTCAAGCGAACTGTATTTCGCGACATCAGCTACGTCCGTCTTTAAACTAGCTTGCTCGCTAAGCAAAGCTTTGTTTTGGGCTCTTAGCCCAACTAGGTTATTGGCCTGTGATCCGAGTAGATTAACTTCTTCGTTGGCGCCGTATCCAAGGCCGATAACAAGGATAAAAATAAACGCCAATAATAAACGATTGACAAGCTTGCTGTTAAATTTAGGGCCTGGTTTCATGGCTTGTTCCCTGCCTGGTTTATAAACAAAAACTGATTATTTTTGGCAAATTCGGCTCTTATTCTGACTGTGCATGGATACGCCGGATCGGGCAGGCTAGCTATATTATTAGTACAGGAAATGCTGACCAGATCGGCTTTTGAGAATATGCCATTGGCCGGATCGGATAGGTTAGCTTCAACTTGGCTACCGGTTTGGTAATTAGTGGTTTCGGCTGTAATATCCAAGCCTGAGCCGGCCGCAGTGTTATCGATGCTTAGTTTGGTTAAATTAGATCCTGCCGGCATAGCATATGCCATGTTGGTTAATAGTTTCGAAAACACCACTTCTTGTGATAAGACTTTTACTACCAGACTAAAGTCGTCGTTGATAGCTATGACCTTTTTTTGGATGGCGGATAGATTTTCTTTTTTAAGCTGAGTTTGTAGATTGGCAATCTGTTTCTTAGAATATATGGTCGAATTGTGAATTTTAATCCAACCATAAGTGCCGATGCTGGCTAATACAATCAAACCGATTAATAAAGCAGATATCCAATGAATAATATTGGCGTTACGTCTAGCATAGTAATAAGACTGTTTAACATCCGGAGGTAGCAAGTTGACCATATCAAAATACCTCTTTGGGATTGGCCATTGATAATCCGGCAGCCGTGGCATACATCTGCTTATCATCACGAGTTGGTAGGCGCAGTTTGCGCACTGTCATATATTGCCATGGGTCACAGGGACGAACAGCTAAACGCAATGAGTCGGTCAGGTATTCGTTCAGCCCGGGCATGTTGCTGCCGCCTCCTAAAGTAACCAACTGTTTAATGGGTCGGCCTTGACCGTATCGTTCCTCATAGTACCTTATCAGTCGGCGAATTTCTTTGATGATTTGGTCAAGTACGGGCTTAAGGCTATCTCTGACCTCTTTTTGTCTTTTGCTGACATTAAGACCGTAACGGGTTTTAATAATGTGTGCTTCCTGTGATGTGACACCGAGCTTATTGGCTATTGTCTTGGTGAATATCTCACCACCACCCTGGACCGTTCCCATGGTGAGCATTTTGCCGTCAAAGATGCTGATGTCCGAGGACAGTGACCCGAAGTCAATAATTAGTGTTGGTACGTCGCTTTGGTAGTCATTGCTGAACAACCGACAAGCAGCATTCATAGTCGTTTCAATAAGAACAGTTTCAAGTCCCATGATGGCCGTAAGTTCCATGTAGGAGTCGACAATTTCTTGCGGTACCGCAACCATTAAAAATTCCTGTCCCTCGCCCGTCTTATTCAGTGGCTCAAAATCTATATAAAGCTTATCGATTGGTACTGGAATATACTGTTCGGCTTCCATGCTAATGGCCTCTTTCATTTCTTTGCTTGAGAGGGATAGCGGCAATAGCAAAGAACGGGTAAATGTGCGGTATGAAGGTATGGTTAGGGCTACTCGTCTGGTTGTAATGTCACCAAAAAGTCCATTGTTGAATAATTTTTGGGCTGAATCGGCTATGATTTCCGGATTGACGACCACGCCGTTATTGATTGCTTTGGTGTCGAAATGGCAACTACCGTAACCCACTAGTAGATTACTGGATTTTGAAGATAGTTTTTTGTCAGATTTTTGAGGATCTAAAATCGTTTGCATGACTTTAAGTGAACCGTTACCAATATCCATACCAAAAACCGGTTTATCTTTATAGAAATAAGGTAATCTCTGGTGAATACTAGACATTAGGCGTTACTCTTTTTGATTTGAAAATGACAGGTTTCAGTAATCATAACAACTAATCCAACTGAGTTTTTATATATAGGCCGCCTTGTTCCAGACTGGCAGTCAGAGTGTATTGATTGCATGTCGTATCGGCGGCTTCACAGCTGCTACCATTGTTTGTTGGGGCGTAGCCGTAACAGCCGGGCTGAGCTTTCTTAATCAGAATAGGCTGAGAGTTAACGGTGCAGGCCTTATTAGAGGGTGTCCAGGACGGATCTTTTATAGCGCTGGCCGGTAGCTTGGGCAGATTGGTGTTGCGCCAAGTCGGGTTGTTGATATCTTTGAGGCTGGGATAGTACATGTTTTGGGAGTAAAAAGCCTCAATGTTGGTTTGTAACTCGGTTGTAATGTCCGCAATCCTGGCGTTGTCGCGACTGCGTGCTCTAATGCCGGCGTAAGTATAAACTACGATGCCGACCAACAGTCCAACAGTAATCAAAACGATCAGTATCTCTATGATGGAGAAGCCCTGATTATTTAATTTGTGTTTGGATGTCATCTATGTCCCACCGCTATTAATTTGAATTATGTCTTTATTTGAGTCCTATTCAACCAGTTAAATTATACCATTATTCTATTCAACGATAGGGTTCGTAGCTGCTGATGATCCAGGTGGTGGTGTTTGACGCGAGGGTTGTGCCGAAAACTACAGAGCCTGATCCATTGAGGTATACGGTTTGACCGGTCGCCGCTCCCACCGCCCCGCTGCCGTTTAAGACTACCTCGCTCCAGTAAGCGTCAAATATCGTTCCTGGTGACTTAACGCTACTGCCAACCATTATGTTTTGCATTGACTGGGAGGTCTTAAGGTCGTTGCCCGTAAGTGAGGAACAGTAAGCGGTAGAAGTGGTACCAATGGTACAAGAGTTGTCGCTAAGGAAAGTGATAAATTCTATGCCCGTACCGTTGGAATTTGCGATCATTGAAGTTGAGCCGCCGATTGATATTGTTCCGTCGACCATGAATACCGGATGGGTAGCGCCAAGACCACTGGCTACCGTAAAATTGGCTGATCCTTCTATGGATAAATTTCCGGTGATCCAGACATTGCCGTTGACTGTAATATTACAGTTGCCACCAATCGTTACATTGCCCGTTAATTCAAGGTTGGCCGGCCAGTTGCTGCCGGTCGTACCATTGCCGCATATAAAATCACTATTTGTTCCCGAGGCGGTTGTAGTGACGGCTTGAATCTGAGATAAGCGGTCATAAGTGGGAGGAGAGCTAACTGGAGCGGTACAGCCTGCTTCCAGGCCGGAGCCACCATTACCGGTTTGGATATTATTATTCGGTCCGGTACTGGTCTGTCCGGTGGCGCAGACGCTGCCATATATCCTGCTGTTACTGGAAAGGCTAATTGGCTGGCTATCGGTGCAGACTGTCGGATAGGTTGAGCCTGGACTGGAGCCGGTAGGGCAGGCGTTATTGGCTGCCTCAACAGTCAACGGATTGGCGTAGGTGCCTATTTTTGACGCTCCATTCATGGTTATGGTGCCGCTGACATAAACGCTTGAATTGGTAATATTGGCTGTACCGCCAAGTATTAGGCCGCCGGGGCCGGTCATGACTGAATAGCCCGAACTTTGCGTACCTACGACCACGACTTTGATCATACGAGTAGCGACAGGTGTTGTCGCGCTGCTATTTAAGTAAACATTGCCTGTCGATATTATGTATTTCGATTTACCATCAGGATTATTGGTGATTGCCGTTGAAAAAGTTCCATATCCCTGAGTTGTGTTATTAAAGAAAACCTGGGGCGAAGTGTAACCGCTAAAACTGCTGGACGAATTCAGTTCATCAACTGACTGTTCTATGCCGGCTTCGGCGGTTAGCTGTGCATTTTGAGCATAGGCTTCATAATAGCTGTGTTGAAATTCTGACGCTACGTAACTCACCAATGTCAATCCAATGGCGGTTAAAAATGTTATAACGACAATAGCGGAAACTAAAACCCAGCCCGATTCTTCATTGTTATCCAGATTGATTTTAAGCATTTCTAAAGACCATCCTTGTAGTATAGCTGGCGCTTATGAGTTGACCATTATAGGTTGTGGATATGGTGATAGACAATTGGATTGAACGGGCATTGGCCGGACTGACAACCTGATTATTGGCGTCATAATAGGTTACATTCCAAGACGTCACATCAGTAGCTACAATGCTATCGGCCGGACAAGTGCTGGTAGCTAGGCTGGGTGGACAGGTTGTTATGGCCGTGTCGTTCGTGCTGGTTGATGCGAGGATTCGACGGTAGAGAGTTGTGCCGGACAAGTAGTAAATAACATCATCTTTTTGAGTGATATAGTCATTACTATCTGTATAGATGGCGTTACCGCTACTGTCTACAGCTACTTTTGCTAATACCAAGGTGGTACTGTTAGATTGCCAGCCGTATTGATTTCCGCCTGGACCATTGGGATCAGGCCATCGATTAGGGGAGTCGACACTGCCGGATAACATAATATCGTTATTGGCTTCGTCTAGAGCATATTCAGCGGTGCTAATTAGGTTGGCTTTGGCTTGGGCAATGCCAGCTGTCTGCATCCAGTCGGTAATAAAGTTGGCCATGGCTACGAACATGATTGCCATGACCAACATGGTCACTAGCAGTTCGATTAAGGTAAAGCCATCGTTAGCAAGCTTTAGTTTGCTTTTCATCCCTGGCCCAATCCTATTATGCCGATCTCAGAACTTAACTCGACATTTACAGTTTGGCCATATTGCACGTAGGATACTGTTACATCGACTCTTCTTAAACCATACATCGGTTCACTTATTACCACATTTCCAGTGGCGGTTATGGGCAAGTTGGATGGAATGGTTGGCGTAAAAGTTACGCTACTGCCGGCTACCAATGTGTCATAGCCGTTATTACGCAGATCTTCAATTTCGGTACGGGCGGCTCTTACGGCTGAGTCATAAGCCAAGCTTTTCGCTTCAGTCGTTTGAACTACGTAATACATGTCAGCTAAGCTGGTGATTACCAGTCCTAAAACAATTATCGTAATTAGAATTTCAATTAGCGTGAAACCCCATTCCCGATCTTTGACAATACGACCCGATTTTTTGTTAATCATGTACTATTCAATTATAAAACCGCTTAAGCTATTAGCCCAAGCGGTTTTATTGTTTCTCTGGTGTTGACTAGTTTGTCACAGTAATAGCGCCGAGAGGTGCTGCTGTTGGGGTTGCCGTCAATGAAAAGCCAGTACAAGCAGCCGCGCCGGCAGAGATTGCGCCACCGCTAGCGACCGTGTCACCACAGCCCGAAGGAGTTACTGAATACTGGTAGCCATTGCCATCCGTAAAGGTGGTGCTCATGGTGGCATTGTTGCCACCGGCGCTACTTGCCAGCCAGTTGTCTACGTTCACTGTGGTTGTTCCAGTTGCGCCAGCCGCTGGATAGCTGCTGTTGGTTGCGTAATATTCAGCCATCTTATTCTTAACCTCGGCGAGTGTTGATTGCGCGGCAGCCTGATGTGCCTTATTGGTTGCGCCACTATAGGCCACGAAAGCGATTGCTGCCAAAATTCCTATTATTATTATAACGATTAATAGCTCGATAAGCGTAAAGCCCTTCGAATTTAATTTTTTGGTCATTGATTTAATGCCCACCCTTTCTATTTCCTTGTTAACTGCAGATTAATTTTATATTTATCATCTGGCTACAGTCATTATTGATTATGCTTATTCTCTTGTCAATATTTTACTGGTGTATTATTGGGCGCTTGTGGAAAGCTGAGTGATTGGACCGAACACGCTTAATGCGATGATTCCGACCATGCCGCCCAGTAAAACAATCATTACCGGTTCTATGATTGAAGATATGGATGCAACGGCAGTATCGACCTCGGTTTCATAAAAGTCGGCTACCTTGAGAATAATCTCATCTGTTTGACCGGTTTCCTCGCCGACGGCTAGCATCTGAACAACTATGGCCGGAAAATGTTTGCTTTTTTGCAGTTGGGTAGAGAAGGGGCTGCCAGCCTGCACGGCTTTGGAGCATTCTAGCAGTTCTTTTTCGATGACAGCATTGCCGATGGATCCTGCCGTGGTGTTTATGGAATCGACGATTGATACACCGGCACTCATTAGTGATGCAAAAGTCCTGGCAAAGCGCGCAATTGCGGTTTTGGTAATAATGCCCTTAACAGCTGGTATGTTTAATAACAGAGAATGCCAGCGGTAACGGCCCTGTGGTGTTTTAACATAGCGTTTAAACATAATGATGACCGTGGGAAGTCCGACTATCAGCAGCACAAGGAACCACGGCTGGCGCATAGTATGCGATATGGCCAACAGGGCCCGTGTATAAATGGGCAACTTTGCTTTTCCGTTGCTCAGTGAAGTTAATATAGCGCCGATCTTGGGCACAATAAAAGTCATCAGTACAAAAAATGCGATCATGGTTACCCCAAAAATGACGCCAGGGTAGACAAGGGCGCCGTGAATCTTTCCTCGCAAGGTCGCATCCTTTTCTTGCTGGTAAGCTAAGCGGTCTAAGACTTTGTCAAGGATACCGCCGGTTTCACCGGCTCTAACCATATTGACGAAAATTGATGAAAAAATTTGCGGGTGCTTAGCAAGCGAATCGCTTAAACTGCCACCTCCTTGTACGTCACCGGTAATCTCTGCCAGAGCCCTTTTAAGAGCCACCGATTCGGTTTGTTCTCGTAGTAAATTAAGTGATCGTATAAGTGGCACGCCGGCATTTACCATGGTTGAAAGCTGTCTGGTAAAGATGACCAAATCTTTTGGTTTGGCTTTTTTGGAAGTTAAAAAGCCGATCTCGATGTTCATGCCTTTGTTGGTCTTGCTTTCCTCGAGCACTATAGGTGACAGATTTCTTGATCTTAGTGATGATATGGCTGCATTTTTATCATGCGCATTAATAGCTCCTTTGCTAATTTGTCCGCTTTGATCGTGTGCTGTGTAATTAAAATCTGGCATTTTTTAACGGTTTGTGGTTACCCTAATTACTTCTTCGATTGTTGTCTGGCCTCTGAGCGATTTAATGAATCCGTCTGTCCGCATGGTTATCATGCCGCCATCTATGGCTAGGCTCTCCAAGTGCTCACTTGTGGTATTGCCGACGATGGCTTTTTGGATTTCTTCCGTGTTGTCCATGACCTCGTAGATGCCAATCCTACCCCTGTAGCCGGTGTGATTACAGCTATTGCATCCATCTTGATGAGCCTTCCAAAGTCTAATGATGGTTTTATCTGTGCTGCCCAATTCTTTGACAGCCATGTCGTCACTGCCATCCCCTACGCCATCTTTGAGGGCTTGGACTTCAAGGGTGTTAATTCTTCTGAAATCGTCATTACCATTAACCTTAAAGGCGTCTTTGATGCGGTTAATGATCGTCTCGTCAGGTTCGTATAGCTCACGACACTCTGGGCATAGTCGCCGTACCAGGCGCTGGGCAATAACCGCCCGCACTGTACTGGCAATCAAGAACGGTTCTGTGCCCATGTCTAGCAATCTTGGCAGGCTGGTGGCGGCGTCATTGGTGTGTAAAGTCGAAAAAACCAGATGTCCGGTCAGGGCTGCCTGAATAGCCAGATCAGCCGTTTCGGTATCACGTATTTCGCCGACCATGATAATGTTCGGGTCCTGTCTTAGCAGTGCCCTTAAGCCGTTTGCGAATGTCATGCCGGCTATGGGGTTGACTTGAGTCTGGTTAACTCCCGGTATACGGTACTCTACCGGATCTTCTACTGTCGATATGTTAACGTCGGGTGTGTTAAGCATAGACAATACACTAAATAGGGTAGTAGATTTGCCTGATCCAGTCGGCCCGGTGACTAGAATCATTCCATGCGGCTGAATGATTGCCTGCTGCAATGTGGTTAGGGCGTTTCCCCAGAATCCCAGCTCTTCAAACGTCGCTGCTTTGACTGATTCGTTAAGAATACGCATGACAACTTTTTCACCGTCAACTACTGGTAATGTAGAAACCCTTAAAGCGTACACCAGTCCGCTGACTTCAATCTTGAACCGTCCGTCCTGTGGTGCCCGGTGTTCGTCAATTTTCAGATTTGATAATATCTTAATTCGACTGACGAGAGCGTTTAAGACTTTCTTGGGTAACTTATTGGCCTCTCGCAACATTCCGTCTATACGGTAACGAACGATGACGTATTTGTCTCTTGGTTCAACGTGGATGTCGCTGGCCCCGGCTTTAATGCCGTATTCAATTATCAGGGTGACGGTTTGGGCAATTGGCGAATCTTCCGCTAAGTCGCTTTCGTCGACCTCTTCGTCCGCTTCCTCTTCTGTGATTTCATTGCTGGAAATAACTTTGGTTAGTTCACCGGCGATATTGCCGCGGTACGTGTCCAGTGCGGCTCTAATCTGACTTTCGGGCGCAATATAGACTCTTAAATTGGATCCGAGTTGCTTTTGCAAAAAGTTCAAAGCCTGAACGTCATCCGGATCGGACATGGCAACGTACTTGGCCCCGTCCTCGTCGATGTCGAAGATTATGGCACCATATTGACGAGCAATACGTTCGGGCAGTTGTTTAAGCAAATCTCGTTTAATGTCTTTTGGGTTGAGTTCGACAAACGGAACGTCAATCGATTCGGCATAAAGTTTGGTCAATTCAACTTCACTTAAGATGTTGCCACTAACAACCAGATCCTGGAGTGGTCGTTTCTCGGTCTTTTCCTGATCGTGTAAAGCCTCCAGCCGTTCACCGCTTACTTTGCCGCTTTTTTCCAAGAAAGATTCGACTACTTTATCCGCTATACGCATTTTTAGTATTGGTGTTTGCCCACTTTACCTTTAGCGTTTAGTATATCAATCCGGGCATAAAAAAGCACGGACAATGTTCAAGGTCACATTAAATCATTATTAGATTTAGGTGGTAATCTTTTTGGCTGCTGGGCAATTCGGCTTTATAGTAATAAGTAACTTAAGTCTAAGAGGGACGGGGAAAGGATTTAAAGACACATGGCTCAATCCAAGGCAGGTAATAAAACTGAGGTTGCGACTGAATCTGACGGTAAGGCTAGAGCGTTGGGTGCAGCGCTTGACCAGATAGAAAAACAATTCGGCAAAGGCGCCATTATGAAGTTGGGCGAAAATCATGCTTCGGCCAATGTCGAGTTTATTTCAACCGGTTGCTTATCGCTTGATCTGGCACTGGGTGGCGGAATTCCTAAAGGGCGGATTGTTGAAATTTACGGTCCGGAATCTTCAGGTAAAACAACGCTGTCGTTGCATGCTATTGCCGAGGTGCAAAAGCGTGGTGGTACAGCGGCATTCATTGATGCCGAGCACGCTCTTGATCCGGCATATGCCAAAAGAATCGGCGTTGACGTTGCCAATTTATTGCTCAGTCAACCGGATAACGGTGAACAGGCATTGGAAATCACCGAAACTCTGGTTAGATCTAATGCGGTGGACATAATTGTCATCGACTCGGTGGCGGCTCTAGTGCCACGTGCCGAAATAGAGGGTGATATGGGTGACAGTCTGCCAGGTCTTCAGGCTAGATTGATGAGCCAGGCTCTAAGAAAGTTGACGGGTGTTATATCCAGATCCAAGGCTACAGTCGTCTTTATTAACCAGATAAGAATGAAAATAGGCGTGATGTTTGGCAATCCCGAAACCACAACTGGCGGCAATGCGCTTAAATTCTACTCAAGTGTCAGGATGGACATCCGACGCATCGGTCAAATCAAACAAGGCGATGAAGTGATCGGTAATCGTACCAGGGTCAAGGTCGTCAAAAACAAGATCGCGCCACCTTTCCGAGAAACTGAGTTCGACATCATGTATAACGAAGGTATCAGCAGAGCCGGCGACATCATTGACTTGGCGGCAAATAAGGGTGTAGTAGAGAAGTCAGGAGCGTGGTATGCCTATAAGGGTGAGAAGATTGCCCAGGGCCGTGAAGCAGCCAAAACCTACCTCAAAACTAATCCTGAAGCTATGGATGAAATCGCCAAAGCGGTTACGACTCTAGAAGAAACTGAAAAGGAGTAGCCGGATTATGAAGCTGACGGCAATTAAACCGTTGGTTAGCAACCCGCACGTCTATAGTATCGTCGTTGATGATAAGTATCTTGGCAATATAAGCGGTCAAGACCTGGCTGAACTCCAACTAGTTATAGGGCAAGACCTAGATCCGCAGATCTTAAAAGACCTTAACGGGCGTATTGTCCAGCTTAAGTACTACCGAGACGCACAGCGATATGCCGACCGTCGCCTCAGGTCAAAGAAAGAAATTCGACAACATCTGTTATTAAAGGGTTGTGATCTTGTCCTGGCTAATTCAATCGTTGCCAGGCTAGGCGAAACGGGACTGGTCGATGATGCTTCTTTTACGAAGGCATATATTCATGATGCCCTGCTCGCACGGCCACTTTCAAAACGGGCTATAAAACAAAAATTAAAAGTTAAAGGCATAGATGAGCGAGTTGTTGACTCCAGTCTGACAGACACCAACTATGATGAAAACAAAGCACTTGATGAAATGATTGAGCGCAAGAAAAGTCTAAGCCAGTACATGAATAACCAGCCCAAGCTTTTCCGCTATTTATTAAGTCAAGGTTTTAGTTATGAATCGATTGTTCAGCGGATCGGTCGGCCGCAAGTCTTACGCCGCTACGGTGGCGGTAATTTGACTGTTGGCGACTAGGTCCTGAATGATGATTCTTTTGTCTGTAATTTCCTGAACTTGAGAACGATCAATGCTTAAACTGGTAAGTTTGAAGTTTTTAAGCAGAGTTTGGGATACGTATAGCTTCTGTATATACATCGTTTCAACCTCTACTGCATAGTCATTTACCTTGCCGACTTTTTGTTTTGAAACCGTGTAAACGGGTTTGCCGCCCAGATCCCATCCCGCTTCGATAATTTTCCTTAATCTTACCAATTCATCCGGTTCGCTTAAAGCATCCGTATCGTTGACGAAATAGGCTATGCCATTGAAGTCTCTGATGTCCGAATAGAGCAAGATCAGGGTTCGGTTATGAAAGTTGTCACTACAATAAAACCCCTCAATCTTTAAGTTGTCCGGATTAATAAGTGGCGTATTAATTGTCGCAATGGCAGTACCGCTGCGCAATGATACAACCGGTTTGTTGATGAGGTTATTGATTAGTTTCAGCATAGTCTACTTAAGTATAATTGTTTTTTCACAATTGCTTTACCCAATCTGGCGTTTTGTGGGCAGATAAGGGATAATTTTAGCGATGGAAATAGACTTAAGGAACCTTCAGGCAATGCATTCCTTTGCGCTAAACATGGGCGCTAATTTAAAAGGCGGCGAACTCATCGAGCTGGTTAGTGATCTTGGTGGTGGCAAAACCACTTTTGTAAAGGGTTTAGCCGAAGGTGCCGGAAGCAAGGATCATGTTTCCAGTCCAAGCTTCACGATTCGTAACGATTACTCGGCTAAAGGTTTCTCTATCGCTCACTTTGATTTTTATCGCTTAAATGAAGCCGGCATCATAAAAGACATGCTAGAAGAAGTTATGGGTGATGAGTCGTATGTGACCATTATTGAATGGGGCGGCTTGGTTAAGGATGTGCTGCCTGAAAATCACATTCAATTAATAATTCAGGTAGTGAGTGAAACTGAGCGCAGGATCAAAATAAATTGTCCCGCAGAATTTGTTTATCTTCTAAAAGGAATCAATAGATGAAAATACTTTTAATTCGCACTGACGGACCAGAAACTGAACTTTATTTATATGATGGACGGGTTGAGCAGTCGCGCCTTATCTGGCATGCTGACCGCACGCTGGCGGAAACACTCCATCAAAAAATTCTTGAACTATGTAATCAAGCTAGTATGGAGTTGGGTGATATTAACGCTTTGGGTGTATTTACTGGTCCTGGCAGCTTTACTGGACTCAGGATAGGCCATAGCGTTGCTAATGCCTTGGCTTATTCCCTTAACGCGCCTATCGTTTCTACGGCTGGAAGTGACTGGCAAGCCATAGCCGTTAAGAAGTTAATGGATGGCGTTGACGACAAGATAGTAGTTCCAAGTTACGGCCACCCTGTCCATATTACTGAGCCAAAAAAATAAGTACCAAAGTCTTTTCCAATTCTGAAATGAGGGGGAAACTGTAGTACCTATGGCAACAGTTGAATTGTTAAAGCTTAATTGATTCCCACATAGCAGCTTTCTGCAGTTGCATTTCTTTTGTCCACTGGGTATCACTTAGAGCATAGGCTTGACAATCAAGTAAGTCAAAAGTGATGCCTGGTTTAAGATATTGGCTGGCATCATCCAAGCTCTTTAGTTTTTCGTAAGGCATCATGTAATTGCCGGTAGGATATTTGTGAGTAACTTTACCGGTCTTCTTGTCGACCTCAGTCACCCTAAAGGCACAGGGCCTATGAAAGTTAAGCCAAGGTATAAACCAGTTGACATAGAATCGGTTAATAACCTCTGCATTGTCATTAGTTCTGGGGATATGTATGTAACCCATATGTTTACGTAGCACAACCCCATTTTTTGTCTCAACCAGACCGTTATCCCCGCTATGTCTAGGGCGGCTCTTGGTTAGTTTAATGGTCAGTTTCTTGAGCATTCTAACTACTAGTTTATTAATGTATTCTGATCCATTGTCGGCATGAAAATTAATAACTACAAACGGCAATAACTCTAGGGCCATAGCTAAGGCTGGCAGCATGTATCTTTCACTAATAGCTCTAACACAGATTACCACCTCCCACTGGGTAACCTCATCGACTAAGTTAATATGGTAAACCCCCTTTTCACCGTCTTTATCTCCCTGATGTTCGGTGTCTACTCTTAAGAAGCCTGGTTTGCCTTCAGGTTCAGGCTTGATTCTCTCGCCAAGCTTAACCACGCTAGGTTTGGTCTTGGTGTAGGTGGTATTAATACGTTTGTAGGTAACAGTATTCCTAAGGTTGTAGATATGCGAGACAGAGATATCTTTCAATCTAAGGTAGGCCTTGTTACAAAACTGCTCATACTCCCTCCTAAGGATTACTGTCATAGCCTGACCGCTCATCCGTTCGTAGATTTCGTCTAGCCCAGCCAGTGCAGCAATGTCTTCACGGTTATATGTACCTTTGAAAGTTGGCTGAGTACGTTTGGCTGGATTAATACTGCCAGTACTAACATACTCTCTAATGAGCCTCTCTGTTTGAGACAGTGAATAGCCGCTAACGACCATCAAGTACTGTTTTATGGTAGTCTTGTCTGGTTTTCTAAGGCAAATATATTTATGGGTTATTAATACTTTCGTTATGTAGCCATAAGCTTCCAACTTATCCTGACTTTTTAACTTTAGGGTATTGTCACCGCTGACATATTTAGCCATTTGTTTTAATGTTGGTATATGTGTGGTATCCATGAAGAGTTCCATAACCTTTCATGCTGCCACACATAACTAAGTTCACCCTCATC
>JAJYIP010000037.1 GCA_021790005.1 bacterium
GGACTGTTTGTGCCCAGAAACGCAGCCACAATTGCACTTACCACCATCGGTAAAGTACCGCCCAAAACCGTAACATGCAAAAGCCCTAAGACTACAGCGCAGGCCACTAAAGCCTGCAATAACGACAAAATAGCAAATGCGATGGCGTAACCAAAAATGAAATCAAGTTTTGACATCGGATAACTCATGAGACGATCAAGCGTGCCAGTACTTCTTTCTCGAAGCGTCGCGATTGAAGTGATTATAAACATCATAGTTAAAGGAAAAATTCCAAGGATCAGTGGCGCGATGTGGTCAAAAAAAGCCTTATCCGACTGGAATACGTACTTCAGGATGATTAATAACATACCCGGGACAATCAACACCAAACCAAGAGTTCGTGGATCGTGCAATATCTGCTGCAGAACTCGCTTGGTCGTCGCCAGAGTTTTTGAAAAATTCATAACCCTACCTTGTTAACCAGTTTCAAAAAACTTTGTTCCACCGTCATTGAACTAGTCGCTTTACATAAACCTTCCGGACTATCGTGGGCCAAAACTTTACCGTCCCTAATTAAAACCAGGTCGTCGCATCGCCCCGCCTCATCCATAACATGACTGGAGATGATGATATTTTTACCTTTTTTTATTAGATCTCGAAACATCGTCCATATCTGATCTCTGAGCACTGGATCCAGTCCGACCGTTGGTTCGTCGAGAACCAGCAGTTCGGGAGATCCAATTAGAGCAATTGCTAGCGACAACCTCTGTTTTTGCCCACCAGACAAACTCTTAGCCAGCTGTTTTGATTGATTATCCATACTCATCATGCCCAGAAGCTCATTAATCATAATTTTGGCATCCGGCTTACTAACCCCGTACATTGTCGCAAAGTAGGCCAGGTTCTGTTTTACGCTCAAATCCGAGTAAACTGAATTCTCCTGGGTCATATAACTCAGCCGCGAGCGTAAACTCTTTGAACCGGCCACTTGGTTTAAAACCAAAACCTTACCGGAATCAGGTTTATGTCTTCCTACGATAGTTCTAATTAAAGTTGTCTTACCAGCGCCAGACGGACCAATAAAGCCAATAACTTTTCCGGGGCTTAAACTTAGACTGACATTATCCAAAGCTTTGGTCGAACCAAAGTTAACCCTTAGATTAGTCACCTTCACTAATGCTACCATTTTAATATTAGTATCTTGGAACTATTAGCTATTGGCAATAGTAAATTTATAATTGTAATCGATTTTATAGCTAAACATAGCAACCGCAGTCTATAACTAATACGGTCAATATGAGAGCGCTATGGCTAACCGGCAAAGTGTAAATTTTAGGACAGCATTCATGATGTAAAGATTCTCTAGCTAGGCTAACGTATTTGAACATTGTGCTTTAGTATTCGTTATGAGCACCGACGATGAAATTAGCATAACTACGACAGATTTAATAAACGCCGGGCACTCAGATACCTGGTTAACACAAGCGGAGGCCAACATGATCAAGTTACCAAACGATACCGAACTCAATGAATTAAAGAACTTTAATCAACCGTTTGCTACCAGCTTATACCTGCCCTATTCACCGGGCGATAGAAGGCGGGATCCTAACAGGATCGCACTGAAGAACCTGTTAACAGAAGCCGAGTCAGCTCTACTGATGGCGGGAGCGACACCAAAGCAAGTCAAGAAAACCTTAAGGCCGGCTTTAAAATTACTTGAGCAATATGAAGGCTGGCCGATGCGCCATAACGGGCTAGCTGTTTTCATGCAGCAAGATTTCTTCCGTTATTACCAATTACCAGAGCCCAGCCAATACCGGTTATTAAGCGTGATGTCTAGTTTTGACCTTGACCCGCTATTGCAAATTATAGATAACAATCAACCATATTTAGTCTTAGCGTTAGGACACAAAAACATCAAATTATATGGCGGCGATCAATATGAAATTCATCAAATTGCACTAAAAGATCTGCCGGATGATATGCATCGGGCACTCAATATAGACGAGTTCCCCAAAAACCGTGAGACTCATAATATCGCGCCGGCCAAAATGGGCAAGGGCTCAGAAGCTTTTCATGGTCAATACAATGTAGCCGAGGTTGATAAAAAGATGTTACTTAAGTTTTTCCGCCTCATTGACAAGCGTCTGCATAAAATTTTGAACAAAAACCGTCTCCCCCTGATTATTGCTGGTACTGATTACCTGCTACCAATCTATCGCAAAGTTAATACCTACGATAATTTAGTGCCGGGCGGAATTATTGGTGACATTAAAAAGTCAGACATTGACCAAGTCAGACAAAAAGCCTGGATGATAATAACCCAAAACAAAATTCAATGATTTATACACTGCCTGGTCCGGACGGGATTGTCAATGTTAAACAATGTCAGCAAGATCCCACACCATGTTAAGATTGGCTTTATATCTAACGGAGTAGTTAAAGTATTCTTCGGACGTGGAACAGCAACCCATAAGACAGTTTAGGGCATGTAAACCGGCTAACTATATCAACCTGACATTAAATATATTTTGGACTACACTAATATAAAAAGGAGCTTAAATGGTGACTATAGAGATTCAGAAATTAACTAAAAAATACGGATCGTTTAAAGCCCTGGATAACTTGAGCCTATCAATCAACCAGGGTGAAATTTTCGGTTACCTAGGCCCCAACGGATCAGGCAAAACAACTACCATTCGTCTCATGCTAGGCATGATTAAACCGACGGCCGGAACCATTAAAATCAACGGCTACGATGCCCAGACACAAAAACAACTGGCTCATCGTCATATCGCCTACGTACCCGGAGAGTCAAACTTATGGCCGTTTTTAACCGGCGAGGAAACTTTGCATTTGCTTGCCAAGGTCCATGGGCAATGTGACACGAAATACCGCCAACAACTTATCAAACAGTTTGATTTATTACCAGGCAAAAAAGTCCGCACCTATTCAAAAGGCAACAAACAAAAAATTGCCCTTATAGCCGCCCTGGCTTCACGCGCAGATGTCTTGATCATGGATGAACCGACGGCCGGATTGGACCCATTAATGGAACAAGTTTTTCGTCAGGCCATTAGAGAGGCTCATTTAAACGGCCAGACAGTGTTCTTGTCTTCGCATATCTTGGACGAAGTTGAAGCATTATGCGACCGAGTAGCTTTGTTAAGATCAGGTCGTATAGAACGAACCGGTAGTCTCGAGGAATTACGCGGCTTGTCTGCCCTAAAGATCGAGGCTGGCTTTAAGACTACTCCACCAGATATCAGCAAAATAGAAGGAGTTAGCCACATCAACGTATCCGGTAATCACCTGTCCTGTGAGGTTCGCGGCTCGATGGAAGAATTATTGGCAGTATTGTCCAAGGCCAAACCAATCAGCTTACTAAGCCGTGAACCGTCGCTAGAAGAACTGTTTGTCTCAATGTATGAAACTTTAGAGCCAGAATTAGCATGAACACCAGTCCGGCAATCAAAACCAATATAGAGCTAACCAAAAGACGCACTAGTGTTATAAGACGATTTGCGATTCGACGCGTAGCAGGTACGGCTACAATCTTCGGCCTACTAGCTGCCATTGAGAGTATCGCTCAATCGATCGGGATTATTCTGGCTTACCCCGACCCCGCTGCCAGAGCTAAGGTTATCTACGGTCTTGCCAGCAATCCAGCGCTTGGACTTTTTTACGGCAATATGCATACCGACATAATTAGTCCGGGTGGTTACATGGCGTACCGAATAATGCCCATTATGATTCTGGTTTTATCGATCTGGGCCATGCTGTTTATTACAAAGATGTTGCGTGGCCAAGAGGAAAACGGTAACTGGGAATTATTACTAAGCGGACGATCTTCTGCTAGAAATTCAACCACGGATATTATTATGGGATCAGGTGTAGGTCTTGTTATTATATTCACTTTGACAGCGCTAGCATTAATTATTGGCGGACACAGCAGCCGATTTGCCATGCCGATAGGTGGAAGCTTGATTTATAGCCTGCTTTTAGCGACTGGCGCTTTAATAGGCGTCGCCGTGGGTGCACTTACCAGTCAGCTGGCTTCAACCAGACGCAAAGCCGTGATTTATGGCTTGACGATTATTATCTTCATGTTTGCGATCCGCTCAATCGGCAACGCCGTAGCCGGATTGAATTGGATAAAAAATCTGAGCTTATTCGGCTGGCTAGATAAGGTAAATCCATATAACAACGCACCAGTTTATGGATGGCTCTGGCTGACTCTAGCTGTTACCATCCTAGTTATAGGTTTAGTGATTTGGCTAAGCGGTCGTCGGGATATGGGATCAAGCCTAATAGCCGACCAGGACACATCCAAACCCAAACTTAGTCTCCTTAATTCTCAACTTGGTTTTAGTTTTAAACAACTAAGAAACATATTCATTGGTTGGCTAATCGCCAGTCTGTCTTTTGTGGCGGTTATTGTTTCGATTGATAAAACCGTTGCCAAAACAATAACCGGATCGGGTGGATTAACCAAAACATTTAGTAATTTGACGGGCAATCCATACGCCCGCATTGAGGTCGCCTATCTCAGTGCAGCAGGCTACTTCATTGTTATTACCCTCATTTTCATGATTGCAGCCAGCCTCGGACATATTAGGAACGAGGAATCGTCCGGTCGGATAGACAACTTTATCGCCGGAGGGATATCGCGCCTGAAATGGCTAACCTCACGCTTGGGTGTGATAATGATAGCGACCGGTTCTATCTACTTGTTGGCCAGTTTAATCGACTACTTTCTGGCTAAAGCACAGGGCATAGACGTCGGCTTTAATGACCTTATTTTTGGTGGGATTAATATTCTCGGACCGGTTGCTTTTATTCTAGGGCTCGGCCTATTAATTTACGGCATATTGCCTAGGCACTTGAACACCATAATCTATGCCGTAGTCGGCTGGTCATTCACGATCGACATCATAGCGGCGGCCTTAAAACTTAACAGCTACTTTGCCGATAGTTCGATTTTTAAACACATGGCGCTGGTTCCGGCGGCCACGCCGGACTGGCATACGTTTGAGGTTTTAATCGGATTGGCCTTATTAATGTCAGTAACTGGAATCTGGCTATTTAATAGACGCGATTTAGTTTTGGAATAAATTTATTGATATAAAATCGGTGACCTAGATAGATTGCTGACTTGTGGTATTATTAACCATAAGAGTTGAAGATGGACAAACAAAAAACCAATAATAGAACAAGAACTTATATTCCTCTTTTGAGTGGACTGCTTGGTATTGTCTTTATTTTGAGCATGCTGTTCATATATATGGTCAATAACGGTCTCAGTAATTATGCATTACACTTTAACGCATACGCCCTTACATCACTAACAGCAGCGCTGGAGATCG
>JAJYIP010000009.1 GCA_021790005.1 bacterium
GTCTTGGATCTTGATTGTCGCTATCCATAATTAGTTATTAATATAGCAAATAAAACAAATAAAGCGTTAACGGATTGTTTTTTAGGTATAAATTTATACAATATAAGTAGATGGAGATATTCAGACGGATTTTTATTACAATCGGAATTGCGGTATTGGTGTCCGCGGGTTTTGAGGGATATGCTTCTGCGACTTGCGTAAGCGGGGAGCAATCGTGCTCATCAAACTATGCGGTTGGTCAGATATTTTTTGGTAGCGGCGGTTCACTGGATACAACCTGTTCCACGACCTATTGTGCTAAGCAGTCGGTAGGCGAAATAACAGTTGGCAATACTAGTGATGGCAGCAAGTTTCAGGCTCAGGCAGGCTTCAATGTAGACAGGCAACCATCACTTACGTTTATTGTTAATACTGCCAGCGTCAATATGGGAGTTCTAAGTACTACTTCTACCACGACAGGAACGGCCACCTTTTCGGTTAAGTCCTATTTATCCAGCGGCTACAGTGTCATTACGGCCTCTCAGCCGCCTCAAAACGGTACATATACCATGAAGGCTTTATCTACCCCCACAGCCTCCACGGCAGGTACAGAACAGTTCGGTATTAATTTGGTGGCTAATACTACCGGCGGCTCTTGCAACGCACCGGCAAATTTTGGTGCCAACCCCGTGCAGGTTCCAAGTAGTTCATTTAGTTACGGAACTGCAGCCTCCGGCTATAACAGCTGCGGTTTATTTCAATATGTTCCTAATAGTATAATAGCGTCCTCGAACGAGAGCAGTGGTGAAACGGACTACACCATATCTTACATGATGAATATAAGCAATGTTACACCGGCAGGATTGTATACGATGGGTCAGGTGCTAGTCGCAGTCCCAACTTTTTAAAAAAACACTTGCAAACATAAACATAACAAGTTACAATGCCGTTATAAATTTAAAATTAAAGATATAAAAGAAATGAATAAACAAAAAAACAAACGAGTTAGTAGTGTTCTGTCAGGTGCGTTAGCAACATTTATGCTGTTAACAGGCATAGCTCCTATATTGCTAGGTTCACAAACGGTTTATGCCGCCGAGCTTGAGCCTAGATATATAAATATGTCTGATTCAACCGCCGGTAAGGCAGGCGTAACTTACGGAGTTAACTTTACCACTGCAACTGCAGGTGTTATCGAAGAAGTTATAGTAGACTTTTGTAATGAAAGTGGTGGTAGCGGCGGCCCAATTGTCGGTACGACCTGCACCGCTCCGACGGGACTTTCTGTCGCTAACGGTGGCACGGTAACGGCTACGGGTGTGACTGGTCTCAATGCTGGTACGTGGACAGCTGGAGACATTAATGGAACAACGACATTTACTCTATCTAATACCAGTGCTACTACTTCTGTGGCCGCCGGTACTGCGGTTAGTTTCAATATTACCAGCATGGTCAACCCGACAGCAGAAGGTACTTTTTATGCACGTGTTTATACCTATGCAGCACCAAATACTACGTATACTGCTACGGCTCCAGGGTCTTATACTGATGACGGTGGTGATGCTCTTTCTACTAATGCAACCATTGATGTAACGGCTACAGTTCAGGAAACGCTAACCTTCTGTGTTTATACAGGTGCGTCTTGCAATGCGACTGCTACAAGTGCGGCTGTTCCTCTGGGTAATCAGATAGGCACGAGCGGTATATATGTAATTGATTCTAGTGCTGTATATACCGGCGCCGTAAACTTTACCGTATCTACCAACGCTATTAACGGCGGTACAATATACCTATACGGCGGAACGCTAACCAGTGGCACCAATACCATTCCTGCCCTTACCACGGCAGGATCGATAACTGCCGGCACTGCAGATTTCGGACTATATCTATCTACTCTAGGTACTAACGTAACTGCGAGCGGTGGATATGGCACGGCTACAACAGCTTACTATTTAAATACTGCCGGCGGAGCTTTAGCGGCTATATCTGGACCTGTAAATGCTTCTGTAAGTACGATTACCTACGGTGTAACCGCCAGTAATACGACTGTCCCTGGAGTGTACACGGCAAGTCATCAATTAGTGGCTACTCCAAAATTTTAGTCAATTAATCAGGAGGGATGATGTTTCACATCATCAAAGTCCGGTTATATTCTTTACCGATATGGGCATGGCAAATCATGCCCATTATCATTGCCGCCGTATTAACCACTTCGGCGGCCTACGGTGCTTTATTGGGTGAACGGTATCTTAATATTGCAAACGATTTGCCCGGAGCTAGCACGACCTATCAGCTAACCCTTACTACAACCATAAACGAGACTTTAGGATCAATTGAAGTTCAGTTTTGTTCTAATTCCCCAATAGTAACCATTGCTTGCACTCCTTCTAGCGGAGATGTGTCGGGTGTGGTATTGCAGACACAATCAGGTACGTCAGGTTTTTCAATTGGTAGCGTTAATGCCAACACAATAATATTAAGTAGAATTCCGGCAGTCCAGCCGGCTGGCGCAATGACCTTTACATTCGCTAATGCTATCAATCCGTCGACGCAGGGAACTTTTTACGGACGATTACAAACGTTTGCATCAAGCAATGCTTCAGGCTCACCATTAGATACTGGTGGACTGGCTATGGCGATATTGAATTCATATACCATATCAACAACCGTTTTGCCCTATCTGCTTTTTTGTGCCGGCGAGACCATTCCGGGCTTCGACTGCGGTCAGTCTAATGGTAATCTGATTAATTTTGGTAATCTGTCTACCGGCGCTACCGCAATAGCGCAGAGCCAGTTATTAGTAGCTACCAATGCGCAAAATGGTTACACTATACAGGTTAGCGGTAGTTCTTTGACTTCAGGCAACTTTGTAGTTCCGCCGTTATCCAATGCCTCTGCGGCAATCCCCGGTGAAGACCAGTTTGGAATAAATCTCGTAGCTAACAATTTACCGGCAGTAGGGTCAAATGCGCAGGGCCCGGGCATTGGTGGTCCGGCTACTGGCTATGGTCTGTCAAATGAATTTCAATTTAAGAATGGGTCAATTATAGCTGAGTCAACCGGACCTTCGGATTATAGAAAATACACCGTAAGCTATATTGTTAATATATCTCCCAATCAAGAGCCGGGCGTCTATTCGGCTACACTGACTTATGTGGGTGTAGGAAATTTTTAGTTCTTATGCTATTATCTCGTTAGTTAGTTAAAAAACAATATTTGAGGGGATAAAATGTTGAGACGATTTGTTGTGGCGCTTATAGCAGCAATTTCTTTGGTTGTATTTTTAATGTCACCCGGCTATGCCGCTACTAACAACACTCAAGGGGGTGGTTTAAGGGTCTCTCCAGTCCGAACTGATTTAACCATAAATCCCGGACAAACTCAGACAACCTATGTTGACATAAAGAATTTGACAACCACCAAAGTGATACTACAGGTATTTATAAATGACTTTACCGCTTCAGGTACCAGCGGCAACCCAGTTCTGAATATCAATAATACCAATACATATAATCCACATAGCTTAAAACAGTTTGTTGCTCCAATTAACGATATTACTGTTAATCCAGGCCAGACACAGACTATCCCGGTGGTTATTAAAATACCAGCCAATAATCCAGGAGGAGGTTTTTATGGAGCAGTAAGATTTGCTCCTGCCAGTAACACTCCAAATACTAAAAAGACGGTGGCTTTGACTGCAAGTATAGCTTCTTTAATTTTAGTACGTGTACCGGGCCCTGGAATTAAAGAGAATCTTAGTCTGACCGGTTTTGGGGTCGAATCGAACAACCAGATCAGCAGGTTATTCTATACAAGCACCGGACTATATGTTGTCTCTACATTTACGAATCAAGGCAACGTACAAGAAGAGCCCTTTGGTAAAATATCAGTTACAAACGATATAACTGGCAAGGTTGTCCAGTATCTAAACATTAATAATGTAACTCCTCCTGGAAATGTTCTTCCGAATAGCTCAAGAACATTTAGTCTAGCTTTAAATAGTTTAGGATCAATCGGTAAGTATACAGTTATGGGAAATTTCGGATATGCTAATAATGGTCAACTTTTAAGTGCTAAAACTACAATTTATGTTATTGCACCTATCTGGATTATTCTATTATTAGCCATTTTGATCATAATCATAGCTTTAATTTGGTTGACACCTAATATATTCAGAGCTTGGTATAGAAGGTCTATACGCAAGGAGAACTCAAACAAGGGTTAATATATGTTAAGGCTAAATGCCCAAAAACGTACTAAGCTAGCTGTTTATTTAATAATCTCTGTAGTGTTGTCGATTGGCTTTGCATCCCAAGTTTATGCAATCGGATCGCAGCAGAATCCTCAGTCGGGTACTATGGGCCTGCAAGCAACTATACCGAGTCCACCTCCGTCTCAGGCTGCTACCATAGCCGTTCCGAGCAATGGTCAATCATTTACCTCTTTGCCTATAACCGTCAGTGGTTTGTGTCCCAGTAATCTTCTCATTAAGGTCCTAGACAACAACATATTTGTTGGTTCGGCGGTATGTACTGGCGGAAGCTATAGTTTGAAAATATTTCTTTTTAACGGTTTGAATGATCTAATCGCACAAGATTACGATAATCTGGGTCAATCTGGCCCCATATCCAATAAGGTCAGTGTTAATTTTAATGGCGGACAAAACTTTCAGGTCGGTTCAAGGGTAACTCTTACTAGCCAATACGCTGAGATGGGTGCTAATCCGGGCCAGGACATTAACTGGCCGATCGTCATTAGCGGTGGGGTACCTCCTTATGCTCTCAGTGTCGATTGGGGCGATGGGCAACCGGCTAAGCTGCAAGCAGTTGCCAATACTGGCACAACGAATATTTCCCATGCCTATAACACATCTGGCATATACACGGTCACGGTCACGGCAACGGACAGTAATGGCGCGACGGCATTTTTGCAACTTGTCGGAGTTGGTAATGGCCAAGTAAATAATAACAATACCTCGAAAAAACCTATTCAAGCAGTATCATCCAGCACGTCTACGTCATTACCTTGGTGGGTAATGGCATTGTTCGCGGTTTTTATGCTAGTGACGTTTTGGTTAGGTAATCGTCACGGCAAAGTCGTCCTACTCAAAAAGTATAACCGAAGCTAGAGTCGGGTTTAGTTTGTGACAGGTGTTTTTAGATTTGCGATTAAGAAGTTAATCTGTATAATGAAGATTAATCTTTAGGGGTTGGTTGTTGATCTTGCTTTTAAAAAAAGCTATCGACCAAACCTATGAGAAATACATCACAAAGGAGGCATTAATAAATGCCAAAAACTACTACATTAACTATGGACGAGCTGTTAGCTCAAAGTGATCTCGAGGCTCTTAAGGCCGGCGATGTCGTTGAGGGCAAAATCACGTCCATTAAAAAACATGAGATCTGGATTGATCTAGGCGCTAAGGGCGTTGGCGTTGTTTTGCGTCGCGAAATCGGTCATGGTCAGGCACTGGAGGACGGGCAAGTTGTAACAGTCAGCGTAATTGATCCCGAGCTTGACGAAGGACATGCTCTCCTTAGTATGCGTCGTGCCGTTAAGGATAAGGGTTGGGAAGGACTTGAGAGGATATTTTCCGAACAGGAAATAGTTGACATCGTACCTTACGATGCAAACAGGGGTGGTTTACTGGTCGAGCTGGAAGGTATAAGGGGCTTTCTGCCCGTTAGTCAACTAGCGGCCGGTCACTATCCGCGGGTTAGTGGGGCGGATAAAGATGAGATTTTGCAGAAGCTTAATGCTTTGACAAACGTTTCTTTAAGAGTCAGAATCCTTGATGTTAGTCGCAAAGACAATAAGCTTATATTTTCTGAAAAAGAGGCTGTTAAGGACGATATGGCAGCCCGTTTTGCCGATCTTAAAGTTGGCGATGTTGTCGAGGGGGTTGTTACCGGCGTGATTGATTTCGGAGCCTTCGTGAACGTTGATGGCATAGAGGGGTTGATTCATATATCTGAAATCTCTTGGGAAAGAGTGGATAACCCGCGTAATTACGTTAAAGTGGGGCAAAGTGTCAAAGCCAAGATTATTTCAATTGATAAAGATAGGTTGTCCTTAAGCCTTAAACAAATGACCGAGGATCCATGGCTTAGTGAAGTCAAAGCCTTTAATAAAGGCGATACGGTTGAAGGCAAGATTACCAGGATTACTCCTTTCGGTGCCTTTGTGCAGTTGAGTTCCAGCGTGGAAGCCTTGGTCCATGTTTCAGAGATGAGTGACGATGAGGGTGTTGATCCGGAAAAATTGTTCCAGCTGAACGAAAAGAAAGAATTTAAGGTTTTGGATATAGACACCGAGAATCGTAAGATTGCCCTGTCGCTTAAGAAGAAGCCAGCTAAAAAAACCAAAGAATAGCGGATATGTATTAGTTTGACTAAGGCCGTCAGGCAGAAAGGAGCGCTTCCGGTATGGCAACCACAATCGAAATAGAAGACACGATAACCGTCGGCGCGCTAGCTGAACGGTTAATGCTACCTGTTTCAAGGCTAATTTTGGAGCTGATGAAAAATGGCATTATGGCGACAGTGAACGAACGTATCGATTTTGACACCGCGCAGATAATCATTCAGGAGCTTGGCTTAGATGTTGAACTGAAGACGGCTAATAAATCAGGTACTGAGACGGTTAAGCGTCGTAAGCCTGTAGCTAGTGACAGGGCCACTGCTAGGCCTCCAGTAGTTGCGGTTATGGGACATGTCGATCATGGTAAGACCAGCCTGCTAGACGCTATCAGGCAGGCTAATGTGGCTAAGGCCGAGGCCGGGGGTATTACCCAGCACATTTCGGCTTACCAAATTGATCATAATGGGCGAAGAATTACTTTTTTGGATACGCCCGGACATGAAGCTTTTGCAGCCATTAGAGAACACGGCGCTCAACTGACGGATATTGTCGTTTTGGTAGTAGCGGCGGATGACGGGGTTAAGCCTCAGACTATTGAAGCGATTCGTTATGCCCGTAAAGCTGGAGTTAAAATTGTCGTGGCCATCAACAAAATTGACAAAGAAGGGGCTGATGCTAATCGTATCAAGCAGCAATTGGCTGAACAGAACCTGCTAGTTGAAGAGTGGGGCGGCGATACGGTTGTTCAAGAAGTTTCCGCGAAAACCGGACAAGGCATTAAAGAGCTATTGGATATGATTCTGTTGGTGTCTGACGTGGAAGAGCTGCGAGCCGATGTTGATGTGCCAGCAAAGGGACTAATTATTGAGGCTCATGTTGAGATTGGTAGGGGGCCGGTGGCTACCGCTTTAATTGAATCAGGTATATTAAAACCAGGTCAGTTTATTGTTGCCGGTGCTACATATGCCAAAGTCCGTAACTTAGAAGACTCATTTGGCCGAGCCATTAAGCAGGCCGGTCCATCCACGCCGGTGTCCATAACGGGTTTTAAGACTTTGCCCGAATTCGGGGACGAGTTTAATGCGGTTGCTAATGAACGTGTGGCCAGAAGTGAAGCTGAAAATAATGCCAGTCAGAAGCATCTTGCGACTAATCGGGGCGTTACCAGTAGCGAGCTACTAAGAATAATTAACCGTAGCAATGAGATTAAAGAACTAAACGTTATTATAAAAGCTGACGTCCAAGGATCTCTGACATCAGTGATCGATAGTTTGAAGTCGCTTGATACGAACGAAGTTTCAGTTAGATTTGTAGGCTCGGGCGTTGGTTCTATTACTGAAAATGACCTAAGATTGAGCAAGACCGCTGGGGCAACCATATACGGGTTTAATGTCCAGGCTCCAAGCGCTATACGTCAGCAGGCAGTTAGGGACAGAATAGAGCTCCACATGTATAACGTCATATATGAGCTAATTGACGACGTTAAGCAATCATTGGAAAAACTATTATCGCCAGAAGTTGTGCATAGTGACGTAGGGATGTTAATAATCAAGGGCATATTCAATACAACTAAAACCAGTGTTATCTGTGGAGGCGAAGTTACCAAGGGTCATTTAGTGGTGCCGGCTAAAGCCAAAGTTTTAAGAGATAAAAAACAGATTGCTGAAGTTAATGTTGTTGGTCTTAAGCGTGGACCTACCGACGTCAAGGAAGTGCTAGAGGGCGAACTTTGTGGTGTGAGCCTAGCCACAACTTCACGGCTTGATTTGCAGATTGATGATCGGCTTGAGATGTTCACTGAAGAGATATTGGAACGTCATTTGTAAGCTTGCGTCCTTGGATGATACAATTCAGATAGAATAATATACAGGTAAAACAATGGCAATAAATCTTGATCGAAATCTTTTAGAAGAACTTGGACTGGGCGGTCTACCGGAAGAAGAAAAAGGAGGCTTATTAAACCATATCTATGAAACGCTGGAAATGCGCGTAGGTATGCGTTTGGCTGATCAAATGACGAATGAGCAACTTGAGGAGTTTGAAAAGTATTTTGAAGCCAAGGATGACGCCGGAGCGTTTAAGTGGCTGGAAACTAACTTTCCTGACTACAAAGATATAGTTCAGGATGAGTTTAATAAGCTCAAAGAAGAGGTTAAATTATCTGCTCCTCAAATCTTGCAGGCCTCGAATCAGCCCTCCGTACCGAGTAATGATTCGGTCGAACCACCACTACAGTCCTAGAGTTTGTGTCCTCTAAGATAATCGGCGCTGGACATTTCCTTGCTCCCCGCCGGAATTAATTTATCTATTACCAGCACTCCGGAGCCGGTTTCAAAGCCAAATAAACTATCGTTGTGCCATATTTGTCCCGGGTTGAGGCAGTGCACCGTATTATCGGCATGGGCCTGTGTAATAGTGATCGATTGGCCATTAAGGCTTGCCCTGCTTCTTGGCCAGTTATAAAATGCCCTAATTTCCCTCGAAAGAAGGCTGGCAGCTTTAGTAAAGTCCAGCCTTGAGTCGACTTGGCTAATTTTGACGTCGTATGTAGCTAAACTTTCATTTTGCTTTTTTGGCTCCAATTGGCCATTAAGGATATCCGGCAATAATTTTATGAGTCGATCGGCACCTATCTCGCCCAGCTTATCTGCCAGATACTGTTTATCCTCATGACCGGTCAGTTCAATAACGGTTTGGTCGAATACAGGCCCGGCGTCCATGGTGGCAACCAACTTCATTAAGCTGACTCCGGTAAGGGTTTCGCCGGTTAAAATTACTGACTCAATAGGTGTGGGTCCACGGTGTTTAGGAAGTAGTGAAGGGTGCAGATTGACGATGCCGTTCGGTAGTATATCAATGACTTCTTGGGGTACTATTTTCCCGTAAGCCGCCAGTACGCCGATACTGGCTTCGTATTGTTTGAGCTTGTCGATTTCGGTTTTTAGCGAGTTAATTTCTAGCAGGGGAATATTATGGTCTTTGGCGAATGTAGCGACCTCAAGCTGTCTTGGCTGTCTTGAAGGATTGTCTTTTTGAGGGGTGGTAACGATGGCTGCAATTTCATAGCCGGCATCAACCAGGCTTGTTAGGAGTGGGGTCTTGGTCGTTACTCCTGTAGCCAGACGTTCATTGCCAAAGAATAGGATCTTTTTTGACTTCATTGTAGTCCAGTTTAGTTAATTTACCGTCTTCCTTAAGTTTATAGAAAGCATTGGCGTCTTCTTTGATGTGATCGATAAAAACAAGGCCGTTAGTATGATCGATTTCGTGCTGAAAAATACGAGACAAAAACCCCTCGGCGCTAACACGGAAGGGCTTGCCATCAAGGTCCAGGGCTTTGACGCGTACCTTGGAATAGCGCTTAACCTTACCATATAGATCAGGTACGCTTAAGCAGCCTTCGTAATCTTCCAGAATGTCGCCTTCAAGTTTAGTGATTTCAGGGTTGATAAAAACCGTAAAAGACTTGTCTTCTTTGTCCTCGTAATTATTGCGGACAACAATGATTCTATATAGGCTGTCGATTTGAACTGCAGCTAGGGCTACACCGACCTCATGATCCCTTGATGCGTCCCAGCTCAAGGTTGCATCAACCATGTTCTGAGCAATTTGTCTTATTTTATCCGTGACAATACCTACACGGGCGGACTTTTGTCTTAAATGCCGGTTGGGTAGTGTTATGATGTCGTCTTTTGAGTAAGTCATATTGTTTGTAAAGTATAACAGGCCATAACAGATTAGATAAGTTATATTAGATCGATCGGGTCAATGTCAGACGACCAACCGGCAGGCAGGTTGGCGATTACTGCCAGTAGGTGGCTTCTTTGCTTGGCTTTAATAATCAGTTGCCAACGATATTTGCCGTCTTGCTTCTCGTGGAATGCCGGCGCCGGTCCGTCAACGATAAGATGATCGGGGATGGCGTCGGCTAGTTGTTTAGCCGCCCGTTCGGCATTCTTAGGATTAGCTCGTCGAACAGTTAGTTTGAGTAAGTGGATAAACGGCGGGAAGTTAAATGACTCTCTTTCTTTAAGCTCAGTTTTATAAAAATGATCCCAATTGTCGTTCATAGCATCAGCTATGGTTTGATTGTTGGGCTGATAGGTTTGGACTATGGCTGTGCCGTCAACATGTCCACGGCCAACTCGGCCAACGACCTGCTGAATTAGCTGATAGGTTCGTTCATTGGCAGTATAGTCGGGGATTTGTAATGACGTGTCCGCCATTAAGACGCCAACTACGCTCAATTTTGGCAAATCAAAACCTTTAGCCAGCATTTGGGTGCCGATAATTATGTCGACGTTACCGTTTTTGACGCTTTCGTACTGTTGTTCAATGCGCTCGGCTTTTAAGTTGTCAGCATCGAAACGTTGAATTCTAGCCTGTGGAAATAAACGGCTAGCCTCATCAACAACAGCTTTAGTGCCGATGCTTATATATTTTACAGTTGGGTTTTTGCACTGCGGGCAAGATACAGGAGCGGCCATCACAAAGCCGCAGTTATGACATCTCAAGCTGTGATTGTCACCGTGATAGGTGAGTGGTAAATCGCAGTTTGGGCAACGGGCTTGCCAATCGCAAGTTTCACAGACTACTACTCTGGCAGTGCCCCGGCGATTTAAATAGAGCAGCGACTGCAGACCGCTACTAAAAGCTTTTTCAATTGCTGTAATCAGCGGTTTGGATAAAAACTGCGAACGGTCAAATAGTGTCCGGTCTTTATAATCAACGACCTGCTTAATGAGCTTGGGTGGACCTTGATTATTGGCTAACGTGGACAAACGAATGATGTTTTTATTAAGCTTTTTGGCCATGTAGTAGTCGCTTATAAGGGGAGTGGCTGATCCTAGGACAAGTTTGGCATTGCATAAGCTGCGGACCCTTGAAGCTACTCTGAGTGTTAAATAATAGGGTGCTTGTTCTTGTTTATAGGCCGGTTCGTGCTCCTCATCGATTATGATAAGGCCGATTTGTTTTAGTGGGGTAAATAGGGCTGAGCGTGGGCCGATTATAACTAATGGTTCCTTGCTACTTAAAATCTGCGTCCAGCGTTCCAGTCGTTGTTTAGGAGTTAGGGTGGAGTGTAGAACTATGACCCGATTACCAAAAATGTTTTTAAACTGGTTTTCGAGTTGTCCGATGAGACTGATTTCTGGTGTTAATAATATAGTCGATCGGCCTTGTGCGATAGTATCTTTGGCAAGTTCCATATAGAGTCGAGTTTTGCCGCTACCGGTTCTTCCATGTATGAGATAGGTGTCATTGTCCCCAATGGTTTTATAAGCTAAGCTTTGTTCCTGATTCAACTTAGGCAATAGCGAGTAGTCTGGCACCGGCAAAGTCTCTTGGCTGGTTAAGTTAGCTTTAATAATATCAGCGGGCAGAAATTGCTGGGTTATGATGCCAACACTTGATGGGTAGTAGGCCTTAAGCCAGAACATCAAATCTAAATTGTGTTTTGGCAGACTCGGTAAATTGACGGCAGAGATTATGCCTTTTGTTGCCATACCTGGTTTATTGACTTGCCGAACAATAATGCCGCTGACTGTTTCGTTGCGCAGGGGAATTGTTACTATTTGACCACAATTTAGATCGGATTCGTGGCTATAGGTTAGACCTGTCTTGCCGTGATAGTGGCTACTTCTTACCCAAACCTCGTAATAGTTCATGTTTGAATTATATTGCAAGTCGATCTATATAGTGGCACAATCTAAGCAGCAATTTAATTGGCTTGAAACCAACGACTGAAATAGGCTATACTAAAGTCACGTTGTTCTAATAACAATAGGGAGATTATGTTAGACGTTTTTATTACATCCCGGGTTAGGCGAAAGATAATTGTTATATATGCCAAGTATCCGGACTTTAAAACTCACGTACGCGGATTAGCCAAGTTAATTAAGGAAGACGCCGGCAATATTCAGCGTGAGCTGAAGCGATTGGAGAAGGTTGGGTTTTTGACCTCTGAGAAACAGGGCAATACAAAAGTCTACTCAACTAATAAACAATTTCCTATTTTTAAAGAATTGCAAAGCATTGTTTTAAAAAGTCAGCGCACACCACAAAAACGGACCTAGCTCTCGTGTTGCCAATTTCTCTCTCTTGAGGTAAACTGTAGGACATGATACAGGTGACACGTAAAGATACCAAAGAATCGCTTGAAAATATGCTGCGCAGATTCAACCGCAAGGTTCAGCAATCTGGCAACCTTGCTATTGTTAAACAAGGTCAATATTTTGAAAAGCCGATCAGTAAGCGCGAACGAAGATTAAAGGCTATTGTCCGTCAAGAGCGTAAGCTTATTAAAATTAAGCGCATTAAGCTCGGACAAAGATAATCAAGCCATGCTGGAAAAGCGTATCGAGCAGGATTTAAAAGCCGCGCTCTTAAGTGGAGATAGTCTAAAGACCACTACATTGCGCTCAATTAAAAGTGCTTTATTGTATGTAAAAGTTGAAAAGGGGAAGCGCGAATCCGGTTTAACTGAGGAAGAAGAAATTGCCGTATTGGCTAAAGAATCTAAAAAACGTCAGGAAAGCGCCGATCTGTATACTCGTGGCAATAGCGATGACCGTGCTCGCACTGAGCTTCGTGAAAAAGCAATTATTGACCAATATTTGCCACGGCAATTAGACGAAGCGGAATTAATCCAGGTCGTTGATGAGGTTATTAGTGAAACCGGCTTAAAGAACATATCCGATATGGGAAAGGTTATAGCGGCCGTAAAACAGAAGACTGCTGGTGCCGCTGATGGGGCTATGGTAGCTCGTTACGTAAAGGAGCGTTTACAGCAATGATTTTGTTAATGGGTTTGCCAGGTTCTGGTAAAGGAACTCAGGGCAAAATGATGGCTGATCAACATGGCATGCACCTTATTACTATGGGCGAAATTATTCGTCTTTATGTTTCCGGTGCGCGTCGTACCCAGATGTTAGCAGGTGAATTACTGGAAGACGCCGAGGTTATAAATTTACTGGATAAGGTGTTTAATTCTCTGCCTGATAAAGAAAAGTGCGTGTTGGACGGATTTCCAAGGACGTTTGCTCAGGCTGAATGGCTAATAGAAAAAGCCCGTAATGACAATTTCAGTATAAGTTACGTCATTAATTTAGAAGCCGGCGAAGACGTGGTTAGGCGCCGTTTGCAGTCAAGGGGTCGGATTGACGACAAGGAGGAAGTAATGGCAGAGCGCTTTCGTGAATATGAGGAATTGACTCTACCGCTGGTTGATTGGTATAAAGAGCATAATATAAAAGTAATTAATATTAATGCCGAGCGTTCTGTTTACGAGGTTAATGACGACGTTACGCGCGAACTCCACTTATAATTTATATTTTTGGATTTTATTATGATGACGCAAGTTAAAACTGCGACCGAGATATTGGCAATGCGCGAAAGTGGCGCTATGCTTGCCTCAATTTTAAATAAGCTATTGTCTGTTGTTGAGCCGAGTATGTCCACCAAGGACATAGCGGTTATTACCGAACGTGAGCTTAAGTTGGCGGGTGGCAGTGCACCGTTTCTGGGCTATCAGGGCTTTCCGGATGTTATTTGTATTTCACTGAATGATGAAGTTGTTCATGGCATTCCTAAGGCTGATCGCATCATACGAGAAGGCGATCTGGTAAGTCTTGATTTTGGTGTTAATTATCGGGGAATGATTACGGATGGTGCCGTGACCTTAATAGCTGGTCAGCCAAAGTCGAAACAGCAAACTGATCTGGTTAAATTTACCCGAGAGTCTCTCTATGAAGGCATAGCTGCAGTGCATGACGGTGTGCGTACCGGGGATATTGGCGCGGCTGTCCAGGCGGTTTTGGAAAAACATGGCTATGGCATTGTAACCGATTTGGTTGGTCACGGTGTCGGGCATCATTTACACGAAGACCCCAATATACCCAATTTTGGCAGACAAAATACCGGACCTTGGCTAAAAGCTGGTATGACTATAGCGATTGAGCCTATGGCTACGCTTGGCAGCCCAAGGGTAGTTATGGAAAAGGATAATTGGACAATACGATCCCTTGACCGTTCATTATCTGCCCACTTTGAGCATACCGTACTGATTACCGAATCCGGGTCGGAAATCCTTACGGAATTGCCGGATTAAGGCTGTAACACAATAACGACCTTGCTCAATCTAAAGTGCTAGCGTTATACTTACCACAATGCGTGAAACGCAAACCAATTGCTTTATTGGCTTAGATATAGGCACAGCGACAGTGCGCTGTGTTATTGGTATGATTGAACCCAATTCCAACGGCAAACTGTCAGTTATTGGCCATGGATCAGCGCCCAACAGTGGTATGCGCAAGGGAACAGTCGTCCATGTTGACGATGTGGCTGATGCTGTTATTAAGGCCATAACCGAAGCTGAGCGGATCAGCGGACAAAATATCCGACACGCTACAGTCAATGTTAACGGATCACATGTGGTTGGTTTTAATTCTAAGGGAGTGATCGCAATCAGTGCCGCCAACCGGGAGATAACACCAGATGATCGCTTGCGGGTAGAAGAAGCTGCTACAGTAGTGTCGTTGCCGGCCAATCGTGAGATAGTCCAGTTTTTCGCCAAGAATTATAGTCTCGACGGCCAACAGAATATTAAGGATCCGGTTGGAATGCAGGGAATTCGACTTGAAGTAGATGCGCATATTGTTACGGCCGCTACGCCCAATCTTAGGAATTTAGCCCATGCGCTTGAAAAAGCCGAGGTTGAACCAGTGAATTATACTGTTTCTAGTCTAGCGTCGGCGGAAGCGGTTTTAAGTCGTCAACAAAAAGAAGCTGGCACTCTGATTTTAGATATCGGCGCTGGGACCACCAATATGATTGTTATAGAAGACGGAGAAGTGCAGCACGTGGCTATTATACCTGTCGGCGGTACGAATATAACTAACGATCTGGCGATAGGTCTTAAAACTGATTTGGATGTGGCCGAAAAGGTAAAATTGCACCATGCAACACTGATGCCGGAGGCCAATAAGACGACAGTGACGATTAAGCATGCTAAGCAGGTTCTATCCTTCGATCTTGCCGACGTAGTTATGATTACTGAAGCTCGTATCGACGAACTGTTAGAGTTAGTAGATAAGGAACTTGTAAAAATTAAACGTTCTCGCAAGTTGCCCGGCGGTGTAGTATTGACCGGTGGTACGGCTAGCTTACCGGGGATAGCTGAATTTACTAGAGATAAATTACAGCTTCCGGCCAGAGTTGGTCACATTCAGAACGTGGGCGGCTTAGCTGATACCGTTGAGGGAACTGCATATTGCACAGTGGTTGGATTGATGATGCTTGATATGCTGCTCCTGCCATCAATGTCAACTCCTCAGGCGGCTGGCTTCGCGCAATCGACTTTTGGTCTAGCCGATAAGCTGATAAAGCGGTTTAAAAAATCTCGATAACACCTTATAGGCTGAATACATTAATAGTAGTTTAATGATGCTGCATGTGTAGGTGCGAATAATTTATGCGCGTTTTACAAGCAGGTGATTATTATGGCCGTATACAATATTTGTTGATTTCAGACCCAACAAGGGTATACTGGATTCTAGTAAAAGTATTTAGGGGGATGCATGGCCCAAGTAATAGAGCCCGCAATTGAAACGTTTGCCCAGATTAAAGTCGTAGGTGTCGGTGGGGCAGGAGGTGCGGCTATAAACCGCATGGTTGAAGCTGGTGTTTCCAACGTTGAGTTTGTAGCTATTAATACCGACGCTCAAGCCTTGCATCATTCCAAAGCTACCAAAAAAATTCATATCGGCAAAGATACTACCCGTGGTCTTGGTGCTGGTGCCGATCCAAAAGTCGGACAACAGGCTGCCGAAGAATCGTCTGACGAGATTCGCAAGGCGCTGGAAGGCGCTGACATGGTATTTATTACGATCGGTGCTGGTGGCGGTACTGGTAGTGGCGCTGGTCATGTGGTTGCTAAGATAGCTAAAGAAGACGGCGCGTTGGTAGTTGGTTTTGCAACCAAGCCATTTGCTTTTGAGGGCGACAGACGTCGTCGCAATGCCGAAGAGGCGATTGATAAATTACGCAATGCCGTAGATACCCTTATCATCATCCCTAATGACAGATTACTACAAACGATTGATCGTCAGACACCTTTAATGGACGCTTTTAGGGTGGCCGACGATGTCTTGCGTCAAGGCGTTCAGGGTATATCTGATCTTATTACCGTTCACGGACTTATTAATCTGGACTTTGCTGATGTTAAAGCTGTTATGAGCAATGCGGGGACGGCGTTAATGGGTATCGGTCGAGCGAACGGCGACGATCGCGCTATAAAAGCCGCCCAGCAGGCCATCGAGTCGCCCTTATTGGAGGTTTCCATTGATGGAGCCAGGGGTATTTTATTTAATGTTATTGGTGGTGACGATATGGCCATGCATGAGATTAACGTTGCAGCTGAGGCGATCACTTCTGCTGCCGATCCAGAAGCAAATATAATCTTCGGCGCGACAATTAATCCAGAACTGAACGGAGAGATGATAATAACTGTAGTGGCGACCGGTTTTGACGCGTCTTATTACGCCCAGCGCGTTACGCCAATTGAAAACCAAGCTAGAGCCTTAGCCACGAGTGGTATGAATGACGAATCGACAATGTCTGACATCGATACGACACTTGAAGATGAAGATGACAATGACAGTGTTTTTAGTAATGAAGCGCCAATGCCAAATATTTGGACGATTGACGAGGATGAAGACAAGGCTTCGGCCAAGACGCCCGATTCGTCTGAAGCAAAAACAACCGGCGAAAGTAATGATCACGAGCTAAATGAAGCTATTGTCAGCAGCAAATTAGATGATGACCTGGAAAAGCCCTCGTTTTTAAGAAGACTAGCAAAGGTTAAGCGTCACAATAAAGACGAAGACCCTAAGCAGGGCAATTAAAAAGTAAATAATACACCGCTTATGCTATTGCCAAAGCGCTATCCATGGGGCTATATTGGTAATACCAACCGCTATATATGGGCAACAGCCGAAGCAGCTGGGGTACATTAAAGAAATAAACACCTCATCAAAAAGCCAAATACTAACTGCATATTTTATTTGTAAGCGGTGTTGTCTTATTTGACGAGAAGGAGGTGCGGCATGAAGTGCAAAAAATGCCAAAGCGACGACATAAAGGTTATAGAGTCGCGTGATGTGGCAGATGAACAAGCAATTCGCCGCCGCCGAATGTGTAATGAATGCGGTTACCGGTTTACGACTTACGAAAGAGTCGAGCGCCCACAACTGATAGTCATTAAGCAGGATGGAACCAGGCAATTATTTAATCGGGATAAGTTACTCGCTGGACTTTACAGGGCATGCGAGAAAACACCGGTTACCAGTTTACAGCTGGAGCATATGGTTTCAGATATTGAGGAATCTCTGTATGCTTGTGGTGATCAGGAGATCGGCTCGTCTAAAATAGGAGAACTGGTTATGCAAAGACTAAGTTTACTGAACGAAGTCGCCTATGTCAGATTTGCGAGCGTTTACCGACGCTTCAAGGACATAGCTAGCTTTGAAAAGGAACTATCACACATACGGCAGCAAAATCGAATGCTGAAGTCTGACCTCGTAGAGGATTGATGGCTCTCTCCGGCTACTAAAAATTAGCGGTCGCAGAGAGCTCTCAGGAAGTAATCATGGATAACTTATTAGTCTATGAATACTGATCGAAAACTCTAACAAAAATCTTAAAAATATATAAACTAAAAGGAGCGCTTCGGATAAGGTTGAGTTGTGAGGGGCCTTATTGACGAAGACAACAACAGAAAGGGTAATACTATGGGACAGGCAACCGACCTAGGGGTGGGGCGGCTTTTCACCCCTGCGAAAAGCAAGGCATACGATCAACTTAAGTGGGAAATTCGTGACTCACTGCTTTCTAATCCAATGACTAATGAAGTTGTTTTTGAGCAGAAAGATATTGAATTTCCAGAGGGATGGTCGCAAAACGCCATCAATATTGTTGCTCAGAAATATTTCAACGGTACTCCGGGTACAGATTCAAGAGAGAACTCGCTTAAAGAATTGATTGACCGGGTTGTCGATACGATTACCAGGCAGGGACTTGAAGGTGGCTACTTTGAATCGGAAACAATAGCAGAGGACTTTCGTGAAGAGTTAAAGTATGTCCTTGCGACACAAAGAGCGGCTTTTAATTCGCCGGTTTGGTTTAATATTGGCGTACCCGACCGATCACAACAAGCCAGCGCTTGTTTTATTCTTGGCATTGAAGACACGATGCCAGCAATTCTTAACTGGTATGTTGAAGAAGGCATGATCTTCAAGGGTGGCTCCGGTGCTGGAATTAACATTAGTCCGATCAGGTCCAGTATTGAACCCCTAGGTAAAAGTGCCGGTACGGCCAGTGGACCGTTAAGTTTTATGCGTGGTGCTGACGCCAGTGCCGGTGCGATTAAGAGTGGTGGTAAAACCAGGCGTGCCGCCAAAATGGTCATATTAAATGCCGATCATCCCGATGTACTTGATTTTATATGGAGTAAGGCTATAGAAGAGCGCAAAGCGCGTGATTTGCAGAACTTAGGCTGGGATATGAGCTTAGACGGCAAGGACGGTTTCTCTGTTCAATACCAGAATGCCAATATCTCTGTCCGTGTAACTGATGATTTTATGCAAGCGGTTGAAAATGATGACGATTGGGAGCTCAAGGCCGTCACTACGGGCAAGACCTTAAGAACCATTAAGGCCAAAGATCTTTTCCGTCAATTTGCCGAAGCAGCTTGGGAATGTGCTGATCCGGGCATGCAATTCGATACTGTTATTAATAAGTGGCACACCACGCCTAAGGCTGGTAGGATAAACGGCTCCAATCCATGCAGCGAATATATGCACCTGGATAATTCAGCTTGTAATCTTGCAAGTCTCAATTTGTTGAAATTCTTAAGGGACGACTCTTCCTTCATGATTGACGAATTTAAACACACCGTTGAGTTGATCTTTACTGCCCAGGAGATACTGGTCGGCTACAGTGAATATCCTACTGAGCGAATTACTAAGAATGCCAAAGCTTATCGTGAGTTGGGTATTGGCTATGCTAATCTTGGTGCTCTTTTGATGGCTCAAGGCATACCATACGACAGCGACGAGGGTCGCGCTCAGGCGGCGGCGGTAACATCACTACTAACTGGTTACGCTTATACGACTTCGGCTAAAATTGCTGCTAAAGTTGGACCGTTTGCCGGCTTCAATCGTGATCGTGAAGGCATGATTAGAGTCTTGAAGTTACACCGCGATGCGGTCTCGCAGATAGATGCCAATCTTGTTAGCGAAGATTTACTTAGTGCTGCCGCCGACGCCTGGGATCAGGCAGTCGAACTGGCTGAGCGCTATGGTGTCAGAAATTCTCAAGCTAGTGTGCTGGCGCCAACTGGAACCATTGGTTTAATGATGGACTGCGATACGACGGGAATTGAGCCCGATCTAGGACTAGTAAAGGTTAAAAAACTGGTCGGCGGCGGTTCGATGAGTATTGTCAACCAGACAGTGCCAAGGTCACTAAAATCGCTTGGTTACAACAAGTCACAAATTGACGATATTGTTAAATATATTGACACGGAAAAGACCATAATTGGCGCTCCGCACCTGAAGGCGGAACATCAGTCGGTATTCGCTTGCTCGATGGGCGATAACCCAATTCACTATCTTGGTCATGTTAAGATGATGGCGGCTGTTCAACCGTTTATTTCTGGTGCTATTTCTAAGACGGTGAATATGCCCGAAGATGTCTCTGTAGAGGATATAGAACAATTGCACATTGATGCCTGGAAGATGGGATTGAAAGCGGTAGCTATTTACCGTGATAACTGTAAGGTTGCTCAACCGCTATCTATGGCCAAAAAAGATGATGCCAAGCAGGAAAACGAAATCAAAGTTAGCGAAGAGGATAAAATAATCCTCAAAACCCCAGCAAGGCGGAAACTGCCCAAGGTCCGGGTCAGCCGCACCTATAAATTTCAAATTGCTGACCTAGACGGTTACTTTACGGTTGGAGAATACGAAGATGGTAAGCCGGGCGAGCTGTTCATTAACGTTAGCAAGCAGGGCAGCACTTTAAGTGGCCTGATGGACTCGTTTGCTATCTCGGTAAGTCTTGGTTTGCAGTATGGCGTACCGCTTAAGCACTATATTAAGACGTTGAGAGGTACTTCTTTTGCGCCGGCTGGGGCTACTGACGACAAAGATATTCGGACAGCCAGCTCTATTACTGACTATATAATGCGTCGTTTAGCAACGGATTATTTGAGCTTCGATGATCGGCTGGAACTTGGCTTAGCTAATCTGGAGGATTTGGTAATAAGTCAGGACCAGACTTCTCTTATGGAAACTGCAGTTGAAAGCGATCCAGAAAAAGAAATTGTGGAGGCCGTCATTGAAGAAACTGTTACGGTAACGGCAATAGAACCCGCCAAAGACAGCAAGAGTCCGTTAGTTGATCCGGATGCGCCGCTTTGTTACAACTGCGGTAATGTGACCCAGAGATCCGGCAGTTGCTATGTGTGCTCGTCTTGTGGCAGTACAACCGGATGTAGCTAGACTCTATTTGCGGATGTGTTAAAATAGAAAACGAATGAAAGTACTAGTGCTTTACAAACCAAGAGCTGAATATCGTCAAGCAGTTGAGGATTTCATTAGCCAGTTTAAAGAAAAACACCCTCGTTTGAGAGTTGAAGTTTTAGATGTCGATAAACGGGAAGGTATTGCGATGGCCAGCATTTACGATATTATGCGTTATCCTTCAATTCTGGCTTTAAGAGACGACGGCACGATCTTACAAACCTGGGAGGGCGAAGAAAACCTGCCCCGTCTTGACGATGTTGGTGTATATGCCATAGATCAGTTGTAAAGTGTGTTATAGTAAAGAAAATATGTCCGTTTGAGCAGCTATCCACTGCAAGGACCGGGAAGAAACACTGCATGGAGTGAAGTAGAGCCCGTCGGGCAGGCCCGTAACAGCCACAATTAAGTGCTTTTGAGTAAAATCTCAAGGGAAAACGGATGGTACCGTCCTTCGCCAATTAAGAAGGATTCCGTTAGAACTTGAGGTTTTTATTATTTAAGGAGAGCTGTCAATGAAGTTTAAGCAAAAAAGTCGCCGGCCGGCAATCGAATACGAAAAAGACCTGATCAAATACTGGAAAGACAATAGGATATTTGAAAAATCGGTTGATGAAAGACCGAAGGATAACGCCTATGTGTTTTATGATGGGCCGCCTTTCATAACCGGTGTACCGCATCACGGAACTCTTCTGTCCAGTATCACTAAGGATGCTGTTCCCAGATATTGGACAATGAAGGGTAAAAGAGTGGAAAGAGTCTGGGGCTGGGATTGTCATGGTTTACCAGCGGAGGTTTTTACAGAGAAAAAACTAGGTATTAAAGACAAGCGTGATATAGGTAGCAAAATATCACTAGAGGATTATATTCTGACCTGTCGAGCCAACATGGTACAGACTGGCAGCGAATGGGAAGATACGATTGAGAGGATCGGTCGCTGGGTTAATTTTAAAGGCGCCTATAAAACCATGGACAAAGATTATATGGAGTCAGTCTGGTGGGCATTTAAAGAGCTGTATGACGCTGGCAAGATATATGAAGGTGAAAAGGTGCTGCTCTATTGCATTAGAGATGCGACTCCGATAGCTAAGGCCGAGGTAGCTGAGGGTAATTCATATAAGGACGACACGGATCCCTCGGTTTATGTAAAACTTAAGCTTAAAGATAGTGACTCTTATTTATTGGCATGGACAACTACTCCATGGACTTTACCGTCGAATACGGCAGCTGCAGTTAATCGCGCTTTGGAATACGTCGAAGTTTTAGTTGACGGCGATAAATTAATTATGGCCAGGGAGCTCATGCATCGGGTGCTGCTTGATGATAAAAATAAGCCACTTGATTATAAAGAAGTCAGAAGTTTTAAGGGCAGTGAGCTAATTGGTAAAGAATATGAGCCATTATTTGAGCATCAAGGTGAAAACGCCCATAAGATCTGGCATGCGGATTATGTCAATGTTGATGATGGTACTGGTGTCGTACACTTGTCGCCCGCTTATGGCGAAGAGGATTTCGAACTAGCCAAGCAGTACAATATACCGATTGTCTCCAATCTGGATGATTATGGCATATATACCAGCGGTGACTGGAAGGGTGAGCAGGTATGGGAAATAAATAAGATCATCGCCAAAACTTTGCACGAGACAGGGGTTGTTTGGAAGATTGAGTATATTAAGCACTCCTATCCACACTGTCATCGTTGCGATACCAAACTGATTTACCGGGCACATCCAAGCTGGTTTTTGAACATTGCTGATCAGCGTGAAGATATGCTTCAGTTGAACAAAAATATTAACTGGTTTCCAGGGCATATAAAAAACGGTCGATTTGCTAAGACGGTTGAAGCTGCTCCGGATTGGAATATTAGCCGGGACAGGTTTTGGGCAACGGCTATGCCGGTTTGGAAAGGTGTTGACTCAACCGGCCAAGAACACATCAAAGTAGTTGGAAGTTACAATGAGTTAAAAGAGCTTTCCGGGGTTGAGCTGGAAGATTATCATCGACCATGGGTTGATGATATTACTTTTACTATCGATGGAGTTGATTATAGGCGTATCGATAAGGTTCTGGATTGCTGGTTTGAAAGTGGCAGTATGCCGTTTGCCCAGTTTCATTATCCATTTGAAAACGTTGAAAAGTTTGAAAATAACTTTCCGGGCGACTTTATTGCGGAGTATATAGGACAAGTAAGAGCCTGGTTTTATTATCTGCATTCGCTGTCAGCCGGACTGTTTAATAGTAATGCTTTTAAAAACGTTATTGTGACAGGAACGTTGGCAGGTAATGACGGTAGAAAAATGAGTAAAAGCTATGGAAATTATACTGACCCTAATATTTTGATGAATCAGTATAGCGCCGATGCGCTTAGGTTTCTGTTGCTCAGTTCACCCCTGCTTAATGCCGAAGACTACGCTTTGATTGATAAGGATGTTGCAGATACCAATCGTAAGCTTGCTATGATATGGAATATATACGATTTCTTTAGTTTGTATGCCGATGTAGATAACTGGGAGTGGGAGCCTGTATTAGCGGGCATTCCGGAATCGAACAATATACTTGATCAATGGATAGTTGCACGGGTTCATCAGCTGAATCGATCAATTGATGAGTCAATGCAGAAATACGATATACCCGGAGCCTTAAAGCCGGTTATGGGTTTTATTGATGATGCCTCCAATTGGTATGTCCGACGATCCCGTAAGCGTTTTTGGAAGACCGAAAATGATAGCGATAAGAACCTGGCATATGCAACACTGCACTACGTCCTCATGCAATTGAGTATGATACTTGCGCCATTTGTGCCATTCTTGTCCGAGGAGCTTTACAGACTTTTGAGTGGTGGTGAAAGTGTCCATTTACTTGAATGGCCAAAAGCTGGTGTTGTAGATGAAACATTGATAGAAACTATGGCTTTTGTTAGAGAGATCATTAATGAAGGCTTAAGGCAGCGCGCGGAAGCTGGCATAAAAGTTCGGCAGCCTTTAAATATGGTCACAATACACGACGTCAATTCCAAGCTAAGTGAAGAATTGCGTACTGTCATTGCGGAAGAACTTAATGTTAAAAAAGTTGAAGTTATTGATGTAGCAAGTGAGTTACCGGTAGTTATGGATTTAAGAGTTACCCCAGAACTTAAGCGTGAAGGCTTGGCAAGAGAGATAATTAGGAACGTTCAGAATGCCAGAAAAAATGCTGGGTTGAATGTTGATGACAGGATAGATCTAGTGCTGGGATCTGACAGTAACGAACTTACATCTGTATATGAAGACAAAACACTACAGCAGACTATCATTAAAGAAACTCTAGCATTAAGCTTCAATACTGGAGAGTTAGGTGATAGCTACTCAGAATTGGTTAAAGTTGAAGGCATGGAACTGGGAATAATGCTTAAAATCGCCAAACAATAAGGCTTGCGACGTCCACTCTCTTTGACACGTCGGTATATCTCTGGTAGAATCTATCGGTAACTTTTAGAGAAATTAAGGTAAAACCTATGAAAAAAGCCGTTATAACAACCGGATCAAAACAATACTTGGTAGTTGAAGGCGATGTCTTGTCGGTAGAAAAACTAGATGCCGATAAAAAAGTCGATTTCGAGCCATTGTTAGTAATTGACGGTGAAAAAGTAACTGTTGGCAAGCCTAGTGTAAGTGGTGCTAAGGTATCGGCAGACATATTGGAAGCGGATAAATTATCCGAAAAGACCGTTTCGATACGATATAAGGCTAAGAAGCGCGTTAATACCAAGCGAGGCCATCGTCAGCATCAAACTGCTATTAAGATTGTTAAAATAGCCTAAGAGTTTTAATTACAGTCGATTGGGGTTTGGATGTGGATAAGTCCAAACCCTATTTTTTTATGTAGTACGAAAATCAACATAAAGCTTAAGCGTAATACTGGAATAGTACTGATTACCAAATCATTTATATGCTTTAATTTTAGAGATAATTGAAAAAATAACAACAAAATTTGATAAAATAATACCAATTGTTATGTCTTATAACGCACATATAAATTACTCAAAAAAGTCTTGATTACACCTTAGTAAAGTAAGATACTTGTTGCATAGGATTGGATAGGCCCCTAGCCTTGGGAGACTCAAACCGATCCTACGCCAACAAAAAATGGTTAAAACAATAAACAAGCCTTATAACCAAAAAAGGCATTACAAAATTCAGGAAATGGCCTAAAAAGAGCTAATTTCCTAAAAAATAAGAAGACCTGCCGCATCTAGCCAAAAGCAAAGATGCGGCACTTCTTTTATTGGGCACAGATTTACCGGACAATTAAAAGATGATAGTCTTAGAGTGAAAGAGTGGTTGATAAATGGGACACATAATAGCAGTTTTAAATCAAAAGGGTGGCGTTGGTAAAACGACAACAGTTATTAACTTGGCTGCTTATTTAAAAAAGTTAAATAAGTCCGTGTTGGTAGTCGATATTGATCCTCAGGGTAATACTACGAGTGGATTGGGGGTTGATAAGAAGCAAATTAACAGCAGTACCAGAGACATTATCTTAGGAATAAAACGTCTTGAGCATTCTATCTTGCAAGTCAATAACGGTATCCATTTAGTTCCTACCGGCCAAAACCTTGCTACGCTTGAGGTCGAATTGGTGGCTTTGCAGGAGCGAGAGTATCGTCTAAGGAAGGCTTTAGAAAGTAGTAAATACGACTACGTATTAATTGATTGCCCTCCGGCACTCAGTTTATTAACGATTAATGCTCTAGCGGCCTCTGATAGTGTCTTAATTCCAGTTCAGACAGAATATTATGCGCTTGAGGGTCTTAGTCAATTGTTGGAAGTTTTTCAGCTTGTCAGGTCCGGATTAAACCCCAACTTAAATCTACTTGGTGTTTTATTAACAATGTATGATTCGCGAACTGGTTTGTCAGAGCAAGTTAAAAACGAGGTAAAAACCTATTTTGGAGCTAAAGTTTTTGATACGGTGATTCCAAGGAATGTTCGCTTAGCTGAGGCTCCATCTCACGGTAAGCCGATTAGTGAATATGACAAGTGGAGCAAGGGAGCCAGGGCATACAAACAGCTTGCTAAAGAAGTTAACCAGCGGATAACATCATCCTAGACGGCGTATTAACTCAACACCTTTGCAACATAGATTGAACTAAAAAAGGTAGGCATCCTAAACTGTTATTACCAACATAACAATGAAAGGAGCCTACCATGG
>JAJYIP010000010.1 GCA_021790005.1 bacterium
TATTAATTATGCATTACACTTTAACGCATACGCCCTTACATCACTAACAGCAGCGCTGGTATTCGCATATTTAATGGTGGCTATCCTTAAAAAACGTTTCCAATCACCAGAAGTCAAATGGTTCATCCTGTATTTGAGCGGTGGTCTGGTTTATGCTTTAACTGAATTACTTTGGCGGATGAGCGTAGACCGACAAGGTGCGCTTCTATGGAGCCAGTTAAATTTTATCGGCGTGTCGTTAATACCGATAGCTTTTTATCTGTTTGCCGTAAATTACTCCGGCAACAAACATGAATTTTCTAACTGGATTTATGCTCCCCTATTCATGGCCTGGGCCCTGATCGTTTTCTTCGCCGGATTTGGTAATATGCTCGATGTCACCAGATTAAATCAGCTAATTTTAAAACCATGGGGTTGGTATAACGGTCCCTACATTGGTTACGCGCCTTACATCGCCTGGATAACGCTAAATTTGCTTTTGGGCATGGCCATCATGCAACGCGTTCGCACAGGTGCTAAAAATTCAATCATCAAAAAACAAGCCAGCTGGTATATGATCTCATTTATCGTACCTTTCTTTTTCGGAATAATAACGGATGGGTTATTGCCGATTTTAGGAGTAAATTCGCTACCGCCTCTAGCATTAGTGTTTGGCGCCATAGGTGCAGCACTAAGTTATTACGGAATGAATAATTTCTACTTTTTCCAGTTAAGTCCGGAGCTACTATCTGACAATGTTTTAAATACCATGAGCGAGTCAGTTTTCGTTGTCAATAATGAGTTCAAGATTGAAAGCATGAACAAGCAAGCACAAAATCTGGCTGGCGTAAGCGACCAAGACCTAAGCAATCAATCGTTTCTTGAATTTTTCTCTGCCGAATCATGGGAAAAAATACGCTCATCACTCAATGGCAAGATCATAGATTCTGAGGTAGGTTCGGTAAGAATGAATTCACGCAACGGTAATTCGGTGCCAGTGAGAGTCAGATCAACACAACTCATCGAAGACGGTATGTTTTTAGCGTATGTGTTCGTCATTTCTGACATTTCTGACATAACCAACTCATACAATAAACTTAAGGACCTTGAGGAACAGCTGCGATTAGAAAAAGCCAGTGTTGAGCATACGGTCGAAATAAGAACCAAAGAACTACGTGAAGCGCAAGAAAAGCTAATCGCCGATGATGCGATGAAATCTGAATTCATTGAACTCGCATCCCACCATCTAAGAACACCAATTGCTATCATGGAAGGCAACCTGGACTTAATAAAAGACAGCGTTGTGAACGAAAATGCAAAGCAGTTCGTAGAAAACCTTAGCCAAGGCATTGATCGACTAAAAAAACTTACCGAGGAGTTACTGGCAATCAGTTCCATGGAAGCCGGTCAAGTATTGACTACCGAAGAAGTTAATCTTCATGAAATAATTTTACCGATAATTGATGTCTTTGATCAAAAAGCCAAAGCAAAAGGTATCCATCTCGTTCGACAGATTACAAGTCAGAGCAACTTAAAAATACGCGCCAATCCAAATCTTTTAACTATGGCTTTTAGTAACCTGTTGGATAATGCTTTACGTTTTACTCAAGAAGGCGAAGTGATTATTTCCGTTCAGAACGCTAGAGATAGGGCAACAATACAGGTCAAGGATACGGGGATTGGCATTAAGGAAGAGGAGTTAAATAATCTATTTACTAAATTCCACCGTGGCACCAGCTCTCTTACCTCCGAATACCAAGGAGTGGGCCTCGGTTTGTTTATGTCTAAACTTATTGTCGATAAACACGACGGCAAACTCACTTTAAGCAGTAAGCCCAACCAGGGCACGGCAGTAACCATCGAACTGCCTTTAGTTAGCTAGTTTTTTCGATCAAACAAATCATCACAACCCGACTGGACTCTTTATTCTAAAAAGTATTGCGCCAGCTAACTAGCTGGGTCACGCTTAATGTTTATAACCTGAGGGGATGACCATTAAGGGATATGGCTGAGGTTTTTAGACCAGTTATAAAACTCAAACATTAAAGAGCTTAAGCAGTCTTAGTGTTTTTATGCCTATTCAGCCATAGCAAAGCTCGTAAGTCTTTTGGGATTTAATTTTAGTTAAGCCATCTTTTTTCTTTTATTTTACATGTGTCAATTGACACTATGAAATACACCACTTGTACTTACGCTAGTGCAAATAGTGTAGAATAAAAACAAATCATGCGAGGGGTTTATGAAGTCTTTTTTCGGGAACAGTCCTGTCTATAATTGTAATAATCGGGGCTTTCACAGTTGGTAGAATCTACCCCCTTACTGTATTTTTAGCTTTAATTTTTGGGTTTACCGGTACTTACTATGGACGATGGTATTTTAAAAAAACGTACGCCAATGAGTCAAGATTGGTTAAAGTTTTTATTTAGGTCAAACTTGGTTACTTGGATAATCCCATTTATAGGATTTTTTACCAGCACGGCTACATATAGCATTAATGCCGGAAATCACGGACAGGACAGAACAAAATACATATGGTTCGCACGTATTGGCTTTGTTCTAAGTTTTATTAACTCGGCCATCGGCACAAAACTACTTAGTCACTGAACCGCCTCTTATCTTTTCCCGTATCTTGAAGATATATGTACCCTTTCGTATTATCCCGTTTGGTATAATGAAGATCTATATGAGGACAAGACAATCACCGGGCACAAATCAGAACGCTAGGTTACGACATGAACAGTATATTCAATCACGGGTTGGAAAACTTAGGCTAAACCACGCTGTAATGGTGGGCGTCGCCTTATTTGGTGGGGCTGTGACCGGCAATTCAGAAAATGCATCAAATCAATCCTATGGTGCTGCGACAATCGGCTTGTCGACTATATGTGCCATTGCCGACAAACGCCGAAAGACCAACCAAATAAACGGTAGCATTGAGTCCTTTCATAGCAGTTGGGACGATTTTCATATTAACGGCTATAATAATGGCGAGAAAACACATATCACCATGAAGCCATTGCTTTCCTTGCCCAACGCGTCACTACCACTGCTTGGATTAGGCGAGGCGTTGATTATTAACGGCATTAACTCTGCAGCTGCCGGCGAGGGAACAATGCTGGCAATTAATGTGGCAACAGGCGTTGGTATATTGGCGATGGGTTTGGCGGCTGAATTCAGGGAACGTCAAGATCAGATCAGAATAAAAGCTCAGGCCCTGCAGAGCCTAAATAATCTGGACTAGCGGTGTCTACCTATATTTTATCCCCTCACTTTGACGATGCCGCCGTCAATTGCTATTCGGTTTTAAACAACACCGGGGTTAGTGTGGTGACCGTTTTCGGAGCTTCACCCCAAGATCATACGGTAACGTTATGGGATATGATCTGCGGCATTCCCAGTAGCCGAAAAATGATGATACAAAGAATCGCCGAAAACAAACAGGCTTTGACAGGTTTTAAAGTACAACTTATCGACTTAGATTTTTTAGACAATCAATACCGTAAAATAAATATTTCCAAAAACGATATTGCGTCCAAGCTTGACTCTTTAATTCCTAAAGATTCGACTATATTTGCACCGTTGGCATTAGGCCAACTATACAGCCACCCAGATCATAAACTAGTACGCGAGGCAGCGCTGATGTTAAAAAATAGAAGGTTAATTTTTTATCCGGACGTGCCGTATATGAAATTGAGTACCGACAATAACAAGACGGCCGCCAAGATAGTTAAATTAGCAAGAGACTCCTTGAACATTAAATTAAAACCAGTGATCAATCACTTAACTCAAGAAGACGTTGCGTCTAAAATTAATCTAATTAAAAACTACGACACCCAATATACCATGACCAATCTTATGTCTTTTGGCGGACTGACGCGCATCAAGAAACTAAACTACGAACTATTTTTCAATCCGGGCTAAAAGATTGTTTCAAAAAACCTGACAAAATCCTGTCGGTAATCATTGACTTTATGCAGCATCGAATTGGGCAAAAAATACACCGTCACTAAAATGGCCAGCATCTCGGAGGCAATCAACCACCTAGGTAACAGTTTAGACTTGCTAACATTATCCCTAAAAGCCGGGTATTGCTTAACTACTTGACGCTTAAACTTCGAGTTAAGGATATAGCCGATAACATAATAATAAAAGCAGGTTATAAACAGGTTATAGAAAAGACCTTTGTTTAAACGCCTACCTGACGTATATACCGGATTTTTAAGAGTAAATCCGACTTTGCCGATAGATTCAAGTTCATGCAATAGTCCCAACTCGTCACTACCTTGGTCGAAAGTCACGTTATAACCAGGAAAATATTCACGTTTAAAGGCAAAATTAGCCGCAGCAATATACAATGGATGCTTGAAAAGTTTGCGCCACAAATAGCTAGTAGTAAAAACAGTACCGGTGTATATCCCCTTCCACCAAGGACCATCGTAATAACGACAGTCTCCACCAATAGCAATCATAGTTGGATCGGCCACAAAAGCCCTATCTATATCGCTAAGCCAGGATTTGGGGAAAACGGTGTCGGCGTCTGTCGATATAATTATGTCACCTTTAGCGATTGCCGTACCAGCCTGTCTAGCATAAGTTACGCCACGACGCTTCTCCCTGACCAACCTAACACCGTATTTTTTAGCAACTGCATAAGTTTTATCATCTGAGTTGTTATCTACTACAATTATCTCAAAGGGTTTATTAAAATCCTGTCTTTTTAAAGATTTAAGGGCATTAGCGATAAATTTTTCCTCGTTGTAGCAAGGAATAACTATGCTAAACCGGTAAACATTCCCTTTCATTACTAATAGATTATATAAAATAATACAGTTTTTTGTTAAGATAATCTTGACCACTACACTAAAACAGATATAGCCGAAAGGGAGAAATTGATAAAACATCTCAGTAGGATCATCAATGCCAAAAACTGGCTTATAGCATCGCTAATCTTAATTTCTTGGCTGGTATTGAGTTCTATGGCTGGTCCGGTATTTGCTAAATTGTCAAGTGTCACAACAAATAATCAGTCGTCTTTTTTGCCATCATCGGCCGACTCGACCAAGGTCCAAAATCTGGAACCCAAGTTTTTAAGCCTAACCTCCATTCCTGCCGTCATAGTTTCGGTCAGCAATAACAAGCTAACCAACCAACAGATCAAAGGCTACAATACACTTGTCGCGAAGCTGCGTAGGGTAAACGGCGTAGTCAATACGACTAACGGCGTGATCGGTCCGGTGATTGCAAATGATCATAAAGCCGTCGAGATAATTGTTCAGATTAATAGCAATACCAAGGCAAGTAGCGTCGTAAGTAGCATCCGCAACACGGTTTTGCAATACTCGCCTCAACACACAACCGGCTATGTTACCGGGCCAGCTGGTTTAGCCGCTGATCTACTAAACGCCTTTAACGGCATTAACAGTACGTTAATTTATGTAACTCTAGCTGCCGTTTTCATTGTCTTACTATTTGTCTATAGATCAATCATCTTGCCATTTTTAGTGTTATTAACCGCAGGTTTAGCTTTAACCGTAGCCGGATTGGCCGTTTATCATGGTGTGAAATCGGATTGGTTTAAGCTCAACGGCGAAAGTCAGGGGATTTTATCAATTTTGGTTATCGGCGCCGCTACGGACTACTCGTTACTGCTAACATCGAGGTTCCGTGAGTCTCTTGAGCACCATCAAAGCAGATGGGAGGCCATAATCCTAGCCATTAAAAGTAGCTACAAACCAATCCTGGCTTCTGGCTCTACGGTAATTCTAGGACTGCTTTGCCTGTTGTTTTCGAACCTTAATTCTAACCGTAGTCTGGGACCGATTGGCGCATTCGGTATCGCGTTTTCTTTACTTTCAACCCTCACCTTTTTACCGGCAGTTTTGGCGCTACTGGGCCGCAAAGCTTTTTGGCCGTTCATGCCAAAATATAATCCGGAGCATGAAAGCAAAAACATTCGTAGCGGCGTAGAAGGTACTAGGGGCCTTTGGCGCAGACTGCCGCTTATTATTACCAGGCGCGCCAGATTGGTTTGGGTCGTATTCGTGCTGGCTTTAGTCATGGCCGCTCTAGCGTTGCCTTCGTTTAAAGCTTCGGGGGTATCACAAAGCCAGACGATTTTGGGTAAGTCACAGGCCGTAACCGGTCAAAATATTTTAGCCGAACATTTCTCGGCAGGATCAGGCAGTCCAGTCTTGATTATTGCTAAAGCCAACAAACTTAAACAAATCATGCAGTCTCTTAACAACAGTGCAACGTTTAGTTCCGTCATACCGGTTCGGTCTAAAAACAGCCAGGGACCATTGATTGTCAATAATCAGGTAATGATAGAAGCCACCCTCAAAGTTGCGGCCGATTCAGCGGCGGCTGATGCAATCGTCACTCATTTACGAACAAACTTGGATAAAATAGACAACTCGACACTTGTTGGCGGCACAACGGCAATCAGTATTGATACTAACAATACCGCCAATCAGGATATCCATCGCATCATTCCTTTAGTCCTAGCAGTAGTTTTTATAGTATTAATCATATTACTAAGGGCACTGTTAGCACCCGTCTTGTTAATATTAAGCGTTATTTTAAGCTATAGCGCGACGATTGGAATTTCGGCTCTGCTATTCAATCATGTCTTTCATTTCCCAGGGTCAGACGCGGCGATACCATTGTTCGCCTTCATCTTTTTAGTAGCACTCGGCGTTGACTATAACATCTTTTTGGTGACCCGCATAAGTGAAGAATCTGAAAAGATCGGCACCAAGCTCGGTATTATCCGAGGGCTAAGCGTTACCGGCAGTGTCATAACATCAGCCGGTGTAGTTTTAGCCGTTACCTTTGCGTCACTTGCAGTCGTACCCATACTCTTCTTGGTTGAAATCGCTTTTATAGTTGCCTTTGGTGTCCTACTAGACACCATCATCGTCAGATCACTGATCGTACCGGCCCTGACTTACGATATCGGCAAATACATCTGGTGGCCGCGTAAATTAAAAGCTGACAACAAAACAAAATAGAACCCATATTCAAAGTCAGGTGTTAGAAGTCCAACAGCTCAATCGTTCCGCTTGAAGGAAAATAGTAGTGGAATCTAGAGGAGGGTAAATATATGTACCAGGCTGAAGATCAGTTAAAACTAGTACTTAGGCTAGTGGGAGCTAGCCACTATGAAACCAGATTACCGGAGGTCGGTATGCTGTCAGAGCTATTGGAATCCAATGAACATATCCTGGGCATAGTATTTGGGCGTTATAAGCACTTTTTAGAAGGCCTGAGCGGACATGGCGCCCTAGTGGCAACTAATCAAAGAATTTTATTAATCGACCGCAAACCAATGTTTTTGCGCTACGAAGAGCTGCCGTATGAAATGATTAGCGGCTTTAATTATGGTACGACCGGACCGGTAGCGTCAATTGTGCTGGAAACTAGAGCTGGCGATATAACCATGCGAACGTGGAATTTACACAGCATTGCAAACTTCGTAAAAACAATCAGCTCCTATATAACCTATAACCCTAACAATATGCAACACGATCCACATCGTTGAATAATTAATCCCGGGGATTAGGTTTATTGGGAATCGGGCTCGGAATGTATACGCTTTGGTTTAATGTGGCGCCTGTAGACAAAGCGTAGGACAATAATCGAGATGATAGCGGCGCTAAAATATAACTCAAAGTGCAAGAATAGGTTGATGTGACTGCCTCCGTAATAACCTACCGTCGACCACATACCAACCCACAAGGCTGCACCGATAACATTAAATAGGATGAATCTCGGCCAGCGCATTTCACTGATGCCGGCAATAATGCCATTTAATTGTCTAAGACCATCGACAAATCTGGCAATGGTTACGATCTTACCACCATGCCGGTTAAAGAATTTTTCGGCGTCATCAATTCTGGATTTTGTCAAAAATACGTATCGTCCATATTTTTCAATCAACGGATGGCCGCCATAATTGCCGATAGCAAAACCAATGTTATCACCGACGACGGCAGCAATAAAGCCAACCAATGCGACGGTTACGATATTAAGCTGTCCGAGCCCGGCGTAAAAAGCTGATGCAACCAATACAGTTTCGCCGGGAACTAAAATCCCAAAGTCCTCAAAGAATAACAAACCGCCAACCGCCACATAGCCGTATTGACGGATGATGGGCTCCATCGCTTGAACCGCTATTGGTATTTGTTGGGGATTATGAATCATGCTTGTTTTCGTGTAATTGGTTCTATTTAATAACTTATCTTATATTATGCTGGCAAATTGCTGTTTTTGAATTCCTAAGATCAAAGGTCTTTTGGATTGATCATATCCAACATCGGTGGGGCGGCCTTGTCGTTGGCCGTCAAAGGCTTAAGCTTCCAGAGCGTCTCTATCGTCGACAGCAATGAGTAGTGGTCGTACTTAACGGTTGATACGAATTTGTTTTTGGCAGCCGAACCAGCGACAATCATAGCTACATTATTATTGGTCGAGTCGCCCTCGTCCCATGTGATTAAGAGCAAGGATGGCTGAGTGGTAAAAGCTTTTGAATTAAGAATCATGGGTACGTATTTGGATAACCAATAGTCGCCCGCTTCAACCGAGCAATTATGCATATCGTTACAGAGATTGGGCGTAATAAAAGCAAAGTTGGGCGTGGTCTTAGTTGCCGCCAAGTCGCCGGCTAGCTGCGTAAACGGTACAACGTGGCTATCACAGCGCGACTTGTTATTGGCTATGTCACTATAGTAAACGAACGGGTTATGCTTAGTGGCATAGTCGCCGTAGTTGTACATATAGCAAGGTGATGGCATACTCTCAGCGTACTCTTTCCATGTCAGACCGCTGGCCTCAATCCGATCGGCTATATTAGGAACATTAAGCATGCAGCCCGCGCTGGGCGGATTACAATCATAGGTTATGCCGTCAGTTGAACCACTGGTGATTGCCAGATAATTCGGCAGGCTGGGATGCGTAACGGAATAGTAATTAGTGGCAACAGAGTATTTAGAGATAAGACTGTTAATGTAAGGAGCGTTGGCAGAGTTGCCGATTATTACGTTACCTGGCTGGTTCTCCTCCATAATGACAAAAATATGAGCAATTTTAATTTTATTATTATTAACGGTTTTAAGTTTGGCTGTAGATTTCTGAGTGGCATGGAAGCCAAGTCTGACGGGTAGATGTATATTGGTATTTTTACTAATCCAAAAGTAAACAGAACCGCCGATAAGTAAACCGGCGATAAGAACCAAACTAGTGATTCTCCACTTCTTCACTGTCAGTCTATCATACCATTAAACAGTGGATATGGCCAATTGCTCGTTACTAAAAAAATCTATTCTTCTTTCTTGAGCAGAAAGAATATGCTCGGACCGAAATCCAAAATTGACAACTTACCTTGAAAATACTTCTCTAGAGCCAGCATTCGATCCATGCTTAAATGTGCTTTGAGTGCCCTGTGGCGTAAATTGGATACCGACAACTTTTTTTCGACATTTAAGCCATTAGCATTAAACATCGCCTCGATAGTTTTAGGGTGATGGTTGAAGAAAGGAGTGTCATCCACGATTCCATTGGCTACACTACCAATTGGTACTGGCTGTTTCGGTACCGTCTTTAAATTTTTCATATATCTTAAACGGTTAACGAAATGCGCCTCGTTGGCGATTTCAATGATAGCCTCGCCACCTGGCTTTAGGGCTTTGGCAATGGCTTGAAAGGTCAGCCGGGGATCAGGCAAATGATGAGAAACCCTGACCATAACCAATAAATCTAGTGAATTATCTTTAGCAGGAACACTGTCTTTTTCTGTCACCTTAACAAAATCAACATTTTTGTAATCTTGTAAAAATCGGCGTCCAATATCTAGTTGTTTTTTAGACGGATCAACCAATATGAGTTTATCTGTATGCTCTAATATAACAGGAGAAATACGACCATATCCGCCGCCATAATCCATCGCCAATTTATAGTGTCGGTTTTTAAGTAACCGATTAAGAGCTATAACTTCCGACTCGTGCTCATACTCTCTGCCTACCCAAAATTCCTCGTAACTGTGTTTGTCATGATCATAAAAATCTATTCGATTAGATTTATTTCTTACAGCTGATGTTTGTGCAACCATCAAGTTGTACCTCGCTTAATTACTGAGTACGTAACTACTTGCCGGCTAACCTGGTAAAAAGTTTTTACGCATAACCGGGAAAGAAGTCAGTCTTTATATTAGCATGAACTATGCCCATTTGGTGCAATTCGTGCTGCAACTCTTCAACCATCCGATGGGTACCAGAAATATATATAATACGCTCCTCGAAATCTGGAATTAATTTCTCAATCACTTCCAAACTAATTTTACCCTTGAAAGTATCAGCCATGGTCGGTTTTGCACTGCGACCACTAAGCATGTAATAGATTTGGCTGCCGATTTTTCGTTTCGCCTCATCAAAATCTTTGCGATAGGCAATTTCAGCTTCGTTTTTCACTGAATAAAGCAGACTGACATCACGTGCCTGATTAGTGTCGACTAAATACTTGATCATGCTTCGAAAAGGAGTTATACCTATGCCGCCGGCAATAAACAACAGTTTCTGTTCTGGATCCTCAGGCATCACAAAATCGCCGGACAACTCCGAGGCAACAATTGACGAATTCTGATCTATATCCAGTAATGCGGCCTTGAAACTTGAACCTTCGTCATAAAACTTAACGCCAATTTTAATTTGTTCTTCGGTTGGAGAGGAAGATAAAGTGAGATATCGTCTGACTCCCCTGGCATCAGGATTGTCATGGGGCAACGTAAACTCCATGTATTGACCCGGCAAATAACTTAAAGGCTGATCAGGAATAAAAGAAAACTCAGCGATACTGTCAGCTAGTTTATATTTTCTAAACAGCGTTGGGAAAAGCTTCACCTTACTACCGACAATATACGCAAATAGATTACCCACGATCAGTGCCTGTTCAGGTGACGGGTAAAAATTGCCTATGTGAACTTGCGGAGCCATTATGACGCCTACAATCACTGCATACCAGATTTTAAACTTTTGTGTCGTAGGAGATGTATAGGGTTCGGTTAGCATTACAAAACCCAAGAAAAATACCGACGAATAAAGAATCATGTTTTTTAGTTCGATACCCAAATTACCACCTGTAGCAAGCGTCAAAATGGCGGTCGTAAGCGTAGTTGCCAGCAAAAATATTCCTATCATCTGCTCGCTACGTACCTTTCTCGCTATGACGATTCCGCCAACAATTACGAACGGCAACATGACAGCCGTACCGACCCACCAGCTGGCAAACTGCCTCGGACCGAAGGCGGTCAGTACTACTGCGATAGCCGCCGGGTTAAATATATGCTTCTTTTTAATAGTCAAAATATACTTAGAAGCAATCGCTAAACCAGCGACGGCCAACAAAAACAAAAGACCGGTGCCGGTTGGCGAAGGTGGAACAATCAGCCCCAGAATCAAACCCGTCAAAATCGACGATTCCGGATTTACCGGTGCGTTGAAAATGGCAGCGAATATTTTATTTATGAGATAACTTGCAAAGACCAAAATACCAACCGATATAGCTATCGAAACGGCACTAAAATGCATCACACCGATAGCGGACAAGATTACCGCAACACCCAGTAGGCCGATAAGGTAATAAAGCATCAGTCTGTACATCGATATGTTATCGATGACGTCATCAAACGATTCCAGCAGTTTAAGCCACATACAGTTCAAATCCTTTCGTGTAAGTCGCACGTTTATTTTCGTCGATCATATAGCCCTCAAAGCCAGGCAAAGCATTAATGAAGCCGATACCATTGCTGCCCATGGCAAAAGCAGCTGTTGCAAAGCGGTCTGCTTCATATACATTCGGTCCGATAACGGTCAAACTTTTAATAACACTAGGCGTCTTAGTTCGGTCGTGCGGATTGTATATGTGCTCCCCCCTCAAATATGTGCCAGACGTGGCAATACCAATATCTGTCAACTTAAGGACTTTGATAATCTCATCGATATTAAAGGGGTTTCTGATACCAACCGACCAGAGTTCACCGGATTCGTTTTTGCCACTAATTTGAATGTCTCCGCCAGCTTCAATATAAAAATCATTAATCCCCCAATCTTTCAATAAGTTAGCTGCATTATTAATAGCCCAACCCTTAACCAGACCGGAAGGATCAATCTGTCCATCGCTGTAGACATCAAAATAACCACCACTTAAAGCCTTAGTCTCTTCGCATAATGACATTACCTGACTCATTTCGCTAGACCAGTTTTCTTTACTTAGACCTTGGTTTATTTGCGACAATTCACTATCCTTCTTGTACGGACTATACTTCGAGTCAACCAAACGAAAATAATCAAATATTTTATTAAATGGTTCGGTGTCTTTATGATCTACAATCTCAAGCGTTATCGGCATACCCATGATCAATTCACTGCGCTTCATTGACAATCACCTATTTATGCTCTGGCCAACGCGCTTTGCATGGACTGGATAAATCCTTGAGAAGTAAATGTAGCGCCAGATATTACCTGGACATTAGAATTTTGCGAGTGTAGCGCTTCCTGTTGCAAGTATGGCATTGCTTGCTGATTAATATATACCGAGGTGTAATGTGAGTTAGGATACTGTAAAAACTTAACGTTAGTTATTTTGCCGCCGCTAATCGTTACAGCTACTTGGACATTGCCGTAGTAAACATTTTCGACTGCCCCGGTGTATGTGCCGTCTTTATAGGCCGATGAATTTGACGAGGTAGCGGAAGATTGTTGATTACCATTTGAAGCAGTACTAGCACTTGCACCACCACTGGTCGAGCTGTTGCTATTATTAGTAGCGACGCTACTACCACCACTCCCGGCAGAGGCACCGTTACCATTACTAAGACTGGCTGGTTTCGCCAGAATTGGATTTTGATGTCTTATGCCCAGACTATAGAGTACATATATGCCGAGCACGCCCAAGCCAATAACAATCTTCTTCATAATTCTCGCACATATTGCCAGCCATAACTGTATATTTGCTGATGGATTATTCAGGCTATGGGCAACCTGACTAGTACACGCGTACCCTGCGCATCAACACTTTCGATTCTAATTGTGCCGCCATGCGCGTCAACAATTTCCTTAGCTAGCGACAAACCAAGTCCAAATCCTTTGGCTTTTGTATTATTGAGCGATTTGGAGCGATAAAACGGTTCAAAAACATGATCGATGTCTTCAGGCGCAATGCCAGGCCCTGCGTCATGGACAGCCACAATGGCATCATGCCCCTCTTGACTAAGCGTTATTGTAACTAGTGATTCGCGCGGACTATATTTAATTGCATTATCTAATATTGTCGTTACAACTAATTCCAACGAAACCGGATCTCCTTTTACAGTTAGATCACTTAAATCGGCTTCAATTTTAGCTAATTTTCCCGCTGGCGTACGCTTAATTCTTTTAATGCAACTTTGGATGAGATTTTCTAATCTTATCCGGCTTTTTGGCAATGTATTGGCAGATTTCAGACGTGAGACTTCCAGCAAGCGATTAGCCAGAGTCTCTATGTGCTCTACATCCCTCAAATTGGCTTTGAGAGTTTTTTCAAGCAACTTAACTCCCGGATTTTTGAGCATGAGCACCGATTCGGTATCCGCTTTGATAGCTGCCAGTGGCGTCCGCAGCTCATGACTGGCATGAGCCGTAAAACGTACTTGAGCACGATGAGCTGCCTCAATCGGTTTTAACGTCCGTCTGGCTAAACCATAGCTACCAATCCCTGCAAATACCAAAACCACAACATTAAAATAAACCAGATCAAAGTAGAGCTGACTGGCCCGACCGCTAAAAACTTCCTCGCTTAAACCCAAAATATTGTCGGTATCATGATCACTACCAATTAGTACAGTATATTGTCGGTTTAAACCCTCTTTAAGTTCTACCGTTGCAAAGTGATATAAAACAACGCTTAAGGTTAGGCTAAGCAGCATGACAATCGCTACGTAACCGACCGTAAGTTTAAGAAGCGCCGATCGAAACATTCTACATTAACCCACTATCCGGTAACCAAAACCAAAAACCGTTTCAATCAATGGTTGCTCACCTGGAAAGTCACGATCAATTTTTTTTCTTAAGTACGCCATGTAAACCTCAACCGTATTGGTCATGATATCCGCATTCTCATCCCAGACATGACTAATCAATCTTTCCTTAGATAATATTTCACCCTGGTTATACATCATATAATGCAATAGCTTATACTCACGGTTAGATAACTTGATTAGCCGATTAGCTCTGACGACGTGCTGAGCCTGAGTATCCATCTTTAAATTACCGACTTGGATAATGGCTCCCATCGTAACTTTTGGCCTCTTTAATAGTACTTTAACCCTGGCTAAAAGTTCACGGATGGAAAACGGCTTCACCAAATAATCATCTGCTCCAACCTGTAAACCTTCCACTCGATCTTTAACCTCACCTAAAGCCGTCAATAAAAGGATCGGAGTAGATACGTTATTGGCACGCAAATTATGAATTATATCTAAGCCCTCGTGGGGGCCAGGCAACATACGATCCAAAATTATCAAGGCATAATCCGGTCGCATAGCCGAAACGAGTGCTTGCGCTGAATCTAATACCCAATCGACCTGATAGTTTTCTGCCTCCAAGGCACGCTTAACGGCTTGTGCAACCCGAAGCTCGTCTTCAACCACTAAAATCCTATTCATAAACAATAAATTATCCTCGGCTTCCTGTTGGTTATCGCTTCTATTGTATCGCCACCACGCGCCTTTTAAAAAACTACGTTATATTAATCATCCAACTTCAATAATTATTTACACATTGTCAAGTATGGGCTACCCCGCTTTAGCCGAGGTGCAATCCTGATTAAAACCCCGTGCTTATTAAAAAAGTATTAGTATTTTATTGATTCGGTGCTAGTATCGGATATGTGAATAAGATCACTAAAGCAGTAATTGCCGCCGCTGGTTTTGGCACCAGATTCTTACCTCAAACAAAGGCCATGCCAAAAGAAATGCTGCCATTGGTAGACAAACCGATCATCCAATATATTGTTGAAGAACTGGTGAGCGTAGGCATTCAGGACATAGTATTAGTAACCGGTCAGAATAAACGCAGCATTGAAGACCATTTCGACCGGCCAAGCGAAGATCTGGTTGCCAACTTGAGAGCTGGTGGCGAAAAAAAGAAACCGCTACTCAATATGATCGAAGCCATCGCCAATATGGCCAACTTCGTTTATGTTAGGCAGAAAGGACCGTATGGCAACGGCACGCCTCTACTTAACGCCGAGCACTTGATTGGCAACGAGCCCTTCATATTTACGTTCAGCGACGACTTCATTAGCGCTAAACCTGCTCGCTTCCAACAGATGATTGACGTTTACAACAAGTACAACAGCCCGGTCTTAAGTGTTATTAAAGCCACCACTGACAACGACTATGACAAATACGGTTTTGCCGGAGGTAGTGAAATCGAACCGGGTATTATTGATGTCAACCAGATAATCGAAAAACCTGGCAAAACTAATACCCCCAGCGACTGGGCAACTGTCAGCGGCTTCGTTCTTACACCTGACATTTTCAAATATTTGCATCAGGCGGAAAAAAAGCTAGAAGGCAATAATGAACTTTACAGCAATGACGCCTTAAAACTTATGCTGGCAGATAACAAAAGAATAGTGGCCTGCAACATTAAAAACAGCAAGTATTTTGATGCCGGAAACAAGCTTGATTACATAAAAGCTAATATTGACTTCGCTCTACGCCAAGACGATCTTAAAGACGATCTAACTCAATACTTAAGGTCTTTGATCGGACACCAAGATTAACAACGGGCTGTACTAAAAACATCCGGCCCACCAGATTGCCGACCACGCTTAAGTTCATAAAAGTCAGGTGAGCCCGCCAATTTAATAAGGCCGTCCCATAACTTGATCGATTCTTCCTCTGATGGCAAAGCCTGCAAGACCGGTCCGAAAAAGCCGGTTTTTTTACCACCGCCGAAATCAAAAACAATTGTTGGCACGCCTATATCCTGGCCGACAATCTTAGTCGCCTCGTGAATAGCGGTTTTTAGTGTAGAGTCAAACTTAGTATCATCAGCCGAATTAGCATATTTAAGGTCCAGCTTGAGTTCTTTAAGCACATCAGTAATAACCGCATCGTCATATTCGTCACCAACCATAAAATGTCTAATGCCGAATTTAGTATACAAATCTAGCAGTGGCACGCCATCTTTAGCAGCGGCCAACATCACCCTGATGACCCGATGGGCCGCTAAATGATCTGTCCGGCCGTCATTACCTGTCTCGAGCTCACCGTTTTTAAGCGCCAGACTAAACGGACGCCAAACTATATCCAGATCGCGCTTGTTAGCTACACTTAAAAGCCAGCGGCTTGTAACCCAACAAAATGGACATGAGGGATCAAAATAAAACTCTAACTTCATAGCAAGTATTAGTTTATATTTATTTGGGTTATTAAAACAAGTCTTAAAACTAAGGCTTTTTTATCGCACTTGCTAGCTGACCGCCGTCAATCAATCGACAATTATTAGCCATGGCCAGCCGCTGAGCGCCGGTCGTAAAGGTTGAATTGGTCATGACCATACACTGCGTACATCCGTACATCACCATGCCACTCACAACCGCCCGTACAGCAGCCACGCCTACTGGATTAGTATAACGCTTGACCTGCACCGCATACCTAACACCGTCTTTATGGGCAATGAGATCTACACCCATGTCGTAGTACTCAGTTTTAATGACTTTATTAAAACCATCCATTTTAAGCCAGAGCGCGGCTTGATCCTCAAATTTAAGCCCGCTCATGGTGTGCCAGTTTTTAATGTCCAGATGCTTAGGCAGTCGCACTACTAAATACCCGATTAAAGCTAAAACTAGGACTAGCAATAAAACGATAAAAATATGGTGGAGACTAATGTGAACGTATCGCTTAAGCCAAAAATAAACAAGCGATGCAAGCAACAAAACCACCAGGTCATTACTAATATATTGTTCTTGGCGATACTCACGCATAGGTCTAGTGATGCAGTATATGGCTTATCTAATTGATTATGTAGTCGGATTTAAAAAATATTTAATAATACGCGATTTTTAATTTATGCAATATAATGACTTAGTTCAGCTAATTATTATTTGACTTGGTATAATCTATCTATATGAAACTTGTTATTATGATTCCTTGCTTAAACGAGGAGAGTACTTTAGGGTTGGTTTTAAATACCATACCGAAGAAAATCAAAGGCATCGATAAGATTGAAATCCTAATAATTGACGACGGCTCAACCGACAAAACTGTTGCTGTCGCTAAAAAACACGGCGTCAAACATTTTCTGATTCATACCCAGAATCAAGGTTTAAGTCGATCGTTCAGACACGGACTTAACTACGCACTTGAAATGGGCGCCGATATCATAGTTCAGACCGAAGGAGACAACCAGTATCCGCAGGAAAGGATACCCGACTTAGTCAAACCCATCCTTAATGGTATCGCGGATACCGTTATTGGCGATCGCCAAACCCAGACTATTCCTCATTTCTCGACTTCTAAGAAATTTTTTCAAAAGTTCGGTACCAACGTATTGAATATTGCGGCCGGTACCAACGTTCCTGATGCTATTAGTGGTTTTAGGGCTTACAGCCGGCGGGCCGCTTTGCAACTCAACCCGATCGCCGACTACAGTTGGGCAACCGAAACCACTATCCAAGCTGCCCACAAGGGGCATGCCATCTTAAATATACCAATAGTTACCAACCCCAAGCTTAGGGAGTCCAGACAATTTAAAAGCTCTTGGCAACACATTCGACGATCAAGCGTAACCATTATCAGAGCCTTCATTATGTACAAGCCCTACGCCGTATTTGTTAGCCTGGGCAGCATTCTTCTTATTGCCGGCTTGATCCCATTTATTAACTTCCTGTATCTATCTCTTACCGTCAAAAACCAGTTCGGCGCTCACCATCTGCAATCCCTTTTAGCCGGTACCGTATTTTTAGTAGCTTCTTTTATATCCTTTACCCTCGGTGTCATAGCCGATCTCATCCGCATTAACCGAACCCTGCTGGAAGATATACTGGAAATAACTAAACGTAATTTTTTCGATAAATAGCTAGTTAAAAAACCAAATCGGACCTTTGTAGTTTTTGCGACCTTTAACTACTACATGGTTAATAACTTTGCGAGCCTTGTTGTTGACTGTTACAACTGCCTTATTGTTAAGATCCCAGCTGGGACCACTCCTTGCAATGAAAGTCAAGATTCCTCCACCTTCAATAAATAAAATCAGTATTACCATCGCAAAAATTATTTTTCTAGTCTGGTCCTTAAAAGCCACACTTACGGCTTGGCCGGCTATAGCGGCCCCCAAGAGCAATACCGGCAGCAAATAGCGTCCGTTCATGTTTTCTAGAACCGCTGTGTATTGGTAAGTCACGTAACCTTGAGTAATCAAAGCTATAAGATAGCTGGCGGTAATGACAAATAGCATGACTAGATAAAGATTGTTGGCAAATAATTTGCGCCACCACTTAATCACAGCGTATAAACCGACTATTCCAACGATTAATGCCGCTAGGCTTGGAAGAGGCAGTGGCGGATAGTTAGCAAAATGGTCATTTGGTCCATTGACGGCAAAAAATAATCTATACCACATCCAGTAGACCCACTGTCCAAGATAGATAACCGGATTTAAATCGCTAAGACTAGTAACGCCGCTGGTAAGCTTATTATGGTCTTTATAGTTATATGCCCAGACGCTATACGACATGCATTGCTTGACACTTAATACTTTGGCGCAATTTGGTTCAATGCTATGGTAGTCAACTAGATTTATAATGTCACGTTGGTAAAACATGCCGAACGATACAATGAGCAAGATGACCATCAATATTCTGGCAAGCTGGGTTTGTGTTTTCCAGCTCTTTAGGAGAGATTTAAAAAACTGTCCAAGCTGTCTATTGTACGTACGATACACCAAAAAAAGCATAAATAGAGCGATACCGGCAAAAATAGGCAGAAAGGCGTATTTTACCAGACTGACTTCAAGGCCAAAACCAATCAATAAAACGATTGACCAGATTGATGGCTGACGGGCCCTCACTTCATCTAAAACCCGAAACGACAACAGAATAATTGCCGCTGTCAAAGGCATTAGTAAGTTATCGTAATTAATTTGACCAGCCAGTTGTGGCACAATCGGAATCAGAATAAAGAGACTTAGAATTAAGTTGCTGAGCGCTTTGGAAGTACCAACCCGACGCAGTATTTTGCGGAATAATACGATGCCATAGGTAAAGAGTGCAATGTTAATAAACCTGAGAATAATGATCTGGGTAATTTGGGAGTGGACAAATAATGCAATTAAGCGGTAAGGAAAACTCATTAAATAGTGATACAGGTACGATGGATCCCTGAAAACAGCACCATAAGCATCGGCATGCGCCGGTTGACTGCTTAAAAATGGCAACCAGTAATGAGAGTAAATCTTTATAATGCCAAAATGAAAACCTTCATCAAAAGCCTGTGGGTAAGCTGCAGAAACCGCAATCCAACTGGCCTCAAGTACAAATAATACTAATAATAACCAATAAAATTTTTTAGATCCCAAATAATCAGATATCCTGACCAAAATTTTCGGCATAGTCATCGTTTACATTATACATAGCTACTGAAGTTAGGCTTAAGTATAACGGCGAATCTAATCAGGTGAGAGGTAATATATAACCTGTCCAAACGTGCCGTCGGACGTTATCTGGTTTTTAGCCATATCGCCGTTATGGGTAATCGGGTCAAGCGTACCGGAATCGCCATAAATAAATGTCGGGTGCTTACCGCCGGATTCAACTATCTCCACATGTCCGCCAGGATAATTAAAAAATGCCACGTCACCGGCTTTTGGCACATAGCCACTACCAGCCTGGTGATAACTAAAGCCCATGTACTGAATATTGTTAGCATTATACTCATCCCAACCATTGGCACCCCTCTCGCCACCACTAAACGGTCGTCCGGCTTCTCTATAGACGTAGCTGACAAAGTCAGAACACCATTCTTCGTAAGCATTGCCATCGGTGTAATCGTTCAGTAAATACGGCCTGAGCTGCGGTTCGGTTGCCCAAGCCAGCCACTGACGTTCGGCAAAACAAGCCACACGCAAACCAATATGACTTTGCGTACACGGCGGACTGGAAACAGCCAGCATGGCTTTACCCCTCCAAACAGTTGGAGTCCACGCTTCGTTGACACTAGACAGATTATTGCAGCCGACCGTGGTGAGCTGTATGCCCGTTTTTGATCCTGGCAAATTTAAACACTGGCTGTTAGACATATTAATCAAACCGACACTATCCGCATGCCAGATTTGGTCCTTCGCTGTGCTGCATAAATTCAAACCGACCTTAGAATGAATAACGTCTAGGCAATACTTGGCATCCAATTTTATCTGGTTTCCCGACCAGGACCAGTTCTGGGACGATGTTCCATTACAATTCCAGGCGTCAACTATGCTATTGGGCTTTTTATCCCCGTGAAAATCATCAAGGCAGTAATCGCCGGCTGACGACCTTATTTCCGGCTGAGCAGCGTCGGCAGAAACATTCACAAAACCAAACAAATTAACGGACGATCCGATTAACAAAACGGATAACAAGATTAACATGGCTAAACGTATAAAACCGCTCTGATTTTTTTTGGGCGGCGAATCATAGGAGTGCTGTCCGGCACTAAAATGGTTGACTTGTCTAACGTTCATTTGGTTTTTATTTTTGTATAATCCTACTTAGGATCAGGATTACTATGAATAACAAACTTATTATATAGCATTGTTTCAAGTAGCAAGTAGTAAATATTGTTAATTAGATACATTCTATTTTTTGTCTTTATAGTCTAAACTAGTTCTTAATAAGGATGATTTTTTGTAGTGATAAAGACTGAATTAGACAACGACGATCAAGATAAGGAGTTATCCCGAGCAAGCAATGCCGGTGATCGGTTTTTTATTATAACCGCTATCATCGTTGCTTTTGCTGCCGGAGTCATAGCCGTAGTTTTGATTAGATACAACCGGGTCCAGCCATTACCAGACAATCCGGCTCGTTATAAAAACGTTCAGGCGCTGCCGCTGGGGTCACAGAACAATACATCAGTTGGCCAAATCACACCGGGATCAAACATCAGCAACCAAGCAAACAGCCCATCAAGTTCACTCGGATCATCGTACGCCGGACTCCAAAATACACCGCAAGGCAAGGGGACTCCTAAATCTAGTAACTTGCAGTCATCGTCATCGTCGACCAGTACCGGCCAAACCATAAATACTAATTTGCCGTATTAGCTATTTACTTATCTTAAGTAACTATTGTATACTGGGCAGGTGACAGCTCAAGACGATCAAATACTTGACGCAATTGAAGCCAACCTGACGGCCTGTCTTAGAGTATCTAAAAAACCAGCTTATTGGGATGAGGTATTGATGAAAGCCGAACTTAATATCGATCGCCCCGCTGCCGCAATCCTTATAATACTAGATCACGGACCATGTCAATTTCGGGATCTGGTCAAACATCTGGGCATCGAAGCTCCATCGGTCAGCCGTAAAGTTCACGAACTGGAAGATGATGGACTTATCATTAGACAAACCACTACCGACAAACGCGTGCATCAATTAAGCCTGAGTAATCGTGGTCATACTGCTGCCAAAAAGCTAAAAACAGCGAAGCGCTCTATCATTAAAACTATAATAACCGACTGGAGCATCGAAGATCGTCAGCAACTGATTCGTTTACTAGAAAAACTAGCCACCAACATGACTGCTCAGTTCGAAGTTAAACTTAGTAATAATCCTAATCCCGAGGAGTAATTATGCCAGACATCGCTGCTCAACGCGGCCAAATTAGCGAAAACAGGACACATCGTGAAATCTTAATTATCATGTCTGCCTTGATGATGGCTATGTTGTTGGCCGCCCTTGATCAAACCATTGTCGCGACTGCTCTGCCGACTATAGCCAGTGATTTACATGGGCTAAATGAATATTCATGGGTTGCAACAGCCTATCTGTTAACTAGCGCCATTGCGACACCTATTTACGGCAAACTAGGCGATCTGTTCGGCCGCAAAAAACTCTTTCAGATATCCATTATTATCTTTCTAATCGGCTCGGCATTATCCGGACTGAGCCAAAGCATGCATCAATTGATTATTTTCCGCGCACTACAAGGTATCGGTGGCGGTGGTTTAATGAGCCTTGTGCTGGCTATCATCGGAGACATCGTACCACCGCGGCAAAGAGGCCGCTATCAGGGTTATTTTGGCGCTGTATTTGGCGTTGCCAGCGTAGCTGGACCGCTGCTTGGAGGCTTCTTGTCAGGTGCTCATAGCATTCTTGGTGTCAGTGGATGGCGCTGGATTTTCTATATTAACCTGCCACTCGGCGTCTTAGCTTTAGCGGCCGTAGCGACTAGATTACATCTTCCGTCTTTCAAGCTTCAACACAAAATCGACTATATGGGGGCGGCTTTAATGACCGTTTCCGTTGTCAGCATACTTTTAGTGTCAGTTTGGGCCGGCATCCAATACGCCTGGTCAAGTCCACAAATCATCGGACTGCTAATTGCATTTTTTGTCTTCGGTATCGGCTTTGCCCTATGGGAACGCCGAGCCAGCGAACCCTTAATCCCGCTCGATCTGTTTAAGAATGACATCGTTACGGTTTCGGTTTTAATGTCAATCTTAACCGGAATCGCCATGTTCGCAACCATTCTGTATATCCCTATGTACCAACAGGTAGCCAGAGGCTACTCGCCAACGGTTTCCGGACTGCTCATGATTCCATTGGTTTTAGGAATGATGGCAGCTTCTATCATTTCCGGACGAATGATTACTAAGACCGGCAAGTATAAGATATTTCCGATTGTTGGCACGATACTGCTTGGCTTAGGCATCTGGTTGTTCAGCCATGTCAGCCTAACTACAAGCCAGTTGACCCTGGCGTTTTGGATGATTGTGATTGGACTTGGACTTGGTTCACTAATGCAGGTACCGACTTTAGCAGTCCAAAATTCGGTTGACATTAAGCAAATGGGTACGGCAACTTCTACAACGACCTTCTTTAGAAGCATTGGTAGCGCCCTCGGTGGCGCCATATTCGGCAGCATTTTAATATCGCGCTTAACGGCTCATATTGAAAAACTTCTGCCGGCGGCTGGCAAAGCCAATATTTCAACCAGCGCGCTTGAAAGCAGCAATCAAGCACTTGCTAGCCTGCCATCCTTCATTCAACATGACGTCATGCTAGCCTATACACAGTCCTTCCATGACATGTTCCTCTTGGGTTTACCCTTCGTGGCCGCCGCTTTCATTACCGCATTAATACTTAGAGAAGCCCCTCTACGGACTTCGCATGGACCAATGCCATCAGAGAAAGTAAAAGATTTAGTGAGTCACTCACCCATTGAACTATGATTGAAGTTAAACACTTAAGCAAAAAATTCGGTAATTTTACCGCTGTTGATGACATTAGCTTCAGCGTTAAACAAGGCGAGATGTTTGCTCTACTGGGCCCTAACGGGGCCGGTAAGTCAACCACCATTAAGATGCTGACTACCTTGCTTAAACCTACCTCTGGATCTCTTACACTGAATAATCATAATGTCATCAAGGCTCAGGATGCTACCCGTAAAAGTTTCGGCATCGTGTTTCAGGATCCGACTCTGGATAATGATCTGAGCGCTTACGAGAACATGCAATTACACGCCATTATGTATAAAGTTCCCACTAAAGAGATTGGTCAACGCATTAAGACATTACTTACGCTGGTTGAATTATGGGAACGCCGCGACAGTCTGGTTAAAACTTTCTCAGGTGGTATGAAAAGACGCCTAGAGATCGCCAGAGGGCTATTACACCACCCGGTGGTGCTGTTTTTAGACGAACCTACGCTTGGATTAGATACCCAGACCCGTAACCTACTCTGGAATTATGTCAGCAATCTCGCCAAGGAAAAGGAAATGACCATCCTATTTACCACGCACTATCTGGAGGAAGCCGAAGCCAATGCTAGCCGCATTGCTATTATTGATCACGGTAAGCTTATTGCAATCGGTACGGCCAATAAACTCAAAAGCCAGACCCAAACCAAGACACTTGAACAGGCCTACTTAACATTAACTGGCAAAGATTTACGGGACGAATCGGTCGATCCGCACGAAGTCTGGCGATCTAGAGTCCGGGCAAGGAATATGCGATGAAGGTTATATATATACTCTGGCTCAGACAGATTAAACGCTACATACGTAGTAAATCACGCATCGTTGGCGCAATCGGACAACCTTTACTATTTTTACTAGCACTCGGTTACGGATTGGGCTCGGTATATAAAGCGGCGGGGCAAGGGAATTACCTAGAGTTTCTAGTACCGGGGATAATGGCGCAGACCGTCCTGTTCTCTGCCATGTTTTATGGCGCCATGATCGTGTTTGACCGCCAATTCGGTTTCTTAAAAGAGACGTTAGTTGCACCGGTCAGCCGGTTTAAAATTATGATCGGTGGGGCTTTAGGCGGTGCCACGACGGCTGTTATACAAGGCGTGTTAGTATTTGTTATTTCATTGGCTCTGGGGTTTCGGCCGCACGACTGGCTAAGATTGCCCATTGCTCTTCTTTTTATGATTGCACTGGCGATCGCGATTGCCAGCTTCAGCTCTGGCATCGGGTCGTTTGTTGAGGACATGCAAGGCTTTCAAGCCATTAACCAATTTCTGGTATTTCCGCTATATTTCCTAAGTGGCGCTCTCTACCCCCTAAATCATGTGCCCACTTGGCTAAGGATCGTCGCCGAATTAAACCCCATTTCCTATACTGTTGACGCTATGCGCTGGGCCGTTGTTGGAACTACTAAATTTGGACTTGTTCATGATGTCATTGCGCTTGTTTTAACTATCGTCGTGTTAGTTGTTTTCGGAGCCATCCGGTTCCGGCATATTGAAGCCTAGGCTTAAGCTGTTTAGCTATAATCTTGTCTTGACTTATCCAGCCGAAATGACGACTATCCGTACTGTGATCTAAATTATCTCCCAGGAAGTATACGCTTGAACCTTCCACCCGAACGGCACGCTTAATCTTTTCAAGGCCATCATGCTTAAAGACATATATA
>JAJYIP010000011.1 GCA_021790005.1 bacterium
CTTTAAACATAGTTCTCTTCATAGTAAGAACTAGGGTAACCGAATTACTATCTAACCGATAGTCATTGGGTAACCTTCTTTTTTATCTAATGCGAGATAGTGGAAATTAAGCGGTTTTTCGAGTATAATTGCTGAGTTTAAAAGGGGGTTTAATAAGTCCAGTGTCAGACGCCATTTCAGTCAAGGGTGCCAGAGAGCACAATCTAAAAGATATAAGCGTGGATATTCCTCGTAACAAACTGGTTGTTATTACCGGTCTGTCAGGATCGGGCAAATCGTCGCTGGCGTTCGATACCATCTATGCTGAAGGACAGCGGCGTTATGTGGAAAGTTTAAGCTCTTATGCTCGGCAATTTCTGGGTCTGATGGAAAAGCCCGACGTGGATCAAATTGATGGCTTGAGTCCGGCTATATCGATTGACCAGAAGTCAACCAGTCGTAACCCTCGTTCTATCGTGGCTACAGTCACCGAAATATATGACTATTTGCGTCTATTGTATGCCCGAATAGGTGTGCCTCATTGCCCGATTGATGACGTCGTGGTGGAAAGGCGAACCATTGAAAGTATCATTGAGCAAATCGAAGCTAATTATATGGACAAACGGATCATTGTTCTGGCGCCGATTGTGATGTCGAAAAAGGGTGCATTTGAACACATCCCGGAACAATTCATGCGTGCCGGTTTTGCTCGCGCTAGGGTTGATGATGTAGTTTACGCGTTGGATGAGTTTCCTGAACTGGACAAAAATATCCGTCACAATATAGAGATTGTTGTCGATCGCTTGGTGCTAGACAAAGACAGTCGGGGTAGGCTAGTTCAAAGTGTTGAACAGGCTTTAGAAGTAGCAGAAGATAATGTCTATATACTTGAGGCTGACAATAACCAGATCAAAACTTTCAGCTTGCGCTATGCTTGCCCCAATCACCCCGAAGTAGCAATCCCCGAACTGGAGCCTAGGACATTCAGTTTTAATAGTCCGCAAGGTGCCTGTCCGGTTTGTACGGGTATAGGATCACGTCTGGAGGTTGATCCTGAACTGGTAATCCCGAACGGTCGATTAACGATTGCAGAGGGAGCGATTCGGCCATATAACCGCATCAATGTAGATAACTGGTATATGAAGAAACTGTCTGCTGTTGCCGAAAAGTATAGCTTTTCTCTGCATGTGCCAACTGGCGAGCTGAGCGCCGAGCAAATCAAAATAATCCTTTACGGTACTGGGAATGAAACTTATCGTATCAAGCTAAGCGCTGGCCGAAGTTTCGAGACAACCTACGAGGGAGTTATACCAAATCTGGAGCGTCGACACCGGGAGACTGACAGTGATTTTATCCGTCGGGATATCGAGCGGTTTATGCAGGAACGACCCTGCTTCAAGTGTAACGGCTTAAGACTGAAGCCTGAGGTTTTGGCAGTAACCGTCAATCACAGCTCGATCATGGGTGTTTGCCAACTGTCCATAACCGATGCTAACAACTGGATCAACTCTCTTAATTTAAGCGCCACAGAAACGCATATAGCTCGCTTGATTGTTAAGGAGATATCCGCCAGATTACAGTTTTTGGTTGACGTTGGGTTGGACTACCTGACATTGCTGAGGAGTGCCAACACTTTGAGTGGCGGCGAAGCTCAGCGTATCCGCTTGGCTACTCAAATCGGTTCCGGTTTAATGGGTGTTTTATATGTGCTCGACGAGCCCAGTATAGGTTTGCATCAAAGAGATAATGCCCGGCTTATAGACACCTTGAAACGTCTCAAAAACTTAGGCAATACGGTTATTGTGGTTGAGCACGACGAGGAAACGATCAGGACAGCCGATTACCTGTTGGACATCGGCCCGGGAGCGGGCATTCATGGCGGTCATGTTGTAGCCGCTGGTATTCCCGCAGAGGTGATTAAGACCAAAGGCAGCATTACGGCCGAGTATCTGTCCGGCAAAAAAAAGATCGCCGTTCCGAAGACCCGGCGGAGTGGTAGCGGTAAGACGATCGTTATAAAAGGAGCTTATGAAAACAATCTGAAGCGGATTGACGTGACTATACCGCTCAATGAGCTGGTGGTGGTCAGTGGTGTCAGCGGCTCCGGTAAATCCAGCCTGATTAACGACATTCTTGCCAAAGAACTGCTTGCCAGATTGCACCGAGCCGGTACGGTGCCTGGTAAACATGAAGATATTATAGGCATTAAGCAGCTAGACAAGGCGATTATTATCGACCAGAGTCCAATTGGACGTACGCCACGCTCCAATCCGGCAACCTATACCGGTTTATTTACGCCTATTCGTGAATTGTTTGCGAGTGTAGCGGAGTCCAAACTGAGGGGCTATGGTCCGGGTCGGTTCAGTTTTAATGTCCGGGGCGGCCGCTGCGAGAACTGTAAAGGCGACGGTATCATTAAAATCGAGATGCATTTTCTACCCGATGTTTACGTGCCGTGTGAGGTCTGTCAGGGCAAACGCTATAACCGCGAAGCCCTAGAGATACATTACCGGGGCAAAACAATTAGCGATGTACTGGATATGACATGTGAACAGGCTCTGGATTTCTTTGCAAATATCCCGGCGATTGCCAGAAAACTGGAAACTTTGGTTGATGTCGGTTTGGGTTACATTACGTTGGGCCAACCGGCAACTACCTTGAGCGGCGGTGAAGCCCAGCGCATAAAGCTGTCCAGCGAATTAAGCCGTCGGGCTACCGGTCGAACCCTCTATATTCTGGACGAACCAACCACCGGTCTGCATATGGCCGACGTGGAAAAATTACTAAAAATGCTGCACGCTCTAGTTGATGCTGGTAATAGTATTATCGTCATTGAGCACAACCTGGATGTCATAAAAAATGCTGACCATATTATAGATATGGGGCCCGATGGTGGTGAGGCCGGCGGCATCGTTGTTGCAGAAGGAACACCGGAGGAAGTAGCCCTTAATCCCAAAAGTTATACTGGGCAATATCTTAAGCAGATTCTAAAATAAGGTTTCTATAGTTTATTACGCTTTAAAAACTGTTATACTAAAATAACAATAGTGCAAGCAGGCGATCTTAAGGGTAAGTAAGGATTACTATTTAATTCTATGTCAAACGATTCAATTAATTTAACACTTGAACCACGTACCATAACTGGTAAAGCGGTTAAGCATCTGCGTAAACAAGGCAAAGTACCTGCCGTAATTCATGATCACGGCAAAGACTCAATCATCGTCGAAGGCGATAGTCTGATGTTGCTTAGGGCCTATCAGCAAGCAGGCAAGCACCATCCGATAGATATTGAAACCAACGGCAAGAAATATACGGCAATGATTAAAACGGTTGAATTTGAGCCACGCAAGCACCAACTGAACCATGTTGTGTTTAACGCTGTGGCCGCCAATCAGGTAGTTGAGGCTGAAGTACCAATTGAGCCACGTTATTCCGAAGACAACAACGCCTCTCCAGCTGAAAGGTCTGGTCTAATTGTACTTAGTAATTTGGAGTCGGTTGAAGTCGAAGCCCTGCCCAAAGACTTGCCTGACGTTATCTACTTTGACGCTGAAAAACTGGTTGAAGTTGGCGACCACTTATCCGTTGCCGATTTGATTGTACCGGCTAATGTGACCATCAAGACGGAGGGCTCGCATGCCATAGCTACGGTTTATGAGCCAAGTGCTCTAGCGGCCGCTAATGATGCCGCCGGAGGTACAGAAGAAGCCGGGGATGCCGAAGCAGAAGCCACCGAAGAAACTGCCGAAGTTACTGAAGACAAATCGTCTGAAACTTAGCTTTCGATAAAGCCACCAGATTGGTGCGACCAAAGTTGAGCGTAAACGCCATTTAAAGACAGCAATTCTTTGTGGGTGCCTTGTTCGACAATCTTGCCTTTATTGAGTACGAGTATGCGGTCCATCTTCTGAATCGTGCTTAAACGGTGAGCAATTACAATGGCGGTACGGTTGTCCATTAGTTGCCACAATGCCTCCTGAATTAATATTTCGCTTGAACTGTCGAGCGCGCTGGTTGCCTCGTCCAGTATTATTATCGGGGCATTTTTAAGCATGGCCCGGGCAATCGCTACGCGCTGTCTTTGTCCACCACTTAACTTAATGCCACGTTCGCCGACCAAAGTATCGTAGCCTTTGTTTAGACTTTTTATAAAGTCATGGGCGTGGGCCATTTTTGTGGCCGCCACAATTTCTTCCATACTGGCCGACAGGTTGCCGTAGGCAATATTATCCAAAAGACTACGGTGGAATAATATAGGGTCTTGGGGTACGTAAGCTATGTTTTGCCTGAGTTCATGTTGGCGCATATCTTTAATATCCTGATCGTCGATTAATATCTGACCAGCTTGAATATCCATGAACCTAAGCAACAGTTTCGTAATAGTTGTTTTACCGCCACCACTCGGTCCGACCAGACCGACCCGCTCACCGGGCTTGATTACCAGATTTAAATGATCGAACAAAGGCGCGTCAGGGGCCTCAGGGTAGTTAAAGTGAACGTTTTTAAATTCGATACGTCCTCGTCTAAAAGTTGCAGGTGTAGGCTGGGTTGGGTCCTGTACCTCCGGTTCGATCGCCAATATGGCGGTCATTTCGGTTGCGTCACCAAGACTGCGATTGATATTGCGTATAATCCGACTGAATTGCCAGATCTGGTTCACTATACCCTGAGAGTAGCTTATTAAAAGGTACAAAAGTCCAATATTGGCATGAAATTTAGTTACTGCCAATAGGCCTGCTGCCACAGCCAAGATCTGGAATATGCTGGTTTGGCCGTGACTTAAAGCCTCACTTTTAAAAACCTCCTTAGCAAGTACGCTATTAGCTTGATAGGTTCGTTTGGCGGTTTCACTAAAGCGCTCGTTTTCATATCGTTCCTGACCGAAAGCGCGGATGGTGTCCATGTTGGTTATGGCGTCGGCTAGAGCGGCGGTTTCTGTGCTTTCCATGGCCGACGACCGGGCATTAATCGGTAGTTGTTTAACGATGCGTATGAACATCAAGACCATATAGAGCAGGCTTAAGCCAAGCATGCCGAGAGCGTAGGGTAGCGATATAATCGATAATACGATGACCGAAAACACAAGTGTCGCCAATCCCGGTAGGATGTTCCAAATAAGATCATCCATCATCCGTTCGTATGCGCCAGTATATTTATTGGCTTGCGATACTATCGCGCCAGAATATCTATCGGCATGAAAACGCTGACTCATCGATCCCAAGTGCTTAAACAGTTGAATGATGGCATCCTTGCGGACGCTGATTTCTAGTTTCCAGGTGTAATAGCTTTGAACGCGCCAGATAATAAATCCGGCAATCATAACTGCCGCATAACTCCATATGTAGGGCATGAAAACGCTGAAGTTAAGATTCAGACTATGGCTATAATTTTGTTGTAACCTGGCGAAAGCCCGCGAAACAATAAACGGAGCCAAGATGCTTTGAGTCAAAACCGCCAATACCGCACCGCCGGCAGCAATACCGAATTGCGACAAGTACGGTTTAGTCAGTTGCCAAAAACCGCCAACAATAAGCCGGTTGGCTTGTTTGGATTTTTTCATAATGTGCCCCTCCATAAGGAGCGATTGGTTATTTTAAGATGTCTATAAATATATTTCTTAGGATCTAAGAGAATTAGCACCGGTCCGCGACAAAACGCAGATAGTTGCTGGTTTGCAATTGATTCATTTTTGTCGCCTCCGTTAAAGTCTCTAAAAGGCATAAGCCTAAAGGGACGTTGCTAGTAATGTGATTAACATCGTATAATAAAGTGTTATTGCATGCAAGTTTAAATCTAGATTTTATTAATGAGTGAACGACCTAATTTTTTTAATTCTTCAGAAGAAGAAGACGACGACGACAAGAAAGCTGCCAAGCGTAAGAAGGACCAGATGGCTGGCTTTTTGGCAGACATCTTTAAAGACGACACAAAATCTGAAGATGGATCCAACCCAAAAGAGCAGGATGACGCTAAGCTGTTTGATCTTTTGTTCCGGCATCAGGATAAGGAATCGGGTGAAGAGTCTGCTAGCAGCTCTGCCGATACCGATGAATCCCTGTCTCAGGACGAGGAATCCAAGATTAATAGTGAACTAGCCGATGAGCATCTCAAGGCCCCAATAGTTCAGGGCGAACCAGAAGAAGAAGTGACGGATTTTTTAAATAATGTTAAAGACGGAACTAAGCCCGAAGACGCCTTTAAAGACACTTTGGATGCGGTGTCGAGCGGTGGTGTGCCAGATAATGAAACCGCCCCAGCGAACGACAGCGACGCAACTGGTGGTAATGAGTCGAACCTACAACTTAATATAGAGGCTGACAATCATCAAGCTAACCAGCCCGAAGCACATGACGACGAGTCGACGAGTGAGGTACCTGAACAAAACGAAGATAATAATAATGGTCATGGTGAAGGCGGTGGTGGTGGGGACGACGATGATTATGAAACCAATAATGACCAGGCTGTTCCGTATGTAAATTATGCACGCAGGAACGTTTCGTCATCCATGTCAGCTCCGCAAGGTGTTTTTCCTCTCCGTCGCCATGCTAGAACTGTCAAACTGCCAACCAGCCCCAAGAGCGTTGCTTCGCCAAATGAAAGCCAAATCAAAGAGATGGAGCGTCATCTAAGTGCCCAAGAAATAGTCATACAGCGACTGGTTCAGCAAAACCGTAAAAACCAGAGCATTATTAGCCCACCCGAACGCAGCCAGTTACCAAACCAGGAAAGTCGTTTAAAGCTGGTTAAGCCGGAACGTGTAGGGCAGATTGGTAAGATGGCCATGGAGCGCTTGTCGCAGTCCGAACGCACAGAACCTAAAACCGGTCCTGAGCGGCGGGTTATTAATGGAGACGTCTTGACGATGAGCCGACGCGACCTGCTGGAAATAAGCGCCAAAATAATCGTTAATGGTGCCAGCCTTAAGAGTATGTTTGAAAACAGTCTGTTTAACGAAAGGGCCTTACGCCGGATGGTTGGCGAATATCTGAAAGGCAAGGACGTAGTCCCGCTGTTAAAAAAAGAACTAATCAGTCAAGAAGCTGGCTTTGAGGACAATCATCAAAAAGAAATGAGCTCCATAGAACGGATTGATGCACCGGGGACCAATGATCGAGCAGTCCGGTCTTCCTTGCCGCCGGCCGAAACCTTACCTTTAGCAGATAGCCCTGGCCAACAACAACCAGAAGAGTATTTTCCAAAGTCACAACCATCCAACAATCCGGTCGCACTGCCAACCAGTGTTGGTCGTCGGACAGTGATACTAAATGTCGTCCTGGCATTGGCAGCGGTAGTGATTATTATATTAATCGTCTGGCTTTTGCTGAGACACCGGACCTGACGTTATACTAAATAGATGATGCAGAAAATAATCCTTTTCTATTTATTCACGCCACTTAAAGATCCTGCAGCGGTGAAGTTATGGCAAAGAACCCTCTGTGAAAGCCTGAACTTGAGAGGCCGGATCATTATAGCCCACCAGGGCATTAACGGCACTCTTGGTGGGGACATCAAAGACTTGAAGGCATACATACGCCAGACCAAGCAGTATCCTGGTTTTAAGGATATTGTTTTCAAGTGGAGTGACGGCCAACGAGAGAACTTCCCTAGGTTAAGTGTTAAGCTCAGGCCAGAGCTGGTAGCTTTTAATGCGGCAGACAGAATAGAGGTTAACTCCAATGGAGTTGTCGGCGGTGGCAAGCGTCTTAAACCAGAGCAGCTGCACGAACTCATGAGGCGACATAACGGCGAAGTTGTGTTTGTGGACGGACGCAACAAATGGGAGGCCTCAATCGGACGGTTCAAAAATGCTTTGGTTATGGATGTTGACCACAGCCGTGATTTTCCTAAAGCCATTGCTGACCCTAAATATGACTCTATAAAAGACAAGCCGATAGTAACATATTGCACCGGCGGTATTCGCTGTGAAGTTTTATCCAAGCTTATGAAAGACGACGGCTTTAAAGATGTCTATCAATTAGACGGCGGTATCGTTAAGTACCTGGAGGCTTATGGTGATGCGGGGCTGTGGGAAGGGTCATTGTTTGTGTTTGACGAGCGCATGAGTCTAAATTCATCAGATCATACCAAAATTATTGGAACGTGTATTCACTGTCAATCCAAGACATCAAACTATGTCAATTGTGCCAATAAGGCCTGCAATAAACTGATTTTAGTCTGTGAGCGATGCGACGATGAAAAGTTTTATTGTCTAGATTGCCAGCCAGCCCGCATAACGTAATTTAGAATATACACTTGCTATAAGAAGAAAAATAGTGTATTATATTGTTTACTATGAATAAGAAGTTTATGATTAAAGAGTTGGTTCCCGAACGTCCAATGCCTAGGACTATTAACAATATACCTCCAGCAGAACAGTACAATAGGCCTAAGCGGGGTTGGTTCAAAAAAGTAATGACCTATTGCGGAGTGGCGGTGACGACTTTCGGGCTTGGTTATGGTGCTTATAAGTTTGACCAACGCAAGTCTGCAGTTCAGGCTAATCAGGCCGCTGAGCAAACTCTTGTTCAGAACGGCTTAAACAAAGGCGTCGGCGCTAACGACGTTATCCTTGAAGTAGGTTCCGGTGTTAATGAACGCAAGCAACCGGCCCAAGTGAATAATTACGGCGGACCGCTAAGCGGAATACTACCTAATGAGGGTAATATTGCCTATACAGTGCCACAAAATACCACCCTGTTTATTAAAGACCCTAGCTTTTATGTTGCAAAGGGCGGCGATACTTATGTGGGATTCCAATATGGCAATGGTGATTACATCAGTTCTAATACGAAGGAAAATGCTAGCCAGATTGCCCAGCAGACTTATTGGATAGATATCAGTCAAGTCGAAAACCAGCAAAGCGTAGACCATAAAAATTACCTTAAGTTCATAACGCCGGATGGCCAGATATCAAGCACGATACCTGAGCGCTTGTACCGGTCAATTGCGGTGTATGACTACGCTGGCCAATTGGTGACAGGCGGTCTTAAAGATACTGGTGTTGTAGACTTTGCGTTTCAGGCGCCTAACACAACCGCTAAAGACTTTGGTAACTTAGTCGGCAACCCTAATCTCTAGCTACTTTCTAGGTTAAAATAATAGGGTGGAAGATAAAACCCCTAAGCTGGTTCAGAAAATTAAATCCCTGCCAATGGCGCCGGGTGTATATTTTTATAAAGACAAAGCCGGCACCATAATTTATATCGGTAAGGCGGCCCGTCTCAAAAACCGGGTCAGGCAGTATTTTCAAAAAACCCGCTACCGCGATCCTAAAACTGAAGCTTTGGTCAGGGAAATTGCTGATTTGGAATGGATGGTCGTGGACAGTGAGATCGACGCTCTGTTTTTAGAAGCGGAACAAATCCGGCGTTATCTGCCCAAATACAATATCCTTTTGCGTGATGACAAGGCTCTGGCTTATGTGCGCATCGATTATGACAGTGAATATCCGACGGTTAGCTTTACTAGGCGACCGTTGGATGACGGTGCCAGATATTTCGGGCCCTATATGTCCACGACTGCAATTCGTCAGGCGCTTAAGTTATTGCGCCGGGTATTTCCGTATGCCACTAAACGCCAGCCCAATCAAAAGCGGGCCAGCCTGCACTATTACTTGGGTCTTGATCCGGGGCTTGAAGATGGGCGTACTAGTCTTATGGAATACCGAGCCAACTTACGCCGACTCATGGACTATATGAGTGGCAAGCGCGTCAAACTTATTAAAGAACTGGAGCGGGATATGAACCTGGCCGCCAAAAGTCAGGATTTTGAGCGGGCCGCAACAGTTCGAGATCAGCTGACCAGCTTAAAAAGACTAAGTCAGCAAATTGTATTCAGTGACAAAGAGTTTAGTGATCTAAGTAAAGACCAGGCGTTAAGCGAATTGGTGGATTTACTCGGTCTTAATAAATATCCCCGACGGATTGAAGGCTATGATATCTCCCACATGCAAGGTACCAATGTGGTCGCCAGCATGGTAGTTTTTACTAACGGTGTCAGTGACAAAACGGAATACCGTAAGTTCAAAACCACTCAAGACGTCAACGATGATTTTTTAAACATGAATGAAACCTTGCGCCGGCGGCTCGGACCGAAACACGATAAACACTGGCAACTTCCGGATATTGTTCTAATCGATGGCGGCAAGGGACAGCTAGATGCGGCCATTAAGGCTCGTGATGAACGTGGTTATCTGACAGTACCGTTTATTGGTCTGGCCAAACGAGAGGAACAGCTCGTCATAGACAATGAGCATAGCAACGTTAGTATTAATGGCGCTGTGCTGCACGCACTGGGTGGTTATGCTACGCTCAGCGACCGATTTACGCTGCTTAATCTGCCGAAAGCCAGCAATGTTATTAAATTGATGCAGCGTATAAGGGATGAGAGCCATCGTTTTGCTGTCAGCTATCACTCGACACTCAAAACTAAGCGTATGGTGGTGTCCGTGCTTGACGACATACCTGGCATTGGACCAGCTACCCGCAAAAAATTAATTAAACAATTCGGTTCCACTAAGGCTATCGCGGCTGCCTCTGAAGTTGAATTGGCAGCGAGCGTAGGTCGAGTCAAAGCTAAGTCCATTCGCAGCCGTCTTTAATCTGCTAAGCTATCTAAATGAACAAATCAGACTTTGACAGTAATTTCTTTAAAACTAACCGGGTCAATTTACGTGATCGCCTCAATAGGGATGATCCGATCGTCGTAACGGCAAATGGTTTGATACAGATGGGAGCTGACAGCAGCTATCCTTTCGTCCAAGATGCGAACTTTTGGTATCTGACGGGCATTAACGACCCAGACATTATATTGGTCATGGATGGAGATCGGGAATTTTTGATTGCACCGACGCGTGAAGCTACCCGGGCAACGTTTGATGGACAAATTGATCAATCATCACTAACTAACCTGTCCGGGATTGGCGACGTGCTTAATGAGGTATCCGGCTGGAAACGACTGGATGCGTTGGCAGAAAAGACCAAACGTTTGGCAACTTTAGCGCCAGCACCTTCATTTATTGAGCAGTACGGTATGTATGCCAATCCGGCTAGATCACGTCTGATTGATCGGATTAAGCGACACGTGGAGGATATGAATCTTATTGACATCCGTCCGGAGATAGCCAGACTCAGGATGATAAAACTGGCTCCTGAACTTGAAGCTATTAAAACCGCTATAGATATAACAACCGCTACCCTCAAGGAGATTATGACAGGTATAGCGAGCTATAATTATGAGTACCAAATTGAAGCAGATATTTCGCGTGGTTTTCGTTTCAGGGGGTCGGACGGTCACGCCTTTGATCCTATTGTGGCCGGTGGCAAACGGGCCTGCACACTTCATAATACTAGTAACAATGCTGCGCTTCAGCCCGGCGAGCTGATCGTTATGGATGTGGGCGCCGCAGTTATGGGTTATGCGGCGGATATAACCCGAACGGTAGCCATGTCAATACCGAATCAGCGCCAGCAGGACATATTTCAGGCTGTAAAATCGGCCCAAGCTTATGCCATTACCCTGATTAAGCCTGGGATCAGACTGAAGTCATATGAGGACAAAGTGATGCGTTTTATTGGCAGTGAACTTAAGGCTCTTGGGTTAATTAAAAACCTGAAAGAAGCGGAAGTTCGCCGTTACTTTCCGCATGCAACCTCGCACTTTATTGGGCTTAATGTTCACGACGTTGGTGATTACCAGATGCCACTAAAGCCGGGCATGGTTTTAACTGTCGAGCCTGGTATCTATATTCCTGAAGAAGGTATAGGAGTCAGGATTGAAGACGATGTGCTAGTCACAGCTGACGGTGTCCAGTCTTTAAGTGCTAGCTTGCCGGCTAAGCTTTAGTCCAATACAATAGGTTATTGGAATGCCAAAACCCATTGTTAGATTAATTGTTCGTTGGTTAGTGTCCAGTCTTGGACTTTGGATAGCAGCCAATCTGCTATCCAATAACATTACCTATAGAAGTGTTTATGTCATTATTGTAGCCGGTTTGGTACTGGCAATCATCAACACGATCATTAAGCCCATACTAATTATTTTATCGTTGCCAGCAATTGTTTTAACTCTTGGATTGTTCATGGTGATCATTAACGGTTTGACAGTTTATCTTGCCAGTCGTCTATATACGCCGTTGCATATAACTAATTTCTGGGCGGCTATATTTGCCGGGATAGTCATTGGACTGGTAAACTATTTAGTAGGTGCAATTATAGAGAAGTGAGGTTTTAGATAAGATGAGCATTTATGATTACATAGCATTAGGAGCCATGCTGCTGATGTCGATCCTTATTTTGGTGCAAACCAGAGGCGCTTCATTGGGCGCTGGTTTGGGTGGAGCGGGAGAAGTTAATACGCAAAGACGAGGAACCGAGAAGACTATCTTTCAGCTGACTATCATAGCTGCCACAATATTTGTGTTGGCGCTGATTTTTGGTGCTATCGGCTAACCCTGTCCATTTAAGACTATGCCATACAAAAAAGTGCGCAAGCTGCTACATCGCAGGCAGAGCCAGGCGAGGGATTTTTCACAGCAGGCAGAAGTTAATATTGACCGGTTATTATTCGGTCGTTTTGAACACCTGTTGTTAGTGAGGCGATTTGTCTACGGCTGGATATTGTTATGGCTGCTTCTAGCTTTAATTACTGGTATGGAACTTGCTAATCTTGGACCTTATTACCAGACTGTTCAAGCTGTCCCCGGTGGTATTTATAATGAAGGTATCTTGGGTACGATGACAAACGTCAACCCGATCTATGCTACCAATCCGGTCGATACTAGCCTGTCTCATCTTATATTTGCCGGACTTTTTACACATAATAATCAAAATAATCTAGTTGGCTGTCTGGCAAGTGGTTACAGCATCGATAAAACAGATACGGTTTATACTGTAACATTGAAGCGTGGCCTGACTTGGCAAGACGGGCAGCCCTTGACCGCTGCTGATGTCGTGTTCACCTATGATATGATTCAAAACGCTAACGCCCAATCGCCACTATACTCCAGTTGGCAGGGTATTAAAGTCGCCGAGATTAATCCCTATACGGTAACATTCACTTTACCTAATCCGTTGGCATCTTTCCCCTATAATCTTACGACCGGAATTTTGCCTAAGCACATTCTCGGCTTAATGGCGCCCGCCAATCTGCGCAGTGCCGCATTTAATACCAATAGCCCCGTTGGTGCTGGCCCATTTATGTGGCATGCGTTGCAGGTAAATGGTGATACGCCTCAAAATGCCAGTGAGCAAATTGCACTTTTGCCGTTCAAGAATTACGTGCTTGGTCAGCCAAAGCTAAGTGAATTCATCGTCGATGCCTTCGCTGATAATAATCAGTTGCTGCAGGCATTTAGTAGTGGTCAGTTGACGGCCATAACCGGTATTGACGCGATCCCAAAATTCATCAAGGGAAATTCTGCCTACCAAGTTCATAGTCGTTTGCTAACGGTTGGAGATTACGTTTTTTTCAAAACTAATAGTGGTGTTTTGAGTAACACTACAGTTAGACAGGCGCTAGTAATGGCCGCTAATCCTGCGGCAATCATTGCCCGTTTGGGCTATTTCACCTTTCCGGTTAATGAGCCGCTGCTTTTAGGCCAGCTGGCATATAATGCGAAATATGCTCAAACTACAGATAAGCTTGCGGCTGCACGGAGCTTACTGGCTCAAGACGGGTGGATAAAAAGCCAGGGCGGGACGCTCGAAAAAAACAGTCAACCTTTAAGCTTTAATCTCGTAACAACCGATACGCCTGAAAACCGGCTGGTCGCTAACATGCTAAAACAACAATGGTTGGAGTTAGGCGCCAACGTACAGTTAATTTTTGAGTCGTCTAATACCTACACGACAACGCTGGAGGGCCATTCCTATGACTCTACCCTAAATGGAATTTCCATCGGCAATGATCCTGATGTGTTCGTTTATTGGGATAAGTCACAATTTGATCCCCGGTCATCCAATCTAAACTTTTCAGATTACAGCAGCACTACTGCCAGTCAGGCATTGGAAGCCGGCAGGACGAGGTTGAACCCACAGCTACGAGTGATTAAATACCAGCCGTTTTTGGCTGCTTGGCAGAAAGATGCGCCGGCATTAGGACTATTCCAGCCCCGTTTTATTTATATAACTCAAGGTCCCGTGTATAACATGGGTAGTTCTGTTATCAATGCCCCGTTCGATCGCTTTGACAATGTTCAAAATTGGGAAATATTAAGATCGGCCGTAACTGATCCGAAGCAAAATTAAAAAATTACAGTCTAATTTGGTGCGCGAGAGAGGACTTGAACCTCCACGAGCGTAAAGCTCAATAGATCCTGAATCTATCCTGTCTACCGATTCCAGCACTCGCGCGGAAATCAAAGCTATCTTAACATAGCCTAGAGGAGATATAAACATGAACTGGCAGGAAGAGTATTGTATTTATTCGAGCTCATTAACACCAACAAACACTCGATTGTGCTATTATTTTTAGATAACATGCGTTGAACTAAGCAGGTAAGAGGGGTTGGATTAAATCTAAATGAACAAGGTTGCACATTATCTTCAGGAACATGTTGTAGGCGAGGTAATGACTGGTACCGATGCGAGGAATTACTTTTCAACCGACAATAGTATTTTTACTATCACGCCGAGCGTCATAGTGTATCCGAAAAATGAAAATGATGTCCGTAAAACTGCTAGATTTGCTTGGCAATTGGCAGAACGCAACCGTATCATACCGATTACCGCCAGGGGTAGCGGTACGGATCTAGGTGGCGCCGCTCTTGGTAGTGGGGTAATGTTAGCCTTTCCAGCCCATTTGAACCGGGTAAAATTCGTTGACGCTAAAAACGGCATTGTGACGGTTGAGGCTGGTATCAATTTCGGTAAACTACAGCAGTTACTTTTAACCTATGATCGTTTTGTGCCTGCAGCTCCTGCTAGTTTAGAGTATTCGACGGTCGGTGGTGCTGTAGCTAATAATGCCAGTAGTATACGTTCGCTTAAATATGGTGATATGCGTCGTTACGTAAAGGGTTTAAGGGTGGTTTTGTCTAATGGCGAGGTTATTGAAACCAGTCGACTAAGCAAAAAAGAACTTAACCGTAAGTTAGGGTTGGCCACATTCGAAGGTGAAATATATCGGGCGGTAGACACGTTGTTGGAAGATAATCGAGAGCTGGTCGGTAAAAGCAGTCTGGACGTTACAAGAAATGCATCGGGTTATGATCTGGCAGACGTGCGTAGCGATGATGGGTCGTTTGATCTGACACCTTTGTTTGTTGGTAGCCAGGGAACGCTAGGCTTGGTTACCGAAGTGACGCTGGATAGTGAGCCTATCGGTGGCGAGCCAATCCTTCTAATCGCATATCTGGATAGTGTTGATGCTTTGCAATCGGCGGTCGAAGACTTGAGGAAACTGGACGAAATGCCCAGTGCGCTTGAAGTTGTCGATTCTAATCTTTTGGACACGGTGTCGTCCCTTAATGCTAACTATCTGACGGATGTTATCGACTCTCCTTACCCAAAGTTTGTTTTAATCGTCGAGTTCGACTGCGCCAAAGAACATAAACAAAAGAAATTGGTCAAGCAGGCTACTAAGATTCTCGCTAAATTTAGCCAACAGGTTGCAATTGAAGAAGACACCGACAAGCAGGAAGTGCTTTGGAAGATTAGAGAGGCATCGGCGGTTGTTTCAGGGCACAATCAGGGTCAGCTCAATCCCTTACCTTTAATTGACGACGGTATTGTACCGGTCGAAAAGCTCTCGGCTTTCATTAATGCCATATATTCTCAGTTCTCACGGGAACATTTACAGGTGTCGCTTTGGGGTCATGCTGGTGACGGCAATCTTCACGTTCAACCATACTTGAATTTAGGGCAGGTTGGCGATCGTCAGAAGGCTTTTCGTATGATGGAAGAATACAATCGACAAGTCCGTGACCTGGGTGGATCGTTAAGTGCGCAGTATAACGATGGCCGTTTGCGTGGTCCATATCTGGACAGGATTTACCCGGCCGACGTTTATGCGCTATTCCAGAAAATTAAAAAGATATTCGACCCCTACGGGATTATGAATCCAGGAGTTAAAATAAATGTTAGCCTAGAAGAAGTGAAGCCGTTAGTCAGAAGCAGTTACAGCCTAGAACACATTTTCGATCATCTTCCCTTGAGTTGAGGTTTGCTAATCACGATTGATTTTTTCCACCTCTGTTTGTATGCTAATAGGGACTATGCGGACGTGGCGGAATCGGTAGACGCGCTACTTCGAGGTGGTAGTGGGGAGACCCATGGAGGTTCAAGTCCTCTCGTCCGCACCATTAAAAATCCAAATTGCCCGCTTACGGGCGCTTAGCTCAGTTGGCTAGAGCACCTCGTTTACACCGAGGGGGTCGGGGGTTCGAGTCCCTCAGCGCCCACCAAAGTATCCGTATGAGAACCTTGCACCCCATCGGTGCACCCGTTCGCAGCCTCTTTACCGCCCTCCGGCGTGACCGGATGGGTGGTTTTCTTTGCCTCAAGTTCATGATGCACCCGGGCAGGAACAAGACGTGAGAGCAGATGGTCAATGGCTGCCCAGTTCAGAGCGTGGCATTGGAGGCTTTGGCCACACCGGGCGTTAGGTTGGCCAAGAAGCTCAAGCGTCGCTTCGCAATCAGTCTAGAATATTTGTTGTGGATGCAGCAGTCGCCATTGCCATGGTGGGGCGGTTGAGGTTTCTAAAGTTATTACACCGACAGATAGATTTTGATTCAGCTGGTTGGATGGTGTGGTTATATTGCCGACCTGAGTGCCTTTAGTAGAAGGTATCTTTAGGCTAGATAAAGTCAGGGTCGCATTAGCGACCTGGCCTTGTAGGACGTAGACCGTTAAATCTTGGGCGGCAGCTACCTGAACTATACCACCCCAGGGTTGTCTGAATTCACCCAGAACTTCATTTTTACTAACCAGTACGGTTTGGGAAAAACTGTTCTCTACGGCTACCATCATAGGTAGGGTGTCTGTTATTACCTGACTCAAGTTGGGTGCGCCCATTAGGGCGACCAGTATGGTTACGACTTGTCCATTAACCTTGGTGTTAGCAGAACCCAAGAAAACGCCGCCTGCCTGGTTAGAGTTGCCCGTCTTGATGCCGGTAACACCGTCTACGCCAAGAATATTGTCATAGTTTTTCATTACACCAACATTTGGTACGTTGACTGTAGGCATGGCTACTATCTGGGCTAGAACCGGATTGGCCATCACTAAACTACCTAATTTTATTAAGTCGTTGGCGGTTGAGGTAGTATTGGGCGAGAAACCACTAGCATCAGTCGCAACAGTAGTGTTTTTTAAGCCTAATTGTTTGACGTAGCTATTGGCAAATTGGTCATAGGTCGCTAGCGAGCCATATGCCCAGCGTGCCAGTGCATCGGCAATGTTGTTACCCGATGGAACGAGCATGGCTTCAAGCATCTGCAATTCGCTTAGGTTTTCACCTGTCGATACGGGCACGACGGAGCCTTGTTCAGCGATATAGTTGGTGTAGTAGGCGTAATCGGTAGAATCAATTGTGATGGTTGGTCCTTGTTCACCGGTTGTGAGTGGATATTTATGTAAGACGGTTAGGGCCGTAATAAGTTTGGCAACACTTGCGATTGGCAGAGGTTTCTGGTCACCGTGAGACTGAACTACCTCCCCATCGCTCAGACCAACGGCACCTTCTCCGTATTTTGGCCAAGGAAGATTAACAGCTGGAGTCGTAATTTTAAGGACTGAGGTATGGGCTAAGCCTATGGCCTTAATCGGCATTAGTAGATCCGCGCCAACGTAGGTGCCTGTGACAACCAAAATTAACGCTGTCGTAACAATACGCCCAATATGGCGCTTTTTACTATAACTTTTCATTCATTCTATGATACACGAACAAGCGTTGTCTGATGTATACTAAAGCTAAGTAAATGGAGTATTGATTTAAACTTATGACTGTAGCAATCATTGTTATCATTGTTATTCTGGCGCTAATAGCATTTATTGCTTGGACCTCATATAACAGCCTAGTACGACTTAATCAGCAATCAAATGAAGCCTGGAGCGACATAACGGTTCAACTTAAAAGGCGCTACGACCTCATACCTAATCTAGTGAATAGTGTTAAGGGATATGCCGCGCACGAAAAGACCGTCTTTGAAGATGTGACCGCTGCCCGGACGAACGCAATCAACGCCAAGGGTCCGGCCGAGACCGCCAAAGCCGAAAACCAATTTTCTTCTACGCTTAAAAGTCTGTTTGCGGTGGCAGAAAACTACCCCCAGCTAAGAGCAACTGAAAACTTCCAACAATTACAGGCCGAACTCGTCGATACTGAAGACAAGATTCAGGCTTCAAGGCGTTTTTATAACGGTATAGTACGGGATTTTAATACGCGTCGACGGATTTTCCCGACCAATATTTTTGCCGGTATACTGGGCTATAAAGCCGATAAAGAATTCTTTGAACTTGACGAAGCTGAGACTCAACAGGTTGATCAGCCCGTCAACGTCCAGTTCTGATCTTTTTAAATAGATAGAATTTTCAATATGTATTCCGATATTGCCCAAAACAAACGTAAGTCCATTGTTATTATGGTTTTGTTCGTGCTGATCATTGCTGGATTAGCCGACCTGATATCTTATGCTTACGGCGGTGGCAGTCCGGCTGTCCTAATAGGAGTGGTCGTCGGTGCAATCATTTACACTGCCATTTCTTATTATGCCGGTATGAGGATGAGCCTGGCATTAAATAGCGCTAAAGAAATTACTAAATCTGACAATCCAAGGCTCTGGCGGATAGTAGAAAACTTGAGCATAACCGATGGCTTGCCAATGCCGAAAGTCTATATCATGGACGATCCTTCGCCAAATGCTTTCGCGACTGGTCGTGATCCCAGACATAGTGCGGTCTGTGCCACGTCCGGCTTGCTAGAAATAATGGACGATAACGAGTTGACTGGAGTGTTTGCTCACGAGATGAGTCATGTTAAAAATTACGATAGCCGTGTCAGCTTAATAGCCTTCGCGTTAACGGCCGCCATCTCCCTGATCGCGGATATATTTATACGGATTGCTTTTTTCAGTGACGACAGAGAAGAGAATCAGATAGCTTTATTCTTGGGTATTATTGCCGCTCTACTAGCTCCGTTACTAGCTTTTTTGATTCAAATGGCGGTATCGCGTCAAAGAGAATATCTGGCTGACGCCAGTGGCGCCCTAACGACTCGTTATCCTGAAGGTCTGGCCTCAGCCTTAAGAAAGATTGCACTCAGTGGCAGTACGCTAAAAAAACAAAATACGGCCACGGCGCACTTCTTTTTCGCCAATCCGTTAAAGACGCACAGTATAACAAATTTGTTTTCAACCCATCCTCCTATAGAGGAGCGGATTAAGCGGTTAGAGGGTATGGACTCTCATGCCTAAAAAACAAGTTTCTACCAAAGATAAGACTATATCTAGGCATGTAGACAAATCACAAATTAACAACCGGCCTGTGGATGTTACGAGCCGAGCCAGAAAGAATAAATTGCCTGACGTTTGGCGTTTGAGCGCTGACAGTTTACGGTTGGTCTGGCGAGGCAAAGGAGCACTGTCTGGCATTATCCTGTGGTTCGGGCTTGCCTATCTAATAATTGTGACCGGTTTCAGCGGCGGATCTAATGTAGTGGCGATCAAGCAGCAATTCTCCGGTTTTTTTCATGGTAACTTCAGTCAGTTGGACAGTGGCCTTGGTGTCTACGCGGTTTTGCTAGGATCGGTTGGCAACAGCTCTAACGGAACCAGCATAAGTGTCGCAGCCTTTGTGATCGTCGTCGCAATCCTAGCGCTCATTTGGGCTTACAGACAGATTGTAAACGGTACAACTATACGTATAAGAGACGCCTATTACCGTGGTATGTATCCTCTTATTCCTTTCCTAGGCATCCTATTAATTATTAGTCTAGAACTGTTGCCGATAATCGCTGGAATTTCACTTTACACGTTTGCGACCTATAATCACGTGGCTGTTGATCTGGTTGAGAAGTCTTTGTTTGGACTGTTAGCCTTAAGTCTGAGCGCATTGTCTTTATACTGGCTGAGTAGTTCGTTGCTAGCTTTATATATCGTTACGTTGCCAGATATGACGCCTATGAGGGCACTAAAATCGGCCAAACCGTTAGTTCAGAATAAGCGATTGGCTATCATTTTGAGGATACTTTATTTACCTTTGGTACTGCTAATTATTTCGCTGGTTATAATCGTACCAATCATTATAGTTTTATCAGTCGCGGCGCAATTGGTTTTCATGCTACTCAGCTTGGTATTTATAGTTATAGCTAATGCCTATATGTATAACCTATACCGTGAGCTGATCGAAGATGAATAAGCTTCAAGCCACAAAGCGGATTGCCAAGCTCAAAGACTTAATTAACGACTATCGCTACCATTACCATGTTTTAAACGAGTCAATCATGAGCGAGGCGGCAGCGGACAGTCTTAAGCATGAACTGTCCCAGCTGGAAGAGCAGTTTCCGGATCTTATAACTCCGGATAGCCCAACCCAGCGAGTGGCGGGTGGTATATTGCCAGGCTTTACCGAGGTCAGGCATCGCCAGCGCATGTTAAGTCTAAATGACGTATTTGATCGAAGTGAAATTGAGGCTTGGCGAGCAAGAATTATAAAAATTCTGCCTGATGCGAAGTTTGATTTTTTTACAGATATTAAAATGGACGGCTTGGCCTGTTCGCTAATTTATAGCAACGGGGTTTTAGAGCGCGGTATCACCAGAGGAGACGGCTTTAGTGGTGAGGATGTGACTGTAAACGTCAGAACTATCGAGACAGTTCCTTTAAGTTTGCGCCACACCAATGAGTTCGCTAAGTTTAGTGAGGGTGTAACTGAAGTCAGGGGTGAGATTGTCATGTATAAAGCCGATTTTGAGCGAGCGAATGAACAACGGGCAAAAGAAGGTCTGCCGTTGTTTGCTAACCCGCGTAACACTGCGGCAGGCACGCTTCGCCAACTCGATCCATCGCTGGTCGCCAGTCGAAAACTACACTTCCGAGCCTATGATATTTTAAGAGAGAATCCGGCCGATGTTCCAACCAATGATTATGCCTATGCGGTATTGGCTGGTCTCGGGTTTATAACCAACCCGATGGCAGGCGTGTTTAAGTCAATCGATGAGATCATGACATTTGCCGATAAGTGGGCAGAAAAACGACACGACCTCGAGTTCAATACTGACGGACTGGTTATTAAGGTTAATGATCGTGCGACGTATGAGCGGCTTGGTGTCGTCGGTAAAGCTCCCCGCGCAGCCGTAGCCTATAAATATGCTGCTGAACAGGCTACGACTATCGTTCGGGATATTCTAGTGTCAATCGGCCGAACCGGTATCGCTACACCTGTCGCCGTACTTGAACCGGTGCAAATAGCAGGCACGAAAGTACAAATGGCAACTTTGCATAACGAAAGCGAAATTCATCGTAAAGATGTCCGGATAGGGGATAGCGTAATAGTTCACAAGGCGGGAGACATTATTCCTGAAATCGTTCAAGCTTTGCCGCAATTACGCTCAGGCAGTGAAAAAGTTTTTGCAATGCCTAAAAACTGTCCGGATTGCAATCATCCGTTATCAAAACAGAAAGCTGTCGATGTAGCTTGGCGTTGTCTCAATACGGCCTGCCCTTCGAGGTCTTGGAAGTTAATTCAGCATTATGCTTCAAAAGAAGCTATAGATATCGAAGGTATGGGCGAAAAAAATGTTATTGCTTTGCTTGACGCCGGGCTGATTGATGATCCCGCCGACCTCTATAATATTAAAGCTGAACAGCTGCTCCAATTAGATAGATTTGCCGACATATCTGCCAATAAGTTAGTAACCTCTATTCAGGCTAAGCGTAGTCCGACTTTAGCTCGCTTTATTTACGGCTTGGGAATAAGGCACATAGGCGCACAGACGGCAATTGATCTTGCTAACTATTTCCGCTCAATTGAGGCTTTAATGGAAGCTAGCATTGACGAGCTGTCGAGTGTTAATGGAGTCGGTGAAATTGTAGCAGAATCAGTCGTGGAATATTTTTCAGAACCCAGCAACAAGAAGCTACTGAATAAATTTAAAAATCGTGGGGTATGGCCTAAAACTATTAGCCACACCGGCGGACGTTTAAGTGGTAATAGTTTCGTTATTACAGGCACACTAACGACTATGTCCAGAGAAGAAGCGGCTGAGCGTATCAGACTGCTGGGCGGTACTTTTCAATCAAGTGTTGGCAAGGATACCACCTATCTGGTGGTGGGAGAAAAAGCCGGCAGCAGCAAAATAGTTAAAGCCAAAGAGCTTAATACTAAAGTTATAAATGAAGAACAGCTGTTGACAATTATTGACTAAATAAGCTAAACCATTATGCTATATATATGGAAGGTCAAAGCGTACGCTTCAGGGCTCTTGGCGATCACTAAAAACAAAAACTTAGTTAAAACAAAAAGAGCCTAGGGTGGGCGCGTACGCTTCTTCTTTACTAAAGAATCGGCTACGATCTATTATTACAAAAAACCAGTCTAGCTTGAACTGTTACGGATAGCTGTTATTATTATTTAAGCTTTGGGGCATTAGCTCAGTTGGTTAGAGCGCCTGGCTGGCAGTCAGGAGGTCATCGGTTCGAATCCGATATGCTCCACCAAAGTGTGGCGCTTTAGCTCAGTTGGTAGAGCAGAGGCCTGAAGAGCCTTGTGTCCCCAGTTCGAGTCTGGGAGGCGCCACCAGTATCCTATAAGGTTAAAATCTGCTAGAATATTCCTCGATGCGGGTGTAGCTCAGTTGTTTAGAGCGCGTCCTTGCCAAGGACGAGGCCAAGGGTTAGAGTCCCTTTACCCGCACCAAATGTTAGAATTATGAGCCGCAAGGCTCTTTTTCTTTGTCTCAAGGACTGTTCTAAAGGGGTCGTTGAGTATATAAGACAACTTCTTGTCCTTTAGTTCAATGTTTGAAAGTACGTATTCAAGCAACTTCTGACGGAGCCCCTCATCACTCTCGTTGAACAGCTGCTCAGCCCGTTGAGCCAAGTCTAACAGATAGGATGCGGTTACTTGAAAGTCTTTATTGTTGCTTGTTAGCAACTTTAGGCGGTCATTCAGCTCCTGCTGTTTCTTTTCCAGCTCAGTTGCAATTTCATCGTGGAATGTCTGTGTAATACGACCCTCAAGCAAGTCATAGTAAACCTTACGCATCTTTTCCTTGAGTTTGTCGTACTCTGAACGGGTCT
>JAJYIP010000012.1 GCA_021790005.1 bacterium
CAAAGCCAAACATAAAGACTGTTTTAGATACACCCTCGTGAGCCACTTAATCCTCCTAACTGTTATTAGCTAGGAGTCCAATATGTTTCTGAACTTATGCACTATAGAAATACGCCTCAGCAAACGAGTTTAGGCACAAGCGGTATGGAGGGCTATCGTGAACGCAGTAGCAACTATTTTGAGAGGAAATTTTACTTTCCGTATAGCTGGCTGTGCGTCCCAATAAGTGCAAAAATTATTATTGAGTCGCCCTCCATAATATATAATGCCCGCACATCCCCGTTGACGTTCATGCTCCAGTAGCCTTTAAAGTTTCCTTTAAGCGGGTGCACTTTCAGGACCGGCGACGTTGGGTCTATAGCAAACAATGCTATTTTCTCATCAAATTGATCCTGAATTATCTTTGGAAGCTTTTTATATTGCTTTTTAAATTTCGGCAGATAACGAATGGTCATGTTGTTTAGCTTTTAAGGTCCACAAGGAACTCTTCGACGCTATCAAAGCTTTTACTTGTCTTGCCACTCTTAAGTTCTGCCTCAACTTCTTCAATAAGTTTCTCTAGTTTTGGGGTCATAGGTTCTGGGGCGTATAGCTCAATGCGACGAGTGGCGGCTACTTGACGAAGATAAGCATTAACCAAAGTGCTAAGGGTAAGCCCTGCACTGTGAGCCACTTCTTGGGCAGAAGCTTTGACGTCTTTATCGATTTTGACACTGATTACTGTATTCATACTACAAAGTATATACCCGGTAGTATTCTAATGTAAAGTTGCGGCGCTCCTGGGTCTCATTTCTGTTACTAAATCTAAGAAGTTGCTGTGGTTGTGTATATTACCAAATTGGAGAGCCATCGTGGAGACTGTATCAACCATAATCAATACTTTAGCGGGCTCCTACAGAAATTAACTCTTTTGCTAGTGCTTCAGATATAGGTAATTCTAACTGTTGTTCAAGCCAACCATACTGACCGTTTGGATTACATTCAAGAAACACAACACAACCATCGGGTTGTTCAATTAAATCGAATGCCCCATAGCCTAGTCCCATTCTACCCAAATACTCAACACACATCTTATCAATTCCGACAGGAGACTTTTCGCTTTTAAAAGTCACAGATTCGGATTCTTGGTGTTTTCGCCAATCGTCCTTTGCTGTATTGTCGGTATATATTGCTACAGGGAATACTTCATCTCCGACAACAGTAATACGCCACTCTCGAGCTTTTGTGATGTACGGTTGATATAGACCAGGAAAGGGTGAAGTATGGTGAACTATACTAGCTATCTTTTCTCGGTTAACAATTGTTGCATACAATGCCTTTATATCATTACCATCACTAATTACACCCCTCATCATTTTTATAGTCATTCTGGCTTTTTCGGAAGGAAGTAGTTCTTTGGAAATATAGTCCCAATCGCTGCCTACAATAGTTCTTGGTATGTTAAAGCCGATTTCTCTTGCGATTAATAGTTGACCTAGTTTTCTGTCGGCAGCCGCCATTTTTTGAGGTGAGCTTAACCAAATATCCTCTGGATATAAATTCCACACCGTATCATGTAAAGCACGAACTTCATTGTTCATGTATAGTTGTTTTGCAAGCTGAGTATCCCTATCTTGAATTGAAAAATTTGCAATTTTCCGAAACCACGCAGAAGTTAAGTCCTCGGGCATTATTGACTGATCGTTATATTTAATTGTTAACTCTGCATCATTCGATATGGTGAGCGAGTACCTATCGTCAGTAGACAATAGTTGATCTGTCTTATAGACGATTACTGGGTAGTTGTGTTTATTCAGAATTTCAGCTACTGGACCATAGGCATGCTCGTCAAAGCTAGCGGAAGCAATTAATATGGGTTTTTTCATACAATATCAAACCAATCAAAACACTCTTTTAAGAAGAATAAGAAGACTTTTACGAAGTTATATTGCCTGTTTGTAGGGATCTATTGATCGTCAGCGTCTCCAGCCGGCACGGTCGAAGCATTAGAACGGCTTATGTCCACCATTTCTGTAGCTTCAGCTAAAGCTTCGAGTACTGTTATTTTTCCTAAGCCTTCTATGCTTTGTGCTGAAGTACTTGGTCGTTCACTTGATAGTAATTCTTCCATTTGACCCTCCTAGAATTTATTTGTACCACAATTATCATCAAGCTGATAACCACGCTCTATAAAATTTCTTACACAAAGTCTTTAAAATTTTCATCGTATTCTTCGCTTGTAGGGAAGCGCATTTCTAGTTCGCTAATCGGTTTTTTTAACCAAGGTTGTTGTGACTCGGGTATAGCTAAGGATTTCGGCCATCTCAGTGGCTCTAAGCCGTAATCTGATCGTCTTTTATTTACACTTTTGAAATCTTTTACGGTGGGTAAGAACGGGTGCATATCTTTATCAAAAAACCATATTGTTCCAAAAAGCTGCGATTTTCTTTTAGCTAGTAAAACTAAGTCTGTCAGCGACGGTATTGACTCAAAATGAACATCGATCCTTTTTTTGTCAAATAACTGATTAAATTCTTTTAATACATATTCTGTATCGGCTAAAGATGAGTGGCTTGCTAGGACCGATATGGCTATTGAGGCTTCCTTCCCTATGTTAGATAAACTAGGTTCGCCTATTTCTGACATAACTTCCCTCATCTTTTCGGCTCTTGCCTTAACTCGCTGATGTAAACTTGTTCGCTCGCCTTTCAGATCGGTCTTATCTGGAGTTTTAAAGTACTTTCTGGAAAATTGCTTCCATTCCTTCTGGTCCTCTTCTAATAGTTGTATGAGTACTTCTGATTGCTTTGGAAATAAAACTGAGTTAGCCATGCATTTATACTAGCAACAAAAACTATTCAAAACACAGTGGCTTAAGCAAAAGTGTTATGGAGGGCCAGGAGGGACTTGAACCCTCGACACCCTGCTTAAGAGGCAGGTGCTCTAACCAGCTGAGCTACTGGCCCAATTACCCTGAAACTTTAACAAACTACCTCTGTTTTTGCAATAGCGCCAAGGTTTTAGGAAAAGTATTTATCCCTTTGCTACAATAAATGAATCGATGAAATTATTAATGGGTAGCGAACTGGCCGGATTTATTAAAGAGCGCCAAGCTCATAACGTGCGCTCTCTGTTTCAAGCCGCACATATTCAACCAAAACTGGCCATTATTAAAACAATTGACAATCCGGTTATAGATTTATACGTACGTTTAAAGCAGGCCTATGCGGCAGATATCGGGATAACTGTCGATGTTTATAGGATTCATCAGAAGGACGTAGCTGAGCTACTGAACGATTTAAATAATAACCCATTGGTGCACGGCATAATTATTCAATTGCCTTTAGAGGATCCGTCACAAACTGATCAGCTAGTTAATTTGGTTGATCCGGATAAAGATGTTGATGCTTTGGGCGATAAAGCCGATTTTGATCCGGCTACATCAATGGCCATATTGTGGCTGCTATCCGGTTTTAATGTTGATCTTCAGGGTAAAAAGGTCGTTTTGGTCGGCCGCGGAAAGCTTGTCGGCAAGCCTTTAGAGAGAATGTTGCTTGATAGTGGCGTAGATGTAACGGTAGCCGATAGATCAACTCAAGATGTGGCCGCAGTGACAAAAGAAGCGGATATAATTATTACTGCTACTGGACAACCGGCCATATTGACTTCGGACATGGTCAAGTCCGGAGCAGTTGTGGTTGATGCTGGAGTGGCTAGTGAAAACGGTAAGACTGTCGGTGATGTTGATGAGGATCTGTTCAACCGTGAGGATATAACCATTACTCCCCGCAAAGGTGGCGTCGGGCCTTTGACAATCTGCGCTCTTTTCGACAATGTCATTCGGGCTGCCGAACAAAAGAGAACTGAAAAAAATTTATGATAATAGGGGTTTTTGATTCCGGAATTGGCGGCCTGTCGGTTGCTAACGCGATCAAGAAGGCTATGCCAGAGCACGAGATAAGGTTCGTTAACGATAGGGAACATGTACCTTATGGAACTAAAACCAAACAAGAGCTTTTAAAGCTTGCTTTGCCAATACTAACCAGTATGCAAGCAGGCGGTTGCCAAGTTATCGTTATAGCCTGCAATACCCTCTCTACCACTCTAATTTCTGATCTCAGGGCCAAGCTGTCCGTTCCGCTTGTCGCGATTGAGCCTATGGTTAAACCGGCGGCCAATATGACTAAAACTGGTGTAATTGGGGTTTGCGCCACACCGGCGACGTTGGCATCGAATCGCTATGCCCAGCTCAAGCAGGATTACGCAGACGGCATTAAAGTCATTGAGCCGGATTGCTCAAATTGGGCTGAGTTGATTGAGCGAGACCGCATCGACCGAAAGCAAATAAAATCAACAGTAGATGATCTGATTTTGAAAGGTGTAGATGTTATTGTGCTAGGCTGCACGCATTATCACTGGATTGAAGAGGATGTACGTAAATGGGCCGATGGTAAGGCCGAGGTTATCCAACCTGAAGAAGCGATTATTCGGCGGCTGCGGCACACTCTCGAACAGCTTGCTTGAACTGATTACCTCGATCTTTGTAGTCGGCAAACATATCGAAACTGGCACACGCAGGAGATAAAAGTACTACATCTCCGGATTGAGCCGTTTGTCTGACTGTGTTTATTATCTCGGTCATATTGGCTCCGCCCAATTGAATATTGCTATAACCTGCTTGCTTAAGGGATTCGGCTATGGCCGGTCCTTGATTGCCAATTAACACTACTGACCTGACGTTATTGGCTAGAACGGCCCTAGCCAACTCGTCATAGCTGGCGCCTTTATCCGACCCCCCCAAAATTATTACTTTAGGATTTGGAAAGGATTCTATGGCAACGATAGCGGACTCTGGGGTAGTGGCAAAACTGTCATCATAATATTTTGCGCCATTTAGCTGGGTGACAAATTCCAGTCTATGTTCTAGCCCCTTAAAGCTTACTAAAGCCTGCTTAATAGCCGTCGGGTCACGGACTATTTGCCAGCAGGCCGTTACTGCCGCACAGACATTCTGTAGGTTATGTTTACCGATTAACCCGATATCTTCCACGTTACAGATAGGCGTTTCAGCAATACTAACAATGCCGTCAGTTACAATTGCGCCCGGACGATCGTAAAAAGGAATTTTCCAACTCTTGCCGGTTGATGCGATACGTCGGGAATTGTCGCTCCGGGCGTAATAGATAGCGAAATCGTCAGGTGTCTGGTATCTGAAAAGATTGGTTTTGGCCATAAAATAATCGTCTATGTCCCGATGCCAATCCAGGTGTTCGGGAACCACCATCAAACAGACGGCGATATGCGGAGCATAGTGAAAATCGGTCAATTGAAAGCTGGACATTTCTAAAACGACCCAATCGTCCGCCTGGATATTATTACTTAACAAAGATATAGCTGGAATGCCTATGTTTCCTCCCAGATAAACTTTTTTTTGAGCTTGTTGCAGCATCTGGGCGATTAAGGCGGATGTGGTGCCTTTACCCTTAGTACCAGTAACCCCAACTATGTTTTTGGTGGGTGAGACTTTAAAAAATTCGTTGGTATTGCTGGTCAGCTTTTTTTTGATTCTATTACCACCGGCCTCGATCAAGGCCTCCAGCCTAACGCCCGGTGAGCGGACTATAACGTCAAATCTGGAAATGTCTGCTAAATAACCTGGTCCGGTTTGTAAGCTTACACCAACAGGAATATCCACCTCGTTGATGTCGCAGATGGTTATTTCTCCCTTGTCACTCCAGTACTCGTAGGCGGCCCGCCCCTCCAGACCGTATCCTATAATACCTATTCTCATAGCCCGATTTAAGACAACTGTTTTTTAACCAGTTCAAAAACTTGTCGCGGTGTCATGTTGGCTTTCAGTATCACGGCGGCTACCCCAAGAATTTTTACCGAATCGGGTATTTCCTGTTCGCCCATATTTGTTAAGATAATAACCTTAATATCTTTTCCCCAAGACGTTTTGCGCATTGCCTCCAGTACTTGATCGCCAGTCATCTCAGGCATCATCAGATCTAAAAGAATAATGTCAGGGCGCATTTCCTCAATCAGTTCAAGTCCAAGTTTGCCATTTTCTGCGATCTCTACGGTGTATCCTTCAGCCTCAAATTTAAAGCGGTACATCTGAGCAATAGTCTGGTCATCTTCTATGATTGCTACTTTAGTCGCCATACCTATTATCCTATCCCTCTTAATTCAGTTTTACAATTTTTATCCTAATACATCACGGATTACATCTACGACTTGGTTTGGTGTGTGATGAGCCTTGACTATGTATCGGTCGACATTTAAAAAACGAAGCCCTGTTGGAGCTTCGTCTTTACTGATGTTTGTGAGTATGATGACCTTGATGTTGCTTCCCCAGTCAGTCGCCCGAAGGTGACCCAGCATGATATCCCCGCTCATTACTGGCATCCTAAGGTCTAGGAGAATTAGTTCTGGATTAAAGTCCTTGATAACCTTTAGCCCCTCTTGTCCATCATGAGCCACGGCAACAGCAAACCCTTCGTGTTCCAGCTTGAAACGATAGATGTCCGTTATAGACTGATCATCTTCAACTATGGCAACTTTGGTTTGTGTATTGGCCATACTTTTGACATTTTATAATAACTATGGTATATTGCAAGTGTTCATTACCAGACAATAACAGCACTATTTTCGCAAGAAGATGGTGTTTTTTTATCTTTAAATAGTTAAAGAACGTCAAAGATCACTATGAAAGAAAGAAATCATCCAGGCAAAGAGCCGAATATTGTCCATCATAAAGATGGCAATGAAGGCATTGATATTAGAAATTATACTAAGGTAGACGGCGTTGACAAAAAACGTTGGATGTCAATGAAAAGGAACATAATCGGACTTGCTATGTTCGCAGGTAGTGGAGCTTTTTTATTATCTAATCCACAAAATATTGGAAAAATTAAAGATCAAATTGTCCAAAAAGCTGATATTGAATATGCAATATTTCCGTTCACAGAAGGATTAGCATGGCTTGGAGCTGGAATTATGTTGGGCTCTGCGGGAAAAAAAATTGGCAATCCGTTAACAGTTAAAAAGCGACTTTCCGAGGTGAGAAATGAATTAAATGATAACTCAACTTATCGTATAGGTTGGGTTTTGGGCGCTGTTGGAGCAGTAGGAACTTCTGCAGCTATTGCTGTTGGAGCAGTAGCTACGCTTCCGATAGATAGTTGGCCCTTTGCATTTAGCATATCTGCAACTAGTCTAGCTTTCTCGACCATTCCCTTTAAGCCAACTAAGAATAATGAAATGAACCTGGAGATACCAAATGACAATCAATGAGCCACTAACAGAAGATATTAATACCTTGGCACCATATGATATTTTTGAAAAACATCCTGATTCTAAATATTGGATAGGAAAAGTTAATAAAGAAAATAGTCCACTCTACTACGATGCTATCGGAAGGTTCAGAGCCAATGTCTATATTAAACAAATGCGATTTCTTGATGAAGAAAAAATTGATGATTACGGTAGAGAATATGATGAGTATGACAAACATTCAGAGCAATTTGCCGTCATAGAAAATTTATCAATCAATCATCAATCTAACATGAAGGCCAGGGTTGTTGGGTATGGAAGGATGATACTAAAGGAAAATATAGAAGTACCCCTTCCGATCGAAAATCAATTTACCAATGTATTTAAACATAATCCCGCAAAGATTGGCGCGGTGGAAGTTTCAAGATTTATATCTCGACACGAGAATGATTTAGTACAGCACACAATTGGTTTATCGGTAATACGTGCGATGACTCATTGCGGTGCAGAAAAAGATATTGAAATTGCTTACTTTGAGATCGAGAGACCTCTTCTTAGAATATTAAAAAGAATTGGATTACCATTAGTACAACTGGAAGAGCCTCAGTCTGTAAATGAACCTGGTGGAGTTAGGCAACTTTATCCGATAGCCATTAATCCTTATGAGATACTGGATTCTGTAACAACTGATCTACATTCAAATTATATCCTGCGAGATTTTTTTATACAGGAAAGCTCAAATTCAGGAACAGGATATTATCCAGAAGAGCTTGTGGGAGGAACGTTGTGAACGAAAGGGCTTTTGTAAGAAATTTAGGAATTTTTAATAGTGAAGAACAGGCACGTATTGAAAATGTAACTATTGCTGTCGGAGGCGTAGGAGGCGATGGCGGTGAAATTGCAGAGCTATTAACAAGAATGGGAGTCGGAAATGGAAGTGGCGAGTTAAGATTGGCGGATCCTGATGTTTTTGAAATAGAAAATACTAATAGGCAAAATGCATGTACCAGCGAAACTATTGGCGAAAATAAAGCTCTAGCTGTCGGCGCACAACTAAGGGAAATTAATCCGGACATAAATTTAAAAATTTATACTGATGGTGTTACCAAAGAAAACGTTGATGAATTTGTGGAGGGAGCCGACCTAGTCATAGATGAAAGTGAGTTTACGTTACATCAGATTGCAGTAATGATTGCTCGCTCTGCGAGAGTTAAAAATATTCCAGTGCTCACTGGAATGAATGTTGGATTTGCTGGCGTTGTCACTACCTATCATCCTAAAGGAAAGACTATAGAAAGTCAGCTTGGCTTAAGTACTGATATGCCCATTGATGAGGTAGCTGATCATAAAGTTTCTGCAAAGAGGTGGGCACCGTACATTCCATCTTATGTAGACCTTAAAGTCCTTCGTGAAGTAACAGAAGGCAAACGAGTAATGCCATCAATATCACCAGGAATGTCTGTTGCTGCAAGTGCTACCGCGACACAGGCTTTGTGGAATATTTTTGAACAAAAAAACCACCGACCTAAACCGGTGTATTTCAAGCGAGCACTTGTAATCGATGTAGGGGCGCAATTTGCGAAAACCATATCATTCGATTTAAAATCATATTATAGGCACGGTATGAATGTTTGGATAAAAAATCTTTTAGGAAATCCCCATGCTGATTATTGGCAATATGAAGTCAGTCAGTAATGATTAAATAACAGATATGCTCAAGCTATAGATAAGCTAGCTTTTTATAAAAAAAGTTTAAGTATCGATAAATTGTAGATGTGACATAATAGTACTAATGCTTGTTGTTATTAGTCTTATCGCTGTTATCCTTGCAATAATGGGTGGCATGGTTGTATTGCGCAATCATAGCGATATTGTAAATAGACGTTTTAGCTATGCTTCATTATTAATGGCTTTGTGGTTAGAAATAAATTTTTTTGCTAATGATACACATATTAATACTCATTTAATATTATGGGCAAATCGTTTAACGTTCGTAGCTGGCGGATTAACTATATTGTTAATATTTAACTTTATTGCTTCGCTGATCGGTAGATCGGTAAATACTAAAAGATGGTATTGGATAAAAGTGTTGTTCTTTATTATTTTGATAATGGGGCTAACGCCTTATATGGTTACGCGCGTAACTCTAAAAGACAATATCTATGTTAATAATTTCGGAATATTGGCATATTTATATTTTTTGTTGCTTTTGATTATGTTTCTCGGAATAGTCTGGGTATTATTTAAAGGGCATCAAAGATTAACATTAGAGAAGAAATCGCAAGTTGGGATTATATTCTTTACTTTACTTGTATCGGGTACAGGAGCTTTAATCACATCGGCTATTATGCCATTTTTCGGTAATTATTCTTTATCAGGTATAGGATCGTTATTCTTGGTTTTTTGGGTGTTTAGTATGGCGTATGCGATTGTCCGTCACAAAATGTTCGATATTCGTCTCATCATTGCTCGTTCGTTAGTCTACTCGTTATCTATATTATCAATAGGATTTATTTTTTTCATAGGATCATTTATTCTTGTGGGTTTGATAGCGGATAATATATCTTTTAGTAGTTTGGAATTAAAACTTTTATATACATCTATATCTATAATTATTGCTTTTTCATTCCAGACTTTGCGAAAATTCTTCGACCGCATAACTAATAAGCTTTTTTATAGAGATGCTTATGATGTACAGATATTTCTAGATCAATTCACTAAAATAATAGTTTCAAATTTTGAACTTACCCCACTATTAAAGAAGGTCAATAATATAGTTGAAGCAAATTTAAAGCCTACGTATTCCCTATTTGGATTAAAGGAAGACGATACAAGACCACGTCGACTTATTGGTTCAAAGAATCATCCTGTTTTTGAAGAAGTAGAGATAAGCTATGTACGGAGTGTAACTCCTAGTATGAAGCGAAAAATAATAGTTACAGATTTACTGGAAGATAAATATTTTGAACTACAAAGGATATTACGCTTAAAGAACATAGCAATAATTGCCAGACTTGCAACATCATTAAACGAAGAGGGTATCGGTTATTTAATATTAGGCCCAAAAAAGAGTGGCAATATGTATAACGGTCAAGATATTAAGGTTCTAGAAATTGTTGCCAATGAACTTGTAGTTGCTATACAGAATGCCTTGCATACTGAAGAGATAGAGAATTTTAACCGTACTCTTCAATATAAAGTTATATATGCCACCAGGCGTTTAAGGAGATCCAACGAAAAACTAAAAGCTCTAGATGAAGCAAAAGACGACTTTGTTAGTATGGCATCGCATCAATTACGCACGCCCCTCACGAGCGTTAAGGGTAATATTAGCTTGGTTCTTGATGGAGATGCGGGCAACATTACAGACTTACAAAGACAGCTACTCAATCAAGCCTTCACCAGTTCTCAGCGCATGGTATATCTAATCGCCGATCTGCTGAATGTGTCCCGACTTAAAACCGGTAAATTTGTAATTGAAAGAGCACCTGTTAATCTCGCGGATATTATCGAAGACGAAGTCCGGCAACTTATTGATACGGCTAGTTCAAGACATCTAACGCTGACTTACAATAAGCCAGAAGGAATAACTGTATTAATGCTCGACGATACTAAGACCCGACAAGTAATCATGAATTTCGTCGACAACGCTATTTATTACACTCCGGCAGGTGGCAAAATCGATGTGGTTCTAACCGAAACCGAACAGTCCGTAGAATGCAGAGTTATAGATAACGGTATTGGTGTACCGAGCAATGAGCGCCCGCATTTATTTATGAAGTTCTATCGTGCTGCCAATGCCCGTAAGGCCCGACCTGACGGTACCGGCTTGGGTTTGTATATGGCTAAAAAAGTTATAGTCAGCGAAGGTGGTGCCCTTATATTTGAGTCCGAAGAAGGCAAGGGCAGTACGTTTGGATTCAGTTTCCCAAAAGCTAAGCTGGCAGTCGATAGTTATGTATCTGAGGACAACGTCGTCCAACAGGCCCCAATCGCTACTAGATAACAATGTAACCAAGTTGACAAAATAGCACGAAAGTAATAATATATTATATATGCATTTTGGTGAGTATTTACCGGAAATATACGGAGTTGCTGGTGGCGTCACTGGTTATGCTTTTGACAAAGTTGCGGCAAAATATGCTGCCATAAAAGATATGTCTGTCATACAGTCGTGGGGTCCTATGGAACCGCCGGCAACAGCAAAAGAACTGAAAAATCATAATAATATAGAGACCCACTTCAGGGCTCCAGCATCGTTAATTTTGCGCACGCTATCGTCAATCGCCTTAGCTGCTAGTGCCGCTGGTGTACTACCCTTCGCTATAGGTAAACGAGTTCAAAATAATAATCCCAATCAACCAGTGTTGGTTGAAGTTTTGGATAGATCCGGCCAGACTCAATTTGACGGAACCGACAACAAAATATCCATTGTTAACAGTGCATTTATAAATGCAAATTCAATGAAAGTTGATACGATCTTGGCACGAGGCGGTTCGTATACTGGGTCTCCTTTGACGCCGGGAGGGGTTGCGGGCAGTGGCCGGTATTCACCAACCGGAGAAGTATCCGTCGCTCAAGCGGTCACGCCTGCCATTAGAGAAGCTTCGCTTAATGCGGTCAAAGTAGTATCTTCTGAGTTTGCGGCCCCAAAACAGGAGACTAGCGCCGTCTTGATAGTGACAGACGACAATTCGGTCGGCAACGCTACCAATATAGTCCAATCGGCACAATCTTCTAAAACTAAAATATTTATCGCCAATGTAGGTCAACAGAATGATTCGACCGCTCAACAGCTTCAAGATATTGCTAAAGCGACTGGCGGTGAATATTGGAACGCAAGCGTCAATACCGCTAAGGTTGCCAAAGATATTGCTACGACTATATCTCCGACACTTAGTAATAGTAAGTATTCTCAAGAAAAGCCTAATGATGTTCTTTTGGTATTGGATGCTTTGGCCTGGATGGGTCTAATCGGAATGACTATTAATACAGCCGGATTGGTATATAAACGTAGAGAAGATTCATAAAGATAAGGAGTACTAAACTATGACTGAGATATTGAAAGAAGTTCGTGACGCAGCCTACCTAGGATCACATTTTTATAGTGAAGGAATTAGGCAATTGGACAATGTTGTCTATGACGAAATGTTATACAAAACGGCTATTTTGGCGTCCATGGTTGGTCAATTTGCTGTCTTGGCTGCCGGTGTTCCCGGCGGAGGCAAATCCGAAATGGCTTTTAATGCCTATAAATTGATAGAAGGTATAAAAGAAGAAGACGTTGCCTTTTTACCTTCTAGCATGACAATGACTGAAGATCAGGTTGTTGGCGGGAAGCTTACATCTCAAAAAATACATAGTCAAACTGATGCAGAGTCTTCAAGCAAAACATGGGTCGAAACAAGTGTCGTTGAAATAGACGGATTGATTAAGCCGGAAACCAAAGGCTTAGTTATTGATGAAATCACCAGGATGAACCCCTATGTACTAAACTCACTGCTTAGATTGATTGAAAATAAAACTATCAATACTACTGCCGGTCATGTTAGCTTGGAAGATTTAATCTATATTGTGGCAACTATGAACCCGGGTGAATCAAGGGAGTCTTCTTTGCAACTCAGTTCAGCCATGGTTTCAAGGTACCCAGTAGGGGTTATAGTCGGCAATGAAATATCCCAAAAGCATCAGGTGCACATATTTGAGCAGAATATGCCGGATGTTTCTAAAATGAAGCCGATCATAACAGAAAAAGAGCTGGCAATTGTGCGCAATGGTGTAAGCAGGGTGGCTACTAGTGAAGCAACAAAAAACACAGCGGTTCAATGGATATCTGATGCTAAGGATCAGCTAGTCAGAGTGTTACCCCATTCAGCCGAGGGAAGTCGAGTCATAGCTCAAGTTGGCAAAGTTGCAAGGATAATGACTTTGATGCGCAATGAAATCTCTGTCGATCCGCGTATAGACCTTGAAATGGCTATTAAGTTTTATCTTGGTTCAAGAATTGGCGCACAGTGGCGTGATATTAAAAGCGCACCGGATTTGATCACTGCAATCACTAAAGCATCATATCCAAATTCTAATGAAGCTATCAAGCGGGAAGCTTCGGATAAAATTCAGGATATCCTTAGATCCACCTAGGTAATTAGAAGGTGCTACTGACATGGGACGAATACCCGATTTACCAAATACAGCAGAAGTTCTAAGTCACATTAGAGCTAACTCGGTATTGCCTTTTGGAGGTCATGCTGGACATGAGGTTGTGCCATCTGCTTACGGTAGAAACGAATATGAAAGAAGGTATGACCCCAGAGAGCACCGATATGTTTTACCTAATCCATTGTCGGCTAGAGAGGCATATCTAAACGAGCCGCAAGTTACATACAAAAGACAACTTAGCCCGATATTCATGGATATTATCTTGCTCTTGGATCATGAAGATAGAAATCAATTAGATTGGATAACTGCTTCAAAAGACGCAACGGCCTTTAAAATAGCCGAAGCGCTCGTTAATCTACAGTCGGGAATCGGTGATCACTTCCAGTTGAAGGTTATTGGCGATGTTGATCGCTGGCCTAAAGACTGGTTAGTTAGTATGCGTCCTGAATTGATTGCTCCAAAAAAATACTCTAAAAATTATATAAATATAGAAAGGCCGTCTTTCATAATCGGTTCAATGAATCACGGTATACCTGCTACCAAGGTAAGTGAGGGGGCCGTTGGTATTAAAATTGACCATCAATTCGATCGTAAATTGGTACCCGGTATCGGTTTATATGCTACCGGCCATCCCGAATACCCCTACGTGGATACTAATAATCGTAGACAAGTTGAAGCTTGGAACGCAAAACTAGCCTTTTGGCATCAAGAAAGAGTGAGCAGAATTGGCGGTATGGGTTTGGCTTTAGCTGAGGTTTTGTATGGTGGTAGGAATATTGATTCTAAGTATGGTTTTAATGTTCAGTCCGCCGATAGAAGCATTGCCGTTGCTACGAAAAGCGCCTTAAACGCCTAGATAACACTTTAACAACTGTGAACCCAACTTTAAAACAGTAGCAATACAAATTTAAAACTGGAGTTGTTTTGGTGTTTGTATCTGCTGGTAACCTAGTACTACATCGTTTCTAAGAAATCTTACTTCGGTTGTTATTGGGTTTGGGATAATGTGCAGAGTTACTGGTGTCCCATCGGGCAGATTGCCTGGAACGCTTATCTGCATACTGTTTAAAGATATCTTCCCATAGCCATTAACCCTGCGCTCGGTTCTAAGGCAGAATAAATCTTTAGTAGAAGTAACGGGTGGTTTAGTTTTAGTAATGTCTAATGACTTAAATACTGTTCTGCCGTCATTGATTGCGTTCATAAATCTAACGTTCGGTATCTCACCAGTAGTACTATGTACCGCTCTGTTATTGTATCTGTCCACCTCCTGATAGAGTATATGTTTTACGTCTTCCAGTGTCCTAGCATGCTCACGAGCCGATCTTCTAACTATGCGATCCTGTAGCCATCTGTACGGACGCTCAATCTTGCCTTTGGCTTCAGGGCTTAGCGCATAAGTTACTTTCATGCCGGTTGCTTCAACGCATTGTTTCCACTGTGGCGCTATGTCGTCAGTGCCAAGTATATTGCGGTAGTTAGCTGCGCTCAAGCCATCTCTATTAACTACATATCTGAAGATAGCGTGGTTATCTGAGTAATACTGGATACCAACACCATGATTCAGTATTACAGATTCAAGCGATTGTATATGTGCCCAGGCTGACTCATGTTCATACAAATCTGCATAAAGCATCTTACGGCTATGGTCATCTAGTGTGGTGATTAGTGACCACTTAAGCGGTTTACCGTCTGGCCTAAAAACATATGGACTCCATTGATGAACCGAAGCATCATGCTGCAACAGCATGCCAACGGAGTCTGTTAACACTTCTCTAGTGTGAGCTTTTCTTTTGGGCCTCTCAAGATAATACCCCCACCTCTTGGCATAGTTAATTACTGTTTGAGCGGATAGGCTATAGCCAGTCTCTTCTTCAACGGCGTCACGTATTGCCGAATAGTTGTAGAACATTATTGGCATATTGGGGTTAGTTACGAAACCTCTTTCGGTCTCTAGTTCGCGGCGTATTTGTTTAACTACTTTTGGCGATAGGTTACGAGTAGCCTTAACCCGGTTATATGCCACGCTAAACTCTTTTGGCTTATTCCTATACTTAGCTAACAAAGCATAGAACCTACTGTCTTTAATTCCTAGCAAGGCTAGCACTTCAGACTTAGTCATCACCCTATCCTCATACCACTTAAAGTATTGTTTTATCTCTTCATCGCTAAATTGTTTATGTAATTGTTTCATATACTCCTCTCCCTTACGGAGAAAAGAATAACTAAAAACAGCTTAAAGCTCCACTTTTAAAATTGTCTGAACTCCACTCCAGTTTTGATTTTGTGTTCTGGGGTATCTATAGAGAAGGGTACTCCACTTTTAAATTTGGGCTAACATAACACTTTAACAACTTGACATAAAAAACATACTATGGTAAAGTGTTAAAAGTAAGTTTGGTGGGCAATTTTACATGCAGAAGGTGTAGTTTTCAGAACATAACTAGTGTTATTTATGCGCGAATAAATAATGCAACACAAGGAGAAGGTCTTGGAAGGAATTGGTAATCACGAGCAGCCCATAGGTGATGAACCTCTATTCTTAAAACGATTTAGGGAAAGAAGTGGCTTCACAGATGTTAATCCTGACGAAAACTCATTTGTTACTACGGGTTTACATGAAGACATCTCTCGCGAAGATATCCTTGACGACAGTCAGGGTAGTTTTTTGGCTAGGAAGTACACAAGTTCTATAGCTAAAAACCCCGAGATAGAAAAACCTGTAAGCATTTCCTTGTATGATCAACTCAGGAAAATATATACTAGCCCCGATCCGACTGAAGCGCTTGAGTCCGTTACGAGTGAAAGTTTATTCACATCCATAAGTACAGAGGTTGGACTTAACAATGTAAAGTCTATCTTTGATTTTATAAATAACCGTTTAATTAATTTTAAGGAATCTTTTAGGGGTTTCAAAGAATCAAGGCTATACCACAAAGCAGCTGCTGTTGTTTCGGTCGGAGCATTAGCCTTGGCGTCTTGCGGAACAGCTTCAAGCTCACGTATACCAAACGGTAAATCTAATACTACCAAATCTAACGGTGCTAATTGTGACATAAAGACCCTTACTAATAGAAAACCGGCAAATTTCAAACAGTATGCATTTTTCCCGCCGTATGACGCCAATAATTCACAAACAGCTGGTAACGTAGAGATCTCGTGGTTCAATAAGGGGCCTATGAGTGGCAATGCTGTTTCGGCCAGTCTAGCGATTGAACAAGCTGTTATTGGTGATCAGGCTTCCAGTGTCAACGGAGTAGTAACCCAGCCCGATTACAAGGCAAATTTTTATCAAGATTACAATCAGATTCAATCCGATACCAGCAAGCCAAACAAGACTGCGGCTGGTTATTGCATAGAACTGTCTAGAGTAATGGGAGAAACTGAGAACTATACTAATAATTTTGCCGTTAAGGGAGATAGATTGCTTTGGTTGAAGGCGATTACTAATAATCGTGGAGAAATAACTGGAGTGGACCCGGTTCAGGTTGTTTGGTCTAGCAGTACCCCTATGGCAGGCGTTGAATTTTCGACTCCATTTAATGCTGCCGAGCTTGGTATATCTGGCTTTCCAGCAGAGCTGGTAACGATAAATGGTCAAGTATACGTCAAAGAATCAGCATTGTCATCAGGAGGAGTCAATAACGAAATTCACAAGACGGGTTCAGCGGGAAACAAGGTTTCTCCAAAAGCCGTGCCTGTGGGCGGTGCAAGTGCCAATACCTCCACTGGTAACTTTCCTGGTGTTGGTAAGAATGCCGGCGGTAGTAAGTCAGAGCCTACCCAGAACAATATCACCGGCGTAGGTGCATCTAAAGGCGGAGAACAATCATCCCCGTCACCATTACCAGCTCCGGGCAAGGGTCCTTCTCAGGGTGGTAATGTTCCAACGGCAACGACTGAAACGCCAGGGGCACCGACACCTACTTCGCCTCCCGAAACGATACCTCCAACCACTACAACTCCACCGGAGACGGTACCGCCTACCACCACCACTATTCCGCCTACAACCACCACCACGATTCTTAAGTCGGGTGATTCCGGGTCTACTGCAAACAATGCTGGCGGTACTGGTCAATCCGACCCTTTTAATGCCGGCGGATCGAGCGATTCGAATAATCTAGGGACTATTAATACCTTGGCCCAGTAGAGCACTATATAAGGAGTTAAATAATGAAATTTACACGTAAATTAATATCTGGAACAGCTGTCTTTATATTGAGTTTGGCAATGCTTACGATCGGTGGCGGTGGCAATGCTTACGCTGCTTGCTTTGTTTATAATCAGAACGGATTTACCACCTCACCAACGCCTGTTTTTAATAATATTTGTGGCGTTCCTGAGGGTATCGGTAGTGAATCAGACTTTGTACGTATTCGCCAGAACGTAAATGGTGACGATACGAATAACACAAATAACCCCGCGTATACCGTTAGTAAGTTAACTTCGCAATGTTCTAACGGCACTAAATATGACGTATGGAATTATCTGCATAATGATGCATATACCCAAGACAATAATAATGGTACCGGTTCCGCAGTTGCTCATGATGTGGTTAGTACTATGACCGCTCCGGTCAATACAACGAGCACTAATTTTACATTTGCAGATACTGTGACTGCCAACAACGCTACGCCGGTCAACGATAGCGTGGATCTTAGTTGCGGCAACGACAACGTCACTCTAAGTCTTGTTCCGGGTAGTATGCACATTTTTAGCAATCCATACGGATCGAATTGGCTTAACCTTCCCAATACCACAATCAATTCACCCCTGAAACTCGGTAGCCCTATTTTAGGTAGCGGTGACATGTGGGGATGCTGGAATTATCGTATTGTTGTTGTATATCAAGTACAAGTTTCAAGCGTAACTCCAACCCCAACTCCAACCCCAACCCCAACTCCAACCCCAACTCCAACCCCAACTCCAACCCCAACTCCAACCCCAACCCCAACCCCAACTCCAACGCCAACTCCAACTCCAACTCCAACACTGCCAAAACAGTTGGTCAATACTGGTCCCGGCACGAGCGGAATATTGATTGCATTTTTGGTCTTTACGGTTGGTGGAGCTTTGGCGCATCGTTACTTCATGATTCGAAAATACAATCGCGACTAAGCAATAGAGTTCTTTGTAGCTAATATACAATTAAAAAAATGAAGCACTAATACGTTCTTCTAAAATCCGTTCATTTTATACTAAAAACCGTAATGAAAAGGATGGTTAAAAACCAACTGTGGATAAACACTAGTAAATGTAAGTCATCTGTGATATAAATAAGACTAAGTTTTGATAAAGAGCTAATGACTGACCGCTCTAGAACTCATAATCCCCAGGTCTAACACTTGGGGATTTTAATTTCTCATCTGTTATGTTAATATATGCCGGATATTCAGGTCCCATCGTCTAGCGGTTAGGACACCGGGTTTTCATCCCGGCAATAGGGGTTCGATTCCCCTTGGGATCACCATAATAGAATTTGTCTAGGTTAAAGTTGCTATCTAAGTAATTTACAGTCATTTCAAGTTCATTAGCTCAAATAATAACAGTTTGGTAATGTTTGTTTCTAAATATTTCAGATACCAATAATCGGCGCACCTGTTGCAATTTTATATTACGGATATCCTTAATAGGAGTTAAAGTTTAGTTCCAGAGCAAGGTTGTAATCATTAAAATATCATTAAATGAAAATAGTCTTTACTTGCACGAAAGAAACCATCTGTTAAAATTAGTGTTGTAATACCTGACTTTCGCGGTTAGACTGTTTTTTGTATACCCGAGAGAAGTTAGTGTTTCACTTTTTGGTAACTAACTGCATGGATTGACCGTATACTGTCCTTACGATGGGACATTTTATTCGGAAAGTAAAAACTGCTTCTGGGGCTACTGCAGTACAAATCGTCCGTAAAGAGTACGGTCACATTGTCTCGCTTTCACATATAGGCAGCACTCATGATGAACAACAGCTGACACTACTAATGTCTCTGGCGCGGCAACGCTTGTCGGAACCTCAGCAGTCACTGTTTACTAACTCAAGCGATGGATTGGTAGCACCGGCTGAAATCATTATTGAAAGAGCTGTTTCTCAGTTACTTTATGACACGTTGGAGAAACAATATCTCCAGCTTGGTTTCGACTCTCTTAAAGATCAGCCGTTTCAGCAGTTGTGTCTAGCCCGCTTAGTCGAACCAACTTCAAAACTAGACAGCGTACGCGTATTGGCCGACATGGGAATTAATGGCCCCAACAAAGATCAAGTACAGCGCTGTTTGGCCAAAGTAATTAAGCATAACTACCGGGATAAGCTAGCCAAGCTCTGTTTTGCTCAGGCCAGCCAAGGAGCGGGTATTACTCTAGTGCTTTATGACGTCACTACACTGTATTTTGAAGTCCAAAAGGAAGATGACTACCGCATACCTGGTATGAGCAAAGAACGAAGACTAGAGCCCCAGATCATTGTCGGATTGCTTGTTGACCAGAACGGCTTTCCATTAGAACTACATAGCTTTGAGGGCAATAAGGCTGAGACAAAAACTATCCTGCCGGTTGTTGAACAATTCAAGCAAAGACATGGGTTAGTTGGCATAACTGTGGTAGCTGATGCCGGCATGTTAAGCGCCAATAACCTAGAGGCACTTAATGCTGCAGGCTACACATATATTGTTGGATCTAGGATGAATAAGATCCCCTATGACATAGCTGAGTACCAGAAAACTAAAGAACTGAGTGACAACCAAATCATCACTAGCAAAACAGCCATTGAAGGTCAGCGTATTATCTACCAATACAGAGAAAAGAGAGCAGCCCTAGACCAGCGCAACATAGAAAAACAAATTGAGAAAGCCGAGAAGATTATTGATGGGACAGCTAGTACTAAACGAGCTAAGTTCCTGAGTGTCACTACCAAGAACAAACAATTAAACCAAGCCTTAATTGCCAAGGCTAAGTCCTTGGTTGGTATTAAGGGCTATGTGACCAATCTGCCGGTAAGTGAAGTGAGTAACCTCCGTGTCATAGCCTACTACCACCAGCTATGGCATGTTGAGCAATCCTTCCGAATGAGTAAGAGTGATTTAAAAGCTAGGCCTATCTTCCACCATAAGCGAGAGGCCATTGAAGCTCATCTGACTGTTGTTATGGCAGCTTTAGCTATACAAAGGAGGATTGAAAGCACTACTGGTTTAAGCCTAAAACGATTTGTAGCATTACTTAAGCCTATACGTTCCGGCGTTGTCAGTATTGCCGGAAAAGAATACCCCGGAAAAGCCAGAATCTCTCCTGCAGCAAAAGAAGTTTTACGACTGCTCAGTTAGTGGTCACTAAACCGCGAAAGTCAGGAGAAACCATCTGTTAAAATTAGTGTTGTAATAAGGAGTAAGTAAATGAGCTTAGAAACACTTTCAAGAGAGCAAATTGGTATCGATAGTATTAGTGAGGAAACAGTACAAACTCTTGGCATGACTGTTTTTGAAAAATTAGCGCAGGATGCAGAGACTGAAGCTACAAACATTGAAGCTGTTGTTCCTATGGAGATTAGAAATTCGGTAACTCACCTTGGTGATGGTCAAACAGTACCTGACGAGCGTTAGAAATTAATTCTTTTTATAACTCATTTTATAAATGAATATGTCCGAGATTGGTATTTTTTCTACTAGTATTGATTCTCCTACATATGGGCCTGTGGTGGAAAATTTAAACTCTCGTGGGTATAATGTATGGATATACAATGCGGATAAGATTGCACAAGGATTAGATGCATTCGATATTCGTGTTAATGTTACAGAAGCTTTTGAGATTTACCAAAATGGAACTAGCCATAACCTTAAAAAACTAAAATCTGCTTGGTATAGGCATCCATACATCTTTAACCTTCAGATTGCCGATAAAGCTAGAAGTTTAAGTGTAGAAAAAGAAATTGATTCATTGCAGGAGTCGATTTGGCGACAAATTCCAGATAATGCGTGGTTGAATCACCCCGAAACTATGGACAGGTCTAGAGCCAAACTGGCCCAGCTGTCATTAGCAAAATTATTAGGATTTAACATTCCAAATACATTAGTTACTAATAGATGGTCATCTATCAGTGAAGTTTTTGAAGATGAAACCATAATAATCAAAATGTCCAAAGGCGTAATCTATGATAACACTAAAGCTAATGTTCTATATACGACAGTACTAAGTAAAGAACAAAGAGATGGCTTATATGGCCACAATCCTTTCCCTGGTATTTATCAAGAATATTTAGATAAAAAAAGAGAATGGCGAATTACTATTGTTGGAGAAGATGTCTTTGAGGCGGCAATTTACACCGACGAAGACTCTAAAGATGATTGGAGAAAACACCAACTTAATGGAGGCGTTACATTCAAAAAAGAGTCGATGGCATCAAGTGAAATAGAAAAATGTTTGGCTTATTTGGGGCATTTGGGACTAATTTATGGTGCATTTGATTTAGTCGAAGACAGTAATGGTAAGATAACATTCCTGGAATGCAATACTAATGGACAGTTTCGGTGGTTAGAAGATAGTTTAGGGTTTCCTATTTCTAGTGCGATAGCCGACCGATTGGTTGATAAAATTAATCAATAATCATAACGAATATCTTTTTAATTTTTTTACGAGATTGTCTTGTTGAGGATTAGCGATAAGATTACTAAAAACAGTATCATTAACAAAATAAATACTAATTTTCTCCATATTTAGGGCATCTATTATACTCGCATAGTCTATTTCATCTATTGGGGTGACAGAATCCTTACTGACCTTTTCGAATTCGCTTAATTCTTTTTGAGGTGTTTCATGAAAGGTTTCAGATGGTAATACGTATAAAGCTCCTCCCTTATCTTTTTGAATTACATCCTCAGCTTCACCACGAATAACCACATAAGGATTTGAAGATTTTGAGTTCATTAATACGGGAAAACCTTTGGGCAGCATATACATCAGGCTTAATTTTCTGTCTTTAGTTGCAAAGACAAAGTCACCTATATATTTATTGTTACTTAAAGTACTTTGAGGTTTAATTGTTTTTAGATTCTTTATTGGTGAAGAATGGTATAGATTCATATCAATAGTATATTCTATATAACTGAAAAATCAGGGTATTTAATTTTGATACATAGTTTATCAAGATTTTAAGCAAAAGGCCGATAGGTAATCACTAAAACTACTGTCAATACCGACGCTACTGACGCATGAGGAGTTAAAAACATATCTATAAACGACGCTACGACAGTAACGACAGTAAAATGAGGAAACTATTTAATATATATTTAATGTTTAACTTCTTCTAGGCTGAAGCTTGCTTAAACAAATAAACACCACGCATTATTTCATTCCATCTATTAATTTCTTTAACCAACTCCCTATATATGGCAGGTGTCAGGTTCACCATTCCGCT
>JAJYIP010000013.1 GCA_021790005.1 bacterium
CATCCACGATGAGAAGACGGCAGTTGGTGATGTGGCCGAGGCGGCTCGTAAACAGATGATGTATAAGATTACCAAAAAGACGGTCGAAGATGATCTTGCGGGTGTATCTTTACTGATGAATCTGGTGCCGGAAAAAGACTACGAGCCAGTCAAGGCGCCGCCTAAAAAGAAAGCCAAATCCAAGCGTCGCTCAAACGGCGGTCTTAATAGGAGGGGACGTTCGCGATGAGTATTAACGTTGGCCATATCCGGGCTGCCATTGTAACTATGCGGGCTAACCGCTGGCGTAGCTTACTGACCATGTTCGGTATTATTGTCGGCGTTACCAGTGCAATTGTTATCGTCAGTATTAGTCAGGGTGTCAAAAATTCGATTACCAATCAGGTAAACGCATTCTCTAAAAATGTTATCACGGTTGGAGCTGGCTCACAGGATCCGACTGGGCTTGGTTTAACTAGTGTCCCGTTCGTATCGACACTAAGCTATCAGGATGCCAAAGCGATTGCGAAAGTGCCGGGTGTTGCAGTGAGTGTGCCACTTGAAGTCTTGTCGGGATTGCCGACTGGAGATAAGACGTTGCACCGCTCTGTCGTATTTGCCACTACCCAAAACTTGCCGCAAGTGCTTAATCAGACATTGGCATACGGTACGTTTTTCAACAATCAGGACGCCAATGTCTTCAGTGCCGTTTTAGGTTCAAATGCAGCTATTGGGCTGTTTAATAACCCAATACCGCTTGGTTATAGCTTTAACTGGCGCAACCAACAATTCGTAGTTGATGGCGTATTGAATAGTTTTGTGACCACGCCGTTCGCGAATGATACTTTGTTTAATAATGCCGTTTTTATTCCGGTGGGAGCGGCTGACCAGATGTCACTATACAATAATCCGGTTTACCAGATACTTGTTAAAGTTAAGCGGGCTGCCCTATTGCCGGTAGTTGCTAAAAATATCCGGACCGTACTCCTGAATAGTCATGGCGGCCAGGCAGATTTTTCGGTGCTTTTGCCTAGTCAGGTTGCTGGCAGTTCGACCAGCATACTAAATCTGATGACCGAACTTACCTTGGGCATAGCAATTGTGTCATTGTTTGTTGGCGGTGTCGGTATCATGAATGTCATGCTGGTGTCTGTTACTGAGAGAATGCACGAAATCGGGATCCGTAAGGCGATTGGTGCGAGTAACCGTCAGATATTGATGCAGTTTTTAATTGAGTCGACGACCGTCAGTATTATGGGTTGTGCAATTGGCATTATCCTGGCAGTACTTATAATTTTTGGTGTGCGTGACATAACTAATTTAGCACCGGTTATGCAGTGGCCGGTATTTGCCGCGGCCGCGGCCGTGTCGGTTTTGATCGGCATAATTTTTGGTTCGGTGCCGGCAATAAGAGCCGCCCGTAAGGAGCCGATTGAAGCGCTTAGAAACGATTAGACTTGAAAAAGATTTTATCAAAATAGGTTAGAATATAAAGTAATGAACACTAAATACACCTTGAACAAAGTATTTCCATATATTCTTGCGCTGGTCGGTATAGTTGGTCTGGTGGCATCGTTAACGCTGTCTTATGATACGTTGTCTATCGCTCATAACGCCAGTTACATTCCGGCGTGCAACTTAAATCCGGTCATTAGTTGCGGCAGCGTCATTAACAGCAAGGGTGACACGATCCTCGGGTTGCCATATCCGTTTTATGGTATCGCCGCCTTTGCCGTTTTATTAACGGTTGGCGTCAGTATGCTGGCCGGTGCCAAGTTCAATAAGCTATACTGGCGGTCTTTTCTGACGGTTATAAGCCTAGGCCTGATTGGAGCTTATGGCCTACTTATAAAAAGTGTGTATTCGATTCATGCTCTCTGTCCCTATTGTCTCACCATTGACTTCATAACGACTATTATGGTTTGGTATAGTTGGCTGTATGCGCTCGACAACAAAATCGTGGTCTTTAAGCGTTTTGGCTTGCAGAAGTGTTATGTTTGGGCAAGGCGCCACCACGTGGATATATTGGTGGTCTGGTTTGTCCTTATAATTGTTTTTCTGCTGCACCATTTCTGGTATTACTATGGCAAACATCTCTAGGTTGCTATTGATTGGTGCAGTTACCGCTACTAACGGCGGCTGAATTTTGTGAGTAGTGACTGATGATGCTATTTAGTGGCTGGCTGACCAAAGCGTAGCCGACGCCGTTATATTGGGTTGATTCGGCAAACACGACGCCTACAACGGTGCCAGAGGTGTCAATTAGGGGTCCGCCAGAGTTGCCCGGTATGATCGTAGCGGCCAGCTCATATATATTACGGTCGGTCGTACCCTGATCATAAATATTGGTTCCGGTAGCCATGAAGTGCTGCATGATCACGCCCGGATCGGCTTTAAGTCCTCCTCCACCCGGGTAGCCCATGACTGCTCCGTTTGTATTGTCGGCTGCTACCGAATTCGAAACGGTGAGTGGCCCGCCGGCCAATCCATAAACTTTAAGTAACGCGAAATCCAGATTGGGATTGAAGTAGATGACCGTTGCTAAATGATTGCCGTTACTATCTTCTACATAAGGTCGGCTTATACCAGCAACTACGTGGGCATTGGTTGCGACTATATCCTGCTTAACGACGAAGCCAGAGCCCTCGACTATTCCCCCACAGCCCTCGCCGACTATTTTGACAACTGAAGGAGAGTCACGGTTAACTGCGGCTGCAATGACACTATATGGTGGTAGCGCTACATTGGTTTTTGGTGCTGGTTCGGTACCGATGAAAACCCGCGGGAAACCATTAGGGTCAACCAAATGACTAAGGTCGGCAATGATATTAGGGGCCGGAGGCAGATACTTGTCGAGTGCGGCAATGATGCGGGAATTATTGACATATTGCTGAAAAGAAATGTATGGCAGCGTTCTAAGGATAGCTACACCCAACCAGATACCAAGCAGAACAGATACCAAGCTGACGACGGAACCCAAAATGTTATCCAGGTGGTTGAGGTCTTTAAGGGCGGTAACTTTGTGTTTGGTGCGCATGCCAAGGTATTCACCCAGACTGAGCGTAATCATAGCGGTGCCAAGGATGGTCAATAGTGTAACAACTGAGCGGGATAAAGCTGTATGCACTAGCGGCAAAGTCAATGGCAGGATGTAAGCGCCAAGCAGTAATCCACCGATAAAACCAACGGTTGAAAAAATTTGCTGAACGAAGCCAATGTCCCTGCCCCGCATGATAGCGCTAAACAACAAGATGAGAATAATAATATCTACGATCATTAGGCTCTTACCCCATTATTTAAGTTAAACCAATTAACTTAAATATTGTAACCCAGGCTAAGGCTTGCCGTCGATGGCCCCTGGCTGTTGTTCGGATAAATGACTAGATCCTGGCTTTGGTTGTGCCAATAGTCGAAAACTGGTTGCAATAATTGCCAGGCGGCTAAAACTTCGCTTCTTGTGGCGAATAACAAATGATCGCCCCGCATGCCGTCAACTAATACTCGTTCGTAAGCATCGTGTTCAGAAGTGTCAAAATACTGACTGTAGCTGAAGTTCATTTTTACTTCTTGCAGGGCATTGGTGTAGCCCGGTTCCTCGATTAATAGATTAACATCTATACCTTCATCGGGTTGAATACGGAAAGTTAATGCGTTAGTATCTCCTTCGCCGAAAGAGACTATTATCTGTGTTAGTTTTTCGTCGAGGGATTTGCCGGTTGTCATTTTGAACTCGGTGTCGTGCCAGTTTGGGTCGCTGCTTTTCAAGACAAGCGACACGAATGTTTCGGTGTTGCTGTCAGGATTGTTAACCTCTTGTTTGTAGCTGTCATATTGGCCGCGGATAACCTGTTTGGCGATGTCGCCGCTCGGTGGGATTAGGGAGTCAAGAAAGCGGTGTTTACTAGCGTGAACTTCGTCGCTTGTCAGATGTTCTGGCATATCCATGGCTGTTAATGCCAGTAATTGCATCAGGTGGCTTTGTACCAAATCGCGCATAGCACCAACACTTTCATAAAATACAACCCGGTTTTCTATGCCGATTTTTTCTTTGGCGATAACATGGATTTGTTTAATGTGGCTTGAGTTCCACTGTTTGGAAAAAACGGGGTTGTGGCGGCGGAACTTTAAAATGTTCTGAGCCGTTTCCTTGGCCAGATAGTGGTCGATTCTAAATATCTGGTCTTCGCGAAATACCCGATTGGTGTCGGTGATCAGTTTCTCTGCAGTGGTAACATCATAGCCGAATGGCTTTTCGATCATGATTCTGGCTTGTGCCTCTTGGTGGTCACAGCCTTGGTTCAGCCCGTGTTGCCCTAGCTTATCTATGATTGGGGCGTAAACCTGCGGCGGAATAGACAAGTAAAACAGTCGGTCAAGACAGTTGCCAGTATTTGTTTCGAGCTGATTCAAGTGCGATTTCAGGGCTACATAATCGTCGTCGTTGGTCGGATCTAGCTTAAACATGCTGGTCCAGGCGGCCAGTCGGTTAAGTGCCTCTTGATCTGCACCGCTCGGATTGTTGGTCAAGCTGTCCTGAATGATCCCCATGATTTCTTCGTGGGATACTTCACGGCGACTAATGCCAATAATTTTAGTGCCTTCGGGAATCAGACCATCACGGCAAAGGTTATGTAGAGCCGGTAGGACTTTACGACGCGACAGGTCACCGGTGATGCCGAAGATAACTAAGATAGTTGGTTGCAGGGTGGGCGTATCGCTCATTGGTCTTATCTAGTCGTTCTTATTCAGGGCATGACCGCCGAATTTGTTACGCATCGCTGCTAAAAGTTGGGTAGCAAAGCTGACTTCACCATTCTGGGACGCCAGCCTGACATCCATGGCCGATTGGATGGCCGGCATTGGTATATTCATTTGCTTGGCGGTCTCGAGCGTCCAGCGGGCTTCGCCGTTTTCGGCAACGTAGCCGTTAATGCCTTCAAGCGTAGGATTTTCCTTGAGGGCATCACGGCATAATTCGTTTAGCCAAGAAGTTATGACGCTATGGTGCTGCCAAACTTCACCGGCCGCCGTCAAATCTAGATTGTCGTAAGGCCCATCCTTAAGAATATGATAGCCCTCAGCCAGGCTTTCCATCATGCCGTATTCGATGGCATTATGTACCATCTTGACAAAATGTCCGCTACCGCTAGGGCCAAAGTAAGCATAGCCGCCTTCTGGTTGAGCTAGAGTTTTCAGGGCCGGTTCGATGGTTTCAAAGGCTGTGCGATCGTTAGCGCCGGACATCATGGAGAAACCGTTACGGTAGCCCCAAACACCACCACTGGTACCAACATCAACAAGTTTAAAGCCGTGTTCTTCCACCCGGGCGGATAGTTGTTGTGTCAAACGGTAGTCCGAGTTGCCGCCATCGATAATAATGCTGCCGGCTGGTAGGACCTGAAACCATTCGTCGATTTGTTGGTCTACAATATCGGCCGGAAGCATAATCCAGATAACTACCGGTTCGCCGTTAAATTCCTTAACGACCATTTCTTTGGTTTCCGCGCGGATGGCGCCAAAGCCGACGGCTTGGTCAACCTTTTCTATTGAGCGGTTATGGGCGATTACCTCATGATGGTCATCGACCAGTTTATGGGCTATTTGCATACCCATGCGTCCTAGTCCATGTATTGCTATTTTCATTAGTTCCCTCCTTCTATTTGGTCATTATATACATAAGTATCAGTAATTTGTTTGATGATTTGGGCCGGCTGTTCGTCTAATGGCACGTCACCTCCCGACGTCAGCTTGATTAGCTGATCATGTTTGTCGACCCCTCCGGCAATCAGAAAAGCAATATTGAGGTGCCGAATAGCTTCGAACGTTAAGGTAACGCGCGTGAAGGGCTGACTTTGGTAACCAATTACCAGTTCGCTGGTTTCGAGGCTGGCTGGCGAGTGCGGTAAGATGCCGGCAATGTGCCCATCGGCACCCATGCCGAACTGGCCAATTCTGTGCTCGTTTTCGTAAAAAGCCATACTTATGGCGTTGGCATATTTTTTCACTGTCTCTTCTAAGCTTGGATTATCCGTGCTTAAAATTTCTATGGTCTTGGCGCGTTTCGGGTCAAAACCGGCACTGTTAAGCTGAGTCCAATTAGAATCAGGATGCCCATATGTGCCATAGCGTTCATCGGCCAGGGCAAGTGTTAAATTGGCTGACAGATCGTAATCAATCCGTTTCATGGCTTCGACTGAAAGGGGTATGTTGCTACCGCCTGAGACTATCCATAAAGTCGGGCCGACAAACAGCGAACTTTTTAACTGGCTAACCAGCGGAGCGATCGCGATACTTGGAATGCCGACTTTGTATATTTGCATAGGCTAATATTACTATAGCGTGATTGCTGAGAATTAAGCTAATTAAAAACGACCCGAGTGTTTCGGGTCGTTTATCTAATTGGACTAAATCCGATTAGTCGCGCGGCGCTTGTGGCCGAGCTTCGCTAACTGTTACTGCGCGGCCGTTTAGGTCCTTGCCGTTCAGTGTGTCGATAGCAGTTTTGGCTTCCTCGTCGGAACTCATTTCTACGAAACCAAAGCCTTTGCTGCGGTTGGTTTCGCGGTCAACGATGACCTTAGCGGACAGCACATTACCTGCTGCGCCGAAAAAATTTGCTAGGTCGTCATCTGTAGCCGTCCAAGCCAGGGATCCGACAAATAGTTTATTTGCCATAACTAACTTACTTACCTCTTCCTTCGCTCTGAGGTAAGTCGTACCGTTGGCCGCTTAGCTGCACCTCAATTACCGAAATCATTATGTTAATAGTTATCCTAGAAATTCTCTAAAAAGATTCACTAGCAGCTTCTTCTAGAGTGGCACCATCTTTGCATAAATATTATACAAATGCAAGCTTAAAGTGGTAAATCTAAACGAACGAAACCTTCGGCGTAAGTGTAGCCGGCTTGCTCGCCCAGTTTCTTAGCCATGGTAGTAAAGCGCTCCTGGACCATGCTCATGTCTTTGATCTGGCTGGCATGTTCCTTTAAGGCTGCAAATTTCTTGTCCATAGTTTGACTAACGTCAATAAAATACGTCGGATTGTCAAAGTTGGTTAAAAGAAGAGTCTTGACTTTATGGGGTTCGAGGCCCTGTTCGTATAATTCCGGAAAAGTCAGATAGTCGCGGGCGATTGGGAAAACAGCGTCAATCGTAGCCTGTCCGGCCGCCCGGTGATCGGAGTGGTTGATAAAACCCCGTTCGATTGAGTAGACCAAGGTCGGGTCCATTGTTACGACGACGTCAGGCTTGCGCTTTCTTATTTCGGCTGCGATCTGTTTTTTGAGCTCCATAGTTACTTCCAGATAGGCGTCTGGATAATCCAAGAAAGTGACTTCTTGGCCACCAAGGACTTTTAGGGCCAGACGTTGTTCCTCGTGACGAATGGCAATTAGATCGGTCGAAGAAATTGAGCGGTCGTCCGAACCTTTGCTACCGTCAGTTAAAAGCAAGTAATAGACCTTAGCACCTTCAGAAGCGAATTTGGCCATTGTCGCCGAAGAGCTGAAATCCAGGTCGTCAGGATGGGCAGCGACGCCCAAAACGATTTTAGGTTTTAATTCTTCGTAATCACGTGTTTTATTCATAAGCCTCTATTTATAACTCAACCCTACATATTAATACAAATGGTTTTTAGCGATTGACGCTTGACATGTCGCCGTAGCGCTGCCCGGCCGTAGCGCCGATTGGTGCAGCGGTAGCGAGCCGCTTGAGCTCATCGGAGCTGAGGTTGATGTCAACAGCGGCGATATTTTCCATCAAATGGTCGACACGGGTCGTACCTGGAATCGGAACAATATCCTGACCCTGATGCAGTACCCAAGCTAAAGCTATCTGACCGGGTTTGACGCCTTTTTCCAAAGCTATCGCTTTAACGATGTCAACCAGTTTAAGATTGGCATAGAAATTATCGCCCTGAAAACGCGGGTGAAAACGTCTGAAGTCATTTTCAGGAATATCTTCGGGGGATTTAAAACGTCCGGTTAAAAAGCCGCGACCAAGTGGACTATAGGCTACGAAGCCGGTATTAAGCTCTCGAAGGGTTGCAAATGTCTCTTCCTCAGGATCGCGCGACCAAAGGCTGTATTCAGTTTGTAGGGCGGTAATAGGGTGGATTTTAGCGGCCCGCCGAATAGTTGCTGGAGCTGCTTCACTTAGTCCCAAATAGCGTACTTTCCCCTCTTTGACTAATGCGGCCATAGCCGTCACGGTTTCCTCGATAGGGGTGTCGTTATCTACACGATGTTGGTAATACAAATCGATATAATCAACGCCTAGTCTTTGCAGGCTGGCTTCGACCGCTTGTTTGATGTATTCCGGCTTACCGTTAATACCTAAAAATTTACCGTCTTCACTTCTGACGTTGCCGAACTTGGTTGCTAAAACAACTTGATCGCGGCGGTCTTTGATAGCTTTGCCGACCAGTTTTTCGTTAGTAAACGGTCCGTACATATCCGCCGTATCCAGAAAATTAATTCCGTGATCCAAGGCATAATGGATGGTTTTAATGGTTTCGGCTTCATCGGCTTGGCCATAAAAGTCACTCATGCCCATGCAGCCCAACCCGATAGTACTGACTTCCAGTGCGCCTAATTTGCGTGTTTTCATTAACTTACCTCCTATAGCAATATATATAGCTTAACAGTTAATGTTGTGTTCCTCTAGGTCATAGGGCAATCTTTGCCTGAGTAATAAGGTTTACAGACCCCTAAGACCCCAATCTGTTTACAATAACTAGCCTGCTTTGATGGGCTTTATGTGGTGTCCATGGAAGCAGCCATATTTTAGATTTAGCCTTATTGGGGGATAGTATGACGCATGTTTGTAAACCGGTCGCAATAGCTGAGAATGTAAACTGGCCGCCGGTTGAGTTTCCTAAGGACCCCGATCCGCTGACTATTGATCTGGAGCCGGAGCGCATAATCATCGGGCATCCAGTTGGCCGAAGGCCACTCTTTTAACGATGACATCTTGCATGTTGGCCATTAAGGCTGGTACAAGGGTGAATTCGCCGTAGCGGTCATTGACCATGTCTGAGGCTAGTGCGAGCGAGTGGGTATCTAGTCTGGTGTCATCGAACAAGCCGAGCTGTTTTGGATTCATGGGGGTTAGGCCAAAGACGGTCACGCCTATATTGGTGGCTCGGGCCGGCATAGGGGCTTCGACTAGCAGGCGGTAAGCCTGACGGAATATATCCTGAGTGGAGTAAACGGCGACCGGTAATGTCCGGCGCTTGGCCCAATAAGCGCGGTTTTCATAGGTTAGCCAGAAATAGACGCCTTGCGCCTGATAGTCGTCGTGCCGTAAACGGCGACCGGCCTTTTCACATAATTTCATTAACAATTTAGATAGTTCGTTACGGTCGGTGGTTTTTTGGCTGATGGCATACTGTTGACCGAAGCTTTTGCGGCCAAATTTAACGGCATCAATCTCGTGCCCGCGCAGCCTTAAGTACCAATAGAAGCCGTTAATACTCCTAAAAACCTCGCCCTTCAGTTTGTTAAGCGGTGCATCAAGGAAGTCTAGTGGCGTATAGATGCCAGCTAGGTTGAGGCGGGCGTTATAGCGACGGTTAATGCCGGGTAAATCCATTAGCTCTAGTCGGGCATATATATCCCTTAGATTGACGGCGTTAATCATGTCCATGCCGTCGGGTTTATGCAGTCCGGCGGCCAGCTTGGCGAGGAAGCGATTCGGTCCGATGCCGACATTCACTGTGACGTATTCGCCCAAGCTGTCTTTTATGTCTTGTTTGATACGTTGTCCGACTTCTGTTAGTTCCAAGCCTTCCCTTATAGCCGGCGAACCGGAAAAATCTATCACGAATTCATCGACGCTTTTGGGGGTAATATCGCTGGTATAGCGTTCCAGGACGTGTCTAAATCGGCGGTGGGCGTCGAAGTACTTATCTGGATCAGGGGTCATGATGACTATGCCTGGACATATCAGTCGGGCTTCTCTGACACTAACACCGACCTTAATACCTTTGGCTTTTGCGTCATAGCTGGCGGCTAAGATAATACCTTTGGGTGTATTGTAAGCTGCTACGCCGACCGGCCGGTTGCGCAGCAGCGGATTAGCCTGTTGTTCAAGCATGGCAAAACATGAGTTTAAATCGACATGCATGATGAGGGGCTGGTTATAGTTAAGGTCAAATTCTATGGCCATCTTCTACTCCGGCAGTCCGTCGCTAATTGTTTCTAGCTTCCAATGCAGATTTGACGTGTCTAAGTTAAGCCTGAACCACAATGTCTGATCGGTATCGACTAGTTCGAATATGTGATGTAGAGTCGTCCCTTCCCTGACGCTGTGATGATAACCGATCTTGCCGACTTGATAGTTTTTGTTTTGCCATTGAATCAGGTGTGGCAATGCCAGACGTTTGCTGGCATTGTAATACATGACTACACCCACCTCTTCATTAATAGTCTCACGCATAGTTTGGCTCCTAGTCCGGATGATACGAACGAATAACTAAAGCCTCATTTAAAAGGCCCGGGCCCGAGTTAGTTAATCTGGTTTGTAATTGAAGGCCTAGTAGATGCCGCGAAAAGATAGTTAATTAGGCCCGTTAGAGTCTATCTAATCCGCATTTAGGCTGGACTTGGAGCGCCCGGTTCGTCAGGCTGCAATTGCCATCACCCGGGTAATGCTTTTTGTAAAGATTAGTATCATAAAGGACTAGCAGTGACCGTAGTATGCTTGCCTAGATGCTATTATATATTATCCGGACGGATAGTTAAGCCCGGTCATTTAACGAAACAGTTGTAAAAATTTAAGGTTATTCTAATGCTTGAAGGGTAAGTTAAGCATCAATGAAAGCATTTAAACGTTTGATCACTGGTTTGATTGTTTTGGCAATAGGTATTGGCGGTGGCGCGGCCGGTGCCTACTGGTACGATTACGGACATCCTTATGGCGGGACTGTCATTGAGAGCCAAGGTACCTCGCCTAAAATAGTTGTCGCCACGAACAGTAGTGGTTTGACGATACCCGAACTGGTCAAGCAGTATGCTCCGGCGGTTGTGGCGATCACCTCCACCAGTACTACCTATAGTTTTTTCGGTGGACCCTTGACTCAGGAAGGTGCCGGTACCGGCATGATCCTAACAACTAATGGTTATATTCTGACCAATAACCACGTGGCGCCACAAGGCTCGCAGAACCTGACAGTTACGCTTACCAACCAGAAGCAATATCCGGCGACGATTGTGGCGTCCGATCCGACCGATGATCTAGCTTTGCTTAAGATTAATGCCACTGGCCTCAATACGGTGAAAATTGGTGATTCGGCTAGTATCGTGTCTGGCAATAGCGTGATTGCGATTGGCAATGCCCTTGGTCAATTCCAAAATACTGTTACTAACGGTATAATTTCAGCCGTCAACCGTTCAATTACGGCAGCGGATAGCTCAAGTGCGTCTGGTAGCGAGACTCTGAACGGCCTCTTTCAGACCGATGCTGCAATTAACCCTGGCAACTCCGGCGGGCCATTAATTGACTCAGCCAGCGGTCTGGTTATAGGGATTAATACGGCAACTTCATCGCAAGGACAAAATCTGGGCTTTGCCATTCCGATTAATGTGGCGAAAAGTTTTGTTACTCCCTACGTGGGGTCGATTTAAGTAGCTAATTAGTTATCTGTTTTGCCGGGACCGAATACGTTACCGGTAATATGCATGATCAGATCCTGGAATGCATTCTGGCCGAAGCCCATCAAGAACGCAATAAGATCGAAAGCCAAGGCACTACGACCAAAGTTATTGCTGATAGTAGTGGAGTTAATTAAAACTACGACTATGAGGTAGCTGATTAGTCCATAGCCTGCCCCTAGGAGGCCGCTGAATACGTACCAAAGATTAAACGGTCCATGCCAATCCTTGTTGAAAAATATGCCGTACATGCTGAGCATGACGCCGCCCAAAGCACCGAACCATAGCACGCTAAGCGGCATGCTATATAGCGGGTACAAGACGTAGTGCGGCAGTGAGCTCGCGAAGACGTTTCTTAAAATTGGTAGTGCCACCAGTAGTACTAAATAGACTACCGGCCAGACTATAACGGCGTAATTGATGCCGTTATGGTTGTTGGTTTGTGTTGCCATTGTTTTACCCTCTTCTCCCACCGCTTAATAACTTCATTATTCAACTTAACTGGCAGAATTGTCAATGCCGTGGTCAGGTATTATTTTATCTGTAAAGTTGTAGTGTTAATGTCTACGCTTAGCGATTTATTATCTGTTATAGCGAGCTATGCCCTGCCCGCGTTTAGTCATATCCAATCAGTGCAATCACTGAACTCGGAGCAATAAACTAGATAACATAACCGAATTGACAAAAAAGCACAAAAGTAGTAGAATAGTTTGGTTTTCTAAAATATTACCTATGAAGCATAATGTTAACCCAGATTATTCGTTTAACTCCTATGAGCGGCCTTACTCTGACTCAGGAACTAATGTCTCGTCCGGCAATTTTGGGCGAGTCGCTTATCGCCATGCAACGCGCAAGGTTTCCCGTAAGCTCAAGGCTCTGGGCGCGACAGCTTTATTGGCTATTGGAGCTTTTGCTGGTTATCAGGTTGGTCATGGATCAAACGGCGCTTTAGGTGGTGGTTTTGGGAGTGCTAAGCCTAAGGCAGAGGCTGCAGTAAAACCAAATATAACAACCGAAGCTATACAGCAAATCAGTTGCAATGCCAATATTTATTTTAATGTAGGTGCTACAGCCAGTGCTAGAGAATATTATGTCAGTGGCTTCAGTGTAAGCTCGACATATCCTTTTGAGGCAACTTTTTGTGCTAAGGGACAGGGTTTAGAAGCTAATACTTTCATAACCAAGACCGCTGCTGGCAAGGTTAAGGACGTTAAGGTATATCTGCCCCAATATTTCGCTGTTAATCCGGCTATGAATTTTAACGATGCTGGGGTTTATTGTAGCGGCTTAACAGCCGGCGCAACCAATAAGCAGATTAATCAAGCCATATCTAATTACAATAATGAAGTTAAAAATGGCCAGATCGTAAGTTGCGGTCTCAACGAGCACACTACCGGCCTTGGCTTGGTGTCTGATGGTACTGCTGCCGAAACGATTTTTGCTGCTCAGTCGGCAGCACAGAACGCGGCGGACCTATCTTCGTACAACCAGGCTCAAGAGAGCAGTATTGATAATACTATAAGCAAACAAGTTGTTGCCGAAGACAGTAAACGTTATGGCATCAGTGCAAAGCGGGTTGAAGTCGTTATTCCGCCAGTTGAGTCGCAGCTAAGTCAGATCAAAACTGACTGGAATAATAACGGCAAGAAAATTGACGGGGCAATGAGATATGTCAAATTTACTGACGTTAACAATCATACGTATTTAGATGAGACATCCTATTGGGGTGCGAATATTACGATTGGCGTGCCCTATCTGCCGCCTAATGTGGTCAGTGAAGCTAATAGTTATATAGCCGCTCATACCATTCGTCCATAAAAGCAGGGATTGCAAGGAGATTTTATTATGAGACAAGGACAACACTTCAAACCGTCACACTATGAGAATTACGTAAAACCGTTGGTTGATGAAGTTAAGGCCGGTGTAAAAGACTTTACGTCCGGCGTTATCGACTCGATGGCGATAAGCGACGACAATGCCAGCAGTGATTACGCTCCCAAGTCACTTGAATCTTTCTATGACCAAGATGAGGGTTGTGGCTATGAGAGTCTTATTGAAGATGTTAAGTTAAGCCCAATTATTGATCTTGCCAATCTTTCTCCAGGAGCTAAAAAAGTAGTAGCTGTCGGGGTGCTGGTTGGTTCGTCTGCGGTTTCGGGATTTGCCTATGAAGCGCCAGCTGCAGCGGCCACACCTTCGGCTGGTGCCAATAGTACTCCGGCTGTATCGACGATAATTGTTAAAAATGGCAATACCTTAACTGGTATAGCTGCGCAAGTCAATCCTAATAATCCACAAGCTACAGCTAACCAAATAGCCGTTATGAACAAGCTTAACAACCCGAATCTCATCTATCCGGGCGAGTCCTTGAAGGTACCGGTTGCTAGCGGGGCTGCCTTAGGCGTTGTTGCTAAAACACTTGAAGCTGGACAGACAATTTCTGTATTAGCACAGCAGTATGGCTTTACTTTAAATCAGTTTATTGCCGCTAATCCAGGAGTTAATCCCAATCTCGTGTATGCAGGTGAAGTTTATAATATCCCAATCGGAAACGTGAACTATACGGTTAGTCCTGGCGATAATCTTTGGAAAATAGTCGCGTCCTCTACTAGTACGCCGGCTCAGACTGCCAATGTAGTTAATAATATCCAAGCGCTTAATCCGGGAGTTAACCCTGATACGCTACAGCCCGGTCAGGCCATAGTTGTGCCTGGTAATGTGGCTGTGGCGGCTGAATCCGCTAACCAAGCTCAGTCTGTCTCATCGACTGCTTCAGCTAGTGTTGCTCCTGCTCCAGTGCCGAGTTCACAAAAGACTAGTGCGGCGAACTCGTTAGCTCCAGTATTGGCAGCCGAATCATCCCAGGCCTCAACATCCGTACAGTCATCTGCCAATACCGCCCCGGCTACCGGTCAGACCGCGGCCATCCAACCTCAGCCATCATCCGTTGCTCCAGAAGCTCCAGCAACTCCAACGACTGTCAATCCTGCCAATACCGCTCCGGCTCCAGCTGCTGCCCCGGCTACAACCCAGCCGTCGGCGCCAAACCAGTTGCCGCCAATTTCACCGGATACTCATTTGTCGCAACAAAGTACCATAGCAACTGCACCCTCTACGGAGCAAAGCCCTAACGCTAATAATCCGGGAGCAAATAATCAACAACCATTGGCACTACCCAGCCCAACTATCGGTGCGGCTAGCGCCAATACCGCCCCAGCTACATTAAATCCTAAATCAGTGGCGGCTGCGAATGAAAATAGTGGCAATTTAATAGGTAATGTTACGATTCAGAATCTCGCTGATTATTTGGAGGCTAATTCTAACCTGACTAAGACTGCCATTGCCGGCTTAATAGGCAATTTTGAGGTTGAGTCTGGGTTTAATACGCAACAGCTTCAGGGTCAAACAATTGGGGTACTAACGCCCAATCAAAGCCTGACGGGCCAACAGCAGTCAAGCGCTAACGTGGGCTGGGGGTTGGCTCAGTTCACCCCTCCAAGCAAATATATTAATTGGGCTATAAAAAATAATATGAATCCCAATGCTATGGGTGCCCAGCTGCAGTATATACTCCAAAACTATCCTGATTTTACTAGCCTACTTAATACGTCAACCACGCCACAGCAAGCCGCTGATATAGCTTTAAATGATTTTGAAAGACCGCAAGACCCTGCGGCTACGCAAGTACAGCGCGAGCAAGATGCGGTCCAGGCCTACAACGTTATTGTTGGCAGTAATAGCGTTACCGCTACTAATACGCCTAAAAGCTAGCTCTTTTTATAGATATAGCGACTAGAGTGTTATCTTGGTAATTGGTTTGGTTAAATTCGATCAAGAAAGACTTAACTAACCTGCATAAGTAAGGGTTTTTGGACAAAGGCAATATTGCCTAAGGGACGGCTTCTGGGGCTGTTGGCGGTTTCCCCCCACTTGTCTACTATCCAAGTAAGTAAAATATTTCCAGTTATCCGAGATCACAAACTACGTAATAGCTAAGCCCGGCACCTTAATACTGGTTTTAATCTGGCTAAAAGCTTTAGATTAAGTTCAATAAATTTTCAAAGCAGAAAACTCTGGATTAATCGTGCCGCTACTATAGTCAGCATTTAGCTCATGGCCTTACATATATCGTATACTGGACAATACAAAAAAATAATTGTAATGTATAGACAATTTAGCAAGGGAGTTTTTTATCATGAATAGCGACGATTTAATCGGTTATCCGGCGGCACGGAGAGTCAGCGTAATAATTTTAACATTAGTGATTATCCTGGCAGCAGTTGTGCTGGGTCTATACACCTGGTTTGGCGGGACTGCCCCAAAAACTAAAAAATCCAACTCGACTACCAACAGCCATCTTACGGCTCCGGTTCCCACGTCGAAAGCTAATACGAAAACGCAATCCAGTAGTGTGGCCAGTAATGTTGGCTCAAATAGTGCTGCCGCCGCATCCACGATCAGCGCGCCAGCGCCAGCTCAGTTAACCAATACTGGACCCGGCAATTCAGTTTTAGTGGCCTTTATTGCGGCAGTAGCTTTAGGGACGGCCGGACATTATCTGTGGCGCCGGTTTGCGCTCGCTCCTAGGGATTAATTACTCAGGTAACGTGTCCGTAGTTATTGTTGGATTTAGATACCAGATATAACCTGGTGACGTTAAATTCACTGCCCGGTAGAATTAGGGAATTACGGCCTTAGCCTAATGTGAGGAAGATATTTGTCGCTTGTGTGCAATTGTCGTCTTCGATTGCGCCATGCGTGTCGATCAAATCGACTAGGTTATTGTGTAGTTTAGCGATGCGTTCGTTTCGCTCAATTGCGAGCCCAATTAGCTTTTTAATCTTAATCTAAGCGGTGGAGCGGCATTTTGCCGAAAAGATACGCCTTGCTCAAGTGGTTCTAAGACACCAGAAAACATTAGCTCGGCCGAAACGTTGCTATATATATGGCTTGGCTTGTCTGCAGCATTCATCTATCACTTGCCTTTTGTGCGCCTTTGCAATCGTTAGAATTGCAGATGAACAAGTTTGATCTATTTATTAGCTAAGCGAGTCTGTGAATTTATGTTCATCAATATCTATGAGTAATTCCAGTTCCTCGCATCGGTCAATGAAATCCGAGCGACTGTCAAAGATTTCACCGTACGGAAACAGTTTCAGGAAATAATCCGCCAGACTTTTAAAGCCCATGCGACGAGCGCTGAGCTCTAGTTCCTCTTTTGAAGCCGGGAAACTGGTTGCCTTGGCCAAGGTATAAATTTGATGTTCTTTTGGAACCGGATTAATGCTCATTGTGTGCCTCTAGCAATTCGTTTAAATTTACCACGATACTTACATACTGAGCTTGTCGAGCCAGTGCTTCTGTAATGTTTATTACTGCAAGTCCTATAATTACAAATATCACTGTATAGTCTGACTGATGATAGGGGCTTTTCTTAGATGAGAGTTGTTGATTAATAGTGCGAGGGTAGCTTGAGTCACTGTGGGGCGACTAATGAATAATTTGGTTGGCCCATTATCCTTTAAGGAATAGGGTTTAGGTTTGCGGTTGGTTAGTTTTAAGACTCGGATATTTGTCTTCAGTCAAGGTTGCTTTGTCTGATTACCTGCACGCGTGCTGTGTGCCGTCCTTAATGCGCTCGGGGATCAATGACGGCAATGCTGAAGTTCAACAAGGTCAATAAAAGTTATCTGATCTTCTGGTAGCCTGACTCCGGTGCCGGTTAGGCTGATCAGTCGCTAGATATTGTATTGTGTCATGGTCTCAACCCACGTTATTGATGGATTTAGTTTGTGCATTATTGGTAGATCCAGGTGTGTGCCCGATGAAACTGACGACTGCATTCTGGTTTTTTAATAGTTCTTGGACCTGATCCCGTGCGGTGGTGTCGCATTTTACAGTTAACAGATTGTGGTTTGTGGGCAACGAGTTTTTGTTATGCATCGCCGCAGTAATTTGATGTCCGTTCTGGATTGCCAGATCGACAAACAGCCGTCCGGTTTTACCGTTGGCGCCTATGACCGCTATTTTCATACTGCGAACTATTTCGTGGATTACTCCGCTCCCATAAAGTCTTGGATTAAAGATTTAAGGTATTTTAAGTCGTCATAGTCGTGCGTATTGTTGCCCGGGATTTTAATCAGTTTCAGCTTAGCTTGTTGCACAGCCTCGGCGCTAATGTTGGCTAAGTTAGCAAAAGAGCCTACCGGATCATCGCTGTTTTGAATAATCAGGGTTGGCATGGTCAGGCTTTTAAGCCAGTCTGCTATGTCTAGGCCGAGTTCATTAATTAGATTTAGAGGTAGTCCAGTAATGACAAGTTGCTGTGGCGCTATTTTACCGGCCACTATGTCTTTAAGGGTAATTACGCTGCCGATAGACTTGGCAAATATAGCGTAGTCCTCATTAAAACTTTGGGCCAGTGTGGCCAATTTAGCGGCCTCCAAGTCGATGTCGGCCATTGGTTGAGCCTGAGCCCAATGCTCATAAACCATAACGTAAGTTTGACTGAATAGAGGTTTTAGGGCATTTTCAACCAAATATATCCATTCGCGGTTTTTGAGGCTGTTGCCTGACATTAAGATCAACTTCATTGTCTTCAATCTTACCATAGCGTTAGTATTGCCCTGGGCGCTATATTTTCCAGTGCCAGTCTCTGATCTCCGGCATATCGATGCCATTTTCGTTAATGTAGTTGGAGTGTTCAATTAGTTTTTCTTCCATAAGTTGACGCAGTGCTTCAGCCTTATCGCCAGTCAGCCCAGCTCTTTCTATAACGTCCATTACCAGATGAAAACGGTCGAGTTCGTTTCTGACGGTCATATCAAAAGCAGTTGTAATGGTGCCTTCTTCTTTGTAGCCTCTGACATGTAAGTTGCGGTTAGTTCGCCGGTAGGTCAGGCGGTGGATGAGCCATGGATAGCCATGGAAGGCGAAAATAATTTCCTTATCGCGCGTGAATAGCTCATCGTATTCAGGGTCGCTTAAACCATGTGGGTGTTCGGTATTGGGTTCTAGGCGCATCAAATCGACCACGTTAATCACTCGTATTTTAAGATCGGGTAGATTGTGGCGCAAGATCGATACGGCTGCTAAGGTTTCAAGCGTCGGTACGTCGCCGGCACAGGCCATGACAACATCCGGTTCTTGTCCGCTGTCGTTACTGGCCCAATCCCAGACGCTGACGCCCGCCGAGCAATGTTCAATTGCCTGTTCCATAGTAAGCCACTGTGGGCTTTCGTGTTTGCCAGTGACGATTAAGTTTATGTAGTTGCGGCTTCTTAAGCAATGGTCCATGGTCGAAAGTGAGGTATTGGCGTCGGGTGGTAAATAGATTCTTATGAAGGCCGACTTTTTATTAACTAGGTGGTCAATAAAGCCCGGATCTTGATGGGTAAAGCCGTTGTGGTCCTGGCGCCAGACGTGTGAAGTCAATAGGTAGTTGAGTGAGGATATGTCTTTGCGCCATGGTAATTCAGCTGACATCTTCAGCCATTTGGCGTGCTGATTGACCATAGAGTCAACTATCCGGATAAAGGCTTCATAGCTATGGAATAGGCCATGCCTGCCCGTTAGTAAGTAACCTTCTAACCAGCCTTCGGCCATATGTTCGCTTAGCATTGAATCAAGGACTTGTCCGGCTTGGCTTAAGAACTGATCACCTGGTTGGGTGCGGGCATCCCATTGGCGGTTGGTTATTTCAAATATGGCCTCCAGACGATTAGAAACGGCTTCGTCCGGACCAAAGATTCGGAAATTACGGTGTTCGGCATTGAGTAACAGGACGTCTCTTAGATAGGGTCCGAGAGCATGGGTGTTACCGTCGCTCTGGTCGCTAGGATGTTTAACTGTGACTTCGTAGTTTCTGAAGTCCGGCAAGTGTAGTTCGCGTAATAAACCACCACCATTGGCGTGAATGTTGGCACCCATGCGTTTGCGGTCTTTGGGAGCCAGCTCGGCCAGCTCGGGTTTTAAATGTCCGTTTTCATCAAACAGTTCATGTGGCTTATAGCTGCGCATCCAGTGTTCGAGCTTTTTAAGGTTTTCGGGGTGTTGTTCGTCGACGATGATAGGTACTTGATGTGAGCGGAAGTTGTTTTCGATTGGTTGAGAGTCGATTGTTTTTGGTCCGGTCCATCCCTTGGGTGATTTAAGTATGATCATTGGCCAGCGTGGTCTGGTCAAGTCGTTATCTTGCCGGGCGCGTTGATGTATGTGTCTGATTTGCCGGATAGCCTTATCCAGTTTGTCGGCCATTAAGTGGTGCATGGCTATTGGATCATCGCCTTCCACGAATAATGGTTCCCAACCGTAGCCGCGAAAAAGCTGTTCCAGTTCCTCGGGCTCAATTCTTGCTAGTACGGTCGGGTTACTTATCTTGTAGCCGTTAAGGTGTAGGATGGGTAAAACAGTACCGTCGGTTTTAGGGTTTAAAAACTTGTTGGCGTGCCATGATGTAGCTAGTGGTCCGGTTTCGGCTTCGCCGTCACCGACAACACAAGCAGCGATTAAATTAGGATTATCAAAAACGGCACCGAAAGCATGGCTTAATGAGTAACCGAGCTCACCACCTTCGTGAATTGAGCCTGGTACTTGTGGTGAAACGTGGCTGGACAGTCCACCTGGAAAAGAAAAAATCTTGAATAGTTTCTTCATACCAGCTTCGTCCTGAGTGACGTCATGGTAATACTCGCTGAACGTGCCTTCAAGATAAGTGTTGCCCACTACGGCCGGTCCGCCGTGTCCGGGACCAGAAATGTAAATCATATCTAGATCGTATTCCTTGATGACTCGATTCAAATGTGCGTAGATAAAGTTTTGACCAGGGGTGGTGCCCCAGTGACCGAGCACTAGTTTCTTAATATCCGCCATCTCAAGCGGCCGTTTAAGCAAGGGGTTGTCTTTAAGGTAGATCTGTCCGACGGATAAGTAGTTGGCCGCCCGCCAGTAGGCATTGATTTGTTCGGTCATTGCGTCGGTTAGCGGCATGATTACTCCCCTCCTGCCTGATTGATCAGCTGTTTGGTTTTAGCGGCTATAATGGCGGCTTCGTCGGTCTTGATGACATGGACGCCAATCCGGCTGCTGTCGCTGGATATTAAGAAGTCATGGTTATGGTTACGTGCTGGGTCTAATTCTACTCCAAAATAGCTAAGGCCATTGCATATTTTTTGGCGGATTAGGGGTGCGTTTTCACCGATTCCGCCAGTGAAGATAAGCGAATCGAGTCCGCCGATGGTTGTGGCTAGTCCGCCGATAGCCTTTCTGGTTTGGTAACAGAAAAGTTCGACCGCCAGACTGGCATTTTCGTCCGTTGCGGAGCGGTTGATGAGCAGTTCCATGTCGGCAGATATCCCAGATACGCCCAATAAGCCCGATTCTTTGTTAATAACCCGGTTAAAATCATCAATTGTCATGTCGGTTTGGCTCATGAGAAAACCGACAATACCCGGGTCTATGTCACCCGATC
>JAJYIP010000038.1 GCA_021790005.1 bacterium
CATTACACTTAGTAATTTGCAGGCGGAACAATCCAGTCGTCAATTAAAACGAGCTCTCGCCGATTTAAAAAGAATAGAAAACTATATTCAGTCTGCCAGGCAACAGCTGGGGCATGCGGCGATTTACCAGTCTTTTACGTTGAATCATGTTCTACGACAAGCCTGTTCAATACTGGAAATTCACGCCAAGCTTAATAATGTAGAAATTGTCACCGATTTGGCAGCAAACGTGCAATTGTATGGCGATCCAATTAAACTCCAACGTGTCATATCCAACCTGATCGCCAATGCGGTTGAATCTTATGACAATTCAACTATTGTCGACAAAAAGGTTATTGTCAAAACAGAAAACACCAGCAGTAGTGTCATTGTTACTATTGATGATTACGGCAAGGGAATTAAAAAGCTAGACAAGGAGCACATATTTGAGCCATTTTACAGCACGAAACAAACTGCCAGGAACAGTCTAGGAATAGGTTTAGTAACTGTCAAAACGACAGTAGAAAATGACTTTGGCGGTCGGGTTTATGTTAAGTCTAGGTATTTGCACGGTTCCAGATTTTCGCTTTTGTTGCCACTAGTCAGAAAATCTTAAGCTTGGTATCAGCACTAGCGTGCTACATTCCAAGCGTAATAGCAAAGGAATTTAATGAACTGGTTTACCCGCGGCGTCCGAAACGCGTTTCGTAATGCGATTAGAACTACTGCACTGGTTGTGATTATCGGGTTAAGCATTGGCCTGGCCCTTTCGATGCTAATTGCCTATCAGGCGGTCTCGCTAAAGATCAATAATGTTAAAAGTTCGGTAGATAATACGATTAGTATTTATCCGGCAGGACTAAGAGGTTTTGCTGGTGGTGGTACGCCATTGACACAGAATCAACTTAAATCCGTATCATCCCAACCGCATGTTACCAGGCTGGATGAAACTCTAAGCGACCGGCTAACTAGTAGCGAAACCAATCTACAGTCGTCAATAACCGCCGGATCATTGGGTAGACGATTTGCAGGTAATGGTTTTGCTGGCACCGGCTTTACTCGTAACTTTAATTTTACGCCTCCAGTGACGGTTAATGGTACGACAGATCCTACTAATTTAGGGTCATCATCGGCAACTACCGGCGGCGGAAGCTTTACTCTTATGTCAGGCAGCGTAATTAATGGATCAAGCGATGCCGACGTGGCGATGGTTGGCTCGGCATTAGCCACCAAGAACAATCTTAAGGTCGGCTCAACCTTTACGGCGTACAATACAACTTTTACGGTTTCCGGTATTTTCTCAACTGGCAATAAGTTTGGTGATAACCAGTTAATTATGCCGCTGGCAACTGTACAGCGTTTAAGCGGACAAACCGGTGATGTGACGGCGGCTACGGCATACATCGATTCGATCAGCAACCTTGCAAGCGTAACCAATAAAATAAAGCAAATACTAGGCAGTAGCGCCGATGTGACTAATTCTGAACAGCAGGCCCAAACTGCCGTATCTAGTCTACAAAGCATCCAGACAGTATCGCTTTATAGCTTAATTGGCGCTGTCATTGCGGGAGCGGCCATTGTTTTAATGAGTATGGTGATGATAGTCAGAGAAAGACGCCGAGAGATCGGTATCATCAAGGCGATGGGATCAAGTAACCTAAGGCTCTTTGGACAGTTTATGGCTGAAGCTGTAACCTTAACGCTTATAGCATCAGTCGCCGGAATTATCATCGGCGGTATTACTTCTAATTCGATCACTAAAATTCTAGTCAGCAATTCATCGACAAGCTCAAACGTCAGAAGTGGCGGGCCGGGCGGGGGATTTAGATTCGCCAGGCATTTTGGCGGTTTAGCGGCCATTCGCGGAGACATAACCGGCATTCATACTGCTGTCGGATATGGGATTATAGGTTATGGATTACTGGCGGCAGTTGCTATTGCCATAATTGGCACGGCCGCCGCCACGTACTTTATTGCACAAGTTAGGCCGGCAGAAGTAATGAGGGTCGAATAACATGCTTAAGGTCAAGGATCTAAAGAGGTATTTTAAGTCTGGCGACGTAATCGTCAAGGCAGTAGACGGGGTTAGTTTTGAAATTCCGGATGGAAAATTTATATCAATAATCGGCCAAAGCGGAAGTGGCAAAACCTCCTTACTGAGCATGTTAGGTGCTCTAGATAAGCCCACTGGAGGAGTGATTGACGTTGACGGTAGTGATATAACCAAACTCAACGGCAGTAATTTAAATTCCTATCGCGCCAGTACGATTGGCTTTGTATTCCAAAGCTATAATCTGGTACCTAATTTGACTGCGATCGAAAACGTTATGCTGCCAATGGAATTTACTAAAGTAGCTAAAGCCGAGCGCCTGTCTCGGGCTAAGGGTTTACTTGCCGAAGTTGGTTTAAGTGAAGACCAGATGGTTCGCAAACCCGGAAAATTAAGTGGTGGCCAACAGCAAAGAGTGGCCATTGCCCGAGCTCTCGCCAATAAGCCGAAATACATTTTGGCTGATGAGCCAACCGGTAATCTCGACAGTGATACGGGCCGCAAGATATTTAATTTGTTGCATGACTTAACCAAGAAAGAAAATACAACCATTATAGCCGTCACGCATGACCTGAGTATTGCCGGTAAAACCGACAAGTCTTTTAGATTGCAAGACGGTAAGCTCGTTAATTTCTCGCAGGGCAAAAAGACAAAATAATTTATATCCAGTCAATTCCAAGCTAGTTTATGGTAAAACTATTACCATAGGAGATATAAGTGTCAGACAATAATGAGCAGGATGCGCGACCTGCAAGCATAAGATCCACCAGTTTAAGGCCGTCGGTTAGTTTTCATTTAACCTCTTTGATTACAGCGGCAGCGTTCATAATTCTCATAGCAATTAGCTTTTACGCCGGCACGGTCTATGAAAGCTCAAAGCAGCGTCATTTATCACTAACTCCCGCAAAAGTGCTAAACCGTCATTTTGCATTCGGTATGGTAGTTTTTGTCAGTCAAAACTCGATAACCATCGACAATACCCGCACCGGCTCAAGCCAACTCATTAGCATAACTAAAACCACTCTTATTAGCGTTGATGGTCAGCCGGCTAGTTTGTCGCAAATCAAGGCGGGAGAAATAACCCTTATTCGCATGGCTAACAAAAATGATGCAGCGGTTGTACTAGTGAATTCCAAGTTTACGGATTAGAAATGGTTTTTGAAAATCTACGATAGATGGAGTTTTATAAATCTGGTAGGCATGATAGGAACGAATTGGAACCAAATAAACAGTGAACTGATTACTATGTGGCAAGCAGTGAAGCTAGTCAGAGAAAAACAATGTTATGTTTAAATTTAGTTTATTTCGAGTATAACTTTCAGTCTTTCTTTGACTTCATTGAGTTTTGCCTCTGTAATTGTTCCAAGCTCTCGCTTTATTCTGGCTTTATCTAGTGTTGCTATTTTGTCTGGACGAATAAAACTATTAACTACAAGCGATCCACTAGAAAAATCGCTTTTTAACAGTTTCACAGCTTTTTTGCTACCGTAGTCTTTACTTGTGATCTGGCATAGCAAGGTATCATTAAAATCAGCAATGCCTATCACTAGGCAGGGTCTAAGTTTATTGCTAGCTAAATCAGAAAAAGGGAAAGTTGCTAGAACAACTTGGCCGATTGATAAACTGTCCACGCTTCCTCCTCCTCAGGACGTAACCAGTCTTTAGCGAAAGATTCTTCTGAGACGATAGCAAAATCATCTGTCCCTTTATTTTCTTTAGCAGGTACAATCTTTATTTCACCTCGCTTAACCTTTATCTCAATATTTTTTTTAATACCGCTGAGAGTAAGAACATCTTTAGGGAGGCGTACGCCCCTAGAATTTCCAATTTGTATAATAGTCGATTGCATAGTAATTACTATTGTAATCACACTGACCACATATGTCAAATAGCTGTATCGGTCCATAACATATTGGACTCTGCTGGCATTAATTGTAGCGAGTCTAGCAAAGCTCGCATAGGACTTTTAAGTTTCAAGGTGAAGTGTGGCCGTTCTGTGTTGTACCATAACACCCAGTCC
>JAJYIP010000014.1 GCA_021790005.1 bacterium
CCGGCCTGGAAAAAAACAGCAGAAAACTATGACCGGTATTTAAACAGAGTACTCGACTTTGCGGGTGATGACATTGACGTGATAAACATAGACCAAGAACTTATCAGAAAGTGGAGGCTATGGTTAAACAGATTGGGTACTAATACAAAAGAAACGATGAATGTCTTAACTATAAATTATCACTTGATTGCACTAAGAAGTTTTTTAAAATTTTGTTCAAAACGTAATATTGATGCTATGAGTGCAGACAAAATTGAATTAGCTCGCGCTTATAGAAAACAGGTAAATTTTTTGGATCGAGATGAATTAAAGCGGCTATTTTCTCAACCTAACACCGATAAAATTAACGGTCTAAGAGATAGAGCGATTCTAGAGTTACTATTTAGTAGCGGACTAAGGGTTAGTGAATTGGTTAATCTAAATATTGATCATATTAATCTTAAAAGGCGCGAATTTATGGTTAGGGGCAAAGGTCAAAAGGATAGACCAGTTTTTATAAGCAAAGAATCGGCGGATTGGATAGAAAAATATTTAGCCATGAGAAATGATAATAGCAAAGCATTATTCGTCAGATATAGTGGCAAAAAAAACATAGACCAAACAGGCGATTTTCTAAGACTGACGGTTAGATCCATACAAAGAATTGTATTAAACTATGCAGTCAGAGCAGGCATAACAAAACACGTCAGCCCACATACTCTTAGGCATAGTTTCGCAACTGATTTATTAATGAATGGTGCAGATTTGCGAAGCGTTCAAGCCATGTTAGGCCATAGTAATATCGCAACAACTCAAATATATACCCACGTTACAGATACTCATCTTAAATCAATTCATGAAAAATACCACGGCACCACCAGTTAGTAGCCAGATTGTTGACAGTCCGCATTACTTGAACCGCTAACTTGAGAGCTCGGGACGGGATTTCCCGTGCCGCCATTGGCTGTCGGAATAATATTAAATTGTTTACATATCGTTCCAGACGATTGTATAGCATAACCTCCATACCCCTCCGTTATTCCAGTTGGGTATCTTATGGCTATCCTTTTTAGTACGTACGCGGCTTTACCGGTCGCATCAATTGACACTTGGGCGGAATCGGTAGAAACAATATTATTACTACTATCATATGCTGCTACGGAGAAATTGCTTGAACTATTTCCATAAAATGGCGTTAACTTAAGATATACGTTAGTACCTATATCATTTCCTGGTAATTGTAACTCAACCGAGGCTACGCCATTTTGAATACTATAGGGTGTTGGTATTATTTGTGGGCCATTGCCGGAAGAATTCATCTGTGGAATAGTCGCAGCAGTAGTCGCAGGATAAAGATAAGCAGTAGATGCCATATCTGCGGCGCTGTGTAAACTTGTGTTTAGAATACTACTGCCGACAATCGAAGCCTCAACCAAACTAACAGGACAGTCCCAGGGATCGGAAGTAGAATTTGTAGGCAAAATTAGCTGGTTTGGATGCATATTGGAACAATTATTGCCTACACTTAACACTGAGCTGTTGCTGTTACTCCAACTAATCTTTATATAATCAATATTGGTTAAAGAATTAGACGAAACTAAAGGTATAGTTACATACTGACCTGGGCTAATGCCGTCAACATAGACATGATTGATATTAAAATTAACCAATAAACAAGGGAACGCAATATTGTTCTTGATTGTACTAGGGAACTCAGCATAAAAATCACTGGGCGATGAGTTGGACCATACCGTAGAAGACATATTGCCACAACTAGTTTTATTGTTATTGAAATTAGGGTTGTTAGATATAAAATTAATAGCATCATTAATAGCCGATTCGGCAGCATAATAGGCTTGCGTGGCAAGCTGATTGTTCAAAGATGTTTGTTGTTCTTGTCGCATCTGGTATGCAAAACCTAGTGATATAAGACTAACGACCACCAGGATAACCACCGCAATAACCATCGCCGCGAATCCGTCTTCGTTGTCGTGTAAGCTTATCCTCTTAACCATTATCATTATGATACCACTCAAAGCCTCATCATTACACTAGTACTCATCGAAGACACGGCGCAAAACTGCTGGCCACTCGTAGCCTTACAAGTACTGTTTTTAGTATTGATCACATCGTCATTGCCATAGGCGACCGTAAGGCTTATAGCATAGGATTGAGTGGTAGTATTCGGGGTAATAGTAAAATTAAGTAGGCGCATATTCTGCAACAGCAATTCTCTTCCATTAGTACCGGGACTCAAACTCGGACTTGACTCGGGGTTAGTATTAAATAAATCCAGAGGTATGCAGCTAGCAGCATTATTGACTTCGTCAACATACAAGGCGTGATAAGTGGGTCTTTGATTAAATGCCGAGCTTGTTAAATTACTCGAAGTACCAACAACTTCCCTATTCAACACGAAGCTGTATCTATAATTGCCTATACAGTAAGCATAGACACGACCAGTAGCAAAAGATGAGCCAATTTGATAACTTTGACACCACAAACCGTTTGGTGTATTACAGTTCTGGCCCGACGCACCAACAAGGTTTGGCGTATTGCCACTAAACTCAATCTTACCGACAATATCGTTAAGAGCACTGGTAGTTATATTCTGAGTAACAGACGTAATTTGACCCTTATCATATATATTACCGATTCCCATAAGCGCTATTGTGACAATAAGAAGAATCGTCGATAAAACCACAAGTGAAACCATTAGCTCTATTATCGTAAAACCTTCAGATCGATAATAAAAAGTGTGATTATTTTTCATTACTATTTTAACTCGCCTACTATTGAACGGGAGCATATACCTCATAAATAATATTAGCTTTATTTTGCCCATTGCCTAAAATACTAGGCCAGCTACTCTTTGCCTCGTAAATATGACTATTTGAGTTGGTTGTATAAGTAATATAGTACCCAAAAAATCCTTGAGAGCAATCAGTGGGATATGTAGGATTCGTTTTATTAGCATTGATTATATCAATTGGACTAAACTGATAGATTTCTATCGTGTTTGGTGGTTGGCTTACATAAAAACAGAACATACTGCCACTCTGACTAGTTGTATTTGCCATAGACACACCTAGACTGCTACTTGGATTCAGAACAGCTTCGCGCACATATTCTAATTGAGTCTGAAGCAATTGTGTTACTTCCATTCTTTCCTTTGCGTCCTGACTCATAGCCAGGCTTCTGCTGACAGACGAATATGAAATAGCGATACCGCTGCCGAGAATTGCAAGCACAACCATTACTTCAACGATCGTATCACCGTGAAAATCGTTAATAATACTCTTTAGAGACATTCTGACGACACCCCATCTATCAAATGCATCGTGGCGGCCATTTGATTACCGCTGGAGCCTAAAACTATACTTGCCTTTTGTGAGCTGGAGCCAGCTCCATTAAAACAAATTATAATCTGGTCATTTGATGGCAGCCGATCGCTTGATTGGATTTGTGTAATATACCAACTAAACGGATTTACGCTACTTCCCGTTACTTTCTCAGTAGGAGCTGGGGCAGTAAGGCCAGTTTTATACAACGAAACTGATTGAACACTTGAAGAAGAGTTGTTTGACGGATTATTAGACGCAACATTATAAAAAATCGCAAAACCATCAATTGGATTATATGAGGGGGGCGAAACGGCGTTGTTGACCCAATACATTTTTGTTACTTGAATACCATACTCCAGGTTTCCAGACTGAACTAAATCAATTCCGGCAGAGCCAGTACCGAACAGATCGGCTGTTATGGGTGTTGGAACAGCTTCACTGAGACTCGAAGTTGGCTGACCCGAAGAATTTACACGACTAACAGCTACTGGCACGATTGCGTATCCACTACCGTTAGTTCCCTGAACATCATATTGAACGCCATAGCCAATTAACATACAACCACCGTTACTTCCTTGGGTGTTGGACACAGTATTATTAAACACTAGTGTTGTCTGTTGATTGGCGTTAGTTGATCCTGACGAACAGCTAAAGTTTGCCCGCTCAGAAAAAGATCCGTTAACTACATTACTAGCAACTTGTTGCAGTTGAAGCTTTATATTGGCCATTCCTTGACTAAACTCCACTTGACTCTGTTTGCCGTTGATAAATTCGACCGCAAACAAAAACACAACAGAGGATATTGCGAGAAAGATCATAACCTCAATAATGGTATAGCCAGAATCCAAAGTACCCACTCTAACCATGCTTAAAGTATAGCATGAGCATTATCCTGTCTACAGGCCCATAAACGAATGGTAATACCAGTTCAAAATAGTGACACCAAAGAGCTGAACCACATATAGGCCAAGGATTAAAAACGGACCATAAGGTATTTTACTTGTCCGCTTCGCCTTATGTGTCACAAGCATGGGAATAGAAATCAGGCTGCCGAGCAGGGCCGACAAGAATATCATAAGAAAGCTGGACTGAATCGATCCTGCGATTAACCCTAGCAAAAAACCCAGCTTTATATCACCACCACCTATCCATTGACCCTTGGAAATAATAAACACAAGATAGAATACACCCCCGCCAACTAAAACACCTCCTGTATAATTTAAAGCCATTAAAAGACTATTATTAGCCACCAGGACATTCAAGATCGCCATAATGGCAGCAGGAATCGTAAAAGCAGCAATAATTTTATTAGGTAGCAACATCCACTTGATATCATAAACAGCAAGTATAACCAGGCCGGTAAGTATAACCAGCCAGAGAAGAAAATCAGCCACATTAACACCAGACAGTTTATATGGCCAGTATATGTACGAACCAAGGAACAACCCGGCAGTTAATATTTCAACTAACGGATACTGCGCAGAGATACCCTTACCGCAATATCTACATTTACCCCTTAAAAAAACCCAGCTAGCTACAGGCACAAGATCCCAGAACCCTAGCTTGTGATGACATCTTACACATTCAGACCTGTCTTTTACCCAGTCTTTTTTTTCATGCCATCGCCAAACAAAAGCATTTATAAAACTACCGGAAGCTAGACCCAGAACTATGATTGTTATTATTTTAAGAGTTGCCATTGCACTAATAGGCAAGAATTGTAAACTCAATAGTGAAGTTACTATGATCTACTCTCTACTGTGCTTGTATACAGCTGCTCGAAGTGTTTCCGCCGCCATTTTCAACAGGATATAGCAAAGCTATCTGACGCGGTTGCGTACTAGTTACAGCCGTGGATCCGCTACATTTTTCACCTTCAATTACTGCGACAGAATTAGGATTCCAACTGGAACCACCAAGAGCTCCATTAGTAGTAAATACTTCAAAACTTCCAGTTGGTGGATTGACTGGAACTGTAGACAAACAGCTTCCTGTCAATGTCAACTGACTTAGTTTACCGGCGTCTTGTATAATAGTTTGGGCATCGTTCGTTGCACCTTGGGTTCCCGTGCACGGCATAGTTCCGTTACTGTTAGATACAAATGACGAAACACCTGTAGCTAGTCTAGAGGCATCTTCCCTTGTAGCAGTATTAGCAGCGCTTCGCTGTAAAGCCGGTACCGCCAAGAAAACTAACAGCATAATTAGAGCCGCTATGGCTAACACTATCATGACTTCTATGATCGTGAATCCTTGTTGTTTATATTTTTGTCGCATTTCAAATGCCCCCTTTGATGCAATTTATAATAAATTTAATATATTGCTTATGCTAGAATATTATACTTATCATAACAAGATATCAAGTCTTTTAATATGAAGTTACTATTAAATACCGCTGTTGAAACCTGATTGTCCAACGAGACTGTATATAGGCAAAAGCACAGCTGCTACTATAGTCAAAGCTATGCCACCCATTATAACCATCAGTACTGGCTCGATAATCGTGGAGATGGCTTTAATTTCATTATCCACCTCTTTTTCATAATAGGAGGCTATTTTTTCCAACATGGTCTCCAGCGCTCCAGATTGTTCGCCGATTTTAATCATATTCGGTACCAGCTCTAAAAAGTTTTGATCATTAGATATAGCTTCAGACAAGGATTTACCACCCTTAACCTTGTCTGCCGCAAGACTTAAGGACTTGGATATATGAACATTATCTACAGCATCTGAGGTAATGGATAATACCTGCAGCAATGGCACGCCACTGGCTACAAGAGTAGTAGCGGTGCGCGAAAACCTAGCCATATACATTTTCATAAAAAGCTGCCCGAAAGGCCAAGCTTTCATTTTGAACTTGTCTATAAGGCTCTTTCCCGTATTAGTTTTCGATCCCCTGCGGATAGCAAAAGCTAACACAACAAGGATTATAATCGCCAACCACCAGTAGTGAATAACAAAGTAGGAAACATCTAGTAAAATTACCGTTACCAACGGCAGTGTGGCTCCGGGAATTGTCGCATATATTCCCTGCACCTGGGGCAAAACCTTTACCACCATAAAACCTACCACGATTACCATTACAGCCAAAACTATAGCTGGATATATCATGGCTCCTCTGACTTTACTAAGCATGTCAGCGTCTTTTTCTTGCTGATCAGCAAGTCTTTCAAGACCAGAGTCCAACGTTCCCGACGTTTCTCCAGCATTAACAAGGCTAATAAACACCGCATTAAATACATTCGGATGCTTAGCGAGAGCTACAGAAAAAGCAGTTCCAGCCTCAACGTCAGTAATTACCTGATTAATAACGACTTTTAGTGGCTTTGATGTAGTTTGATCGGCAACACTTCTTAGACTTTGTACCAGAGGTAGTCCAGCGTTAATTAGAGTCGAAAGTTGCCTACTGAACAGCACCTTGTCTTTTGATCTGACTTTATTAAATAGACCACTGGTGCCGGATTTCTTCTTATTCAGCTTAATTGTGATAGGGGATAAGCCCTGTTGAATCAAAAGCTTGGCGGCAACCTGTTCATTATCTGCCTGTACCGTAGATCTTATCTTTTGACCGGTAGACACATTTCTAGCCTCATAAGTATATGTCAGCATCTTAATTCCTCATCAATCTGTCTAACTCTTCTACATCAACGGCAAAATTTCTTGCCTCATCATAACTTATAGTTCCATTATGCACCAAAGAGACAAGTGTTTTATCCATAGATTGCATGCCATATTCAGCACCTGTTTGAATAACAGCGTCCAGCTGATGACTCTTTCCTTCTCTGACTATATTACGCACTGCAGGTGTAGCTACTAAAATCTCTGCCGCAGCGATACGCCCACCACCTATCTGTGGCACTAACCGCTGTGACACTATAGCCATTAAAATATTGGATAGCTGAGAGCGTATCTGTGGTTGTTGATGAGGCGGGAAAACGTCAATCATACGGTCGATCGATTGGGCAGCCGAGTTAGTGTGTAGGGTAGCAAAAACCAGATGTCCAGTTTCAGCTATTGTAATGGCGCTAGCAATCGTCTCTAGGTCGCGCATCTCTCCTATCAATACCACGTCAGGATCCTCACGCAGGGCAGACCTTAAAGCAGCACTAAAACTATATGTGTCATAGTGGACCTCTCTTTGCACCACCACTGACTTAATTGACTTATGGGTGTACTCAATCGGGTCTTCTATAGTAATTATATGCACGGATTTTTCGACGTTGACCTTATGTAGCATAGCCGCTAAAGTCGTGGATTTGCCGGATCCGGTTGGACCGGTAACCAAAACCAGCCCGCGCGGATAGTCTGCGAATTTATTAACCACAGATGGAAGACCTAGCTGCTCGATTGTCAAAATTTCATTGGTTATAAGCCTTAAGGCTGCCGCCAGATTGCCCCGTTCGTGGAAAGCGTTAACACGGAAACGACCCAGATCCCCAAAGGAAAAACTAAAATCAAACTCCTTATCTTTAAGCAAAATCTGCTTCTGATCTTCATCTAATATGGAAAAAATTAAGGCTTCAACCGATTCTTCACTAAGAACATCTGAACCTTGTACGGGAATTAGTGAACCATCTATTCTAAGCATGGGAGGCAGACCAACTTGAATATGCAAATCCGAGGCCTTTTTTTTAATAACCTCTTCAAGCAAAATTTCGATTCTTGGTTGACCTTGCATTATCTTTTACCACCCATCTTTATTTACCCAACATCTCCTGCGGCCACCCTGTTCACTTCCTGTATTGAAGTTTTGCCATTTAAAGCTTTAAAAAAACCGTCCTGACGCATTGAAATCATGCCCTGAGCCTGTGCGGCTGCTTGTATTTCGCTAGTCGTAGCTCGCTTCATAATTAAATCCTGAATTTGTTCGGTAACCGAGAAAACCTCGTATAAACCCATTCTTCCCTTATAACCGCCGGGTGTATCGCTTGAATCTTTACCCTTATATAGAGTATAAGCATTTTGGTTATTCAAGGGCAAGTTCTTATAGCCAAGATCTGTACTAACTTTTTCCATCTCCTCTTGTGTAGATGGCAATAAAGCACCGATGGCTTGTTTCACAACTTCGGTTTCTGGAGGTGTCGATTGGTAGCTCTCGGCATTGGCAGCAATTCTCCTTACCAACCGTTGACCTATGACAGTTTTTACGGTTGAAGCTATCAAAAAAGGCTCAATACCCATATCTAGTAGACGCGGTAATATACCGGCGGCTGAATTGGTATGCAAAGTCGAAAAAACCAGATGTCCGGTTAGAGCGGATTGGACAGCTAGCTGAGCAGTTTCGGCATCACGAATCTCGCCAACCATAATGACGTCTGGATCCTGCCTTAGAATAGACCTTAGTCCCGTAGCAAACGTCAGCCCAACGTCCGCATTGACCTGTATTTGATTGATACCGTTCATCTTATACTCAACAGGATCTTCAAGTGTCACAATATTAATTGAATCGTCTTTTATCTCCTGTATTAACGCATAGAGAGATGTTGATTTGCCCGATCCAGTTGGCCCAGATGTTAAAATCATGCCGTTGGATTGCTGTAAGCCCGATCTGATTGTTCTTAATGCCCGGCCAGTATATCCCATATCCTCCAATTTAAACGATGTCCCTGACTTATCCAGTAACCGAATAACGATCTGCTCTCCCCATACAATCGGTGCGATTGCTATACGAAGATCGATCTCTTTGTTGTCGACAATGATAGTGAACTGACCGTCTTGCGGTATGCGATGTTCATCAATCTTTAGATTAGATAAGATTTTAATGCGGCTGACTAGTGGGGCCTCAGAAGCTTTTGGCAGCTTCATAATTTCCCGGAGTATTCCATCAATTCGACACCTAATACGTAAATCATTTTCCGTAGGCTCGATATGTACGTCACTAGCCCTATTTCTGGCAGCGTAATCCATAATTGCAGTTAATACCTTAGATATCGGCGAATCCTGCACAATAGTTTTAATAGATTTGTTTGTAGTTTTAGCACTTGACGTTGATTCTGCTGCTTGGATATCGGGAGTAGTCGCACCAAAGTTGTCGCCCAAACTTGTATCCAGCCTAGCCCCATACTGCTTTAAAACCTGCCGTATTCCCGACTCACTGGCCGAGTAAACCTTGAGCGGTCTGGCAACTTTATTACTTAAAAAATCGACTGCCTGAACATTGCCTGCATCAAGCATCGCAACAACCAGACGGTGTTGCATCTCTCCTAACGGAACCGCCATGTAGCGTTCCGCCACATCTTGGGGTAAAAGTTTAAGGATAGCTTGGTCTATCCTAGCGCTAGATAAATTGACATAGGGTATGTGATTAACTGTGGCAGTAATTTTAGTTAAGTCTTCGTCAGAAATAATCCCCTGTTGCATAAGATAGGCAAAAATAGGTATCGACTTGTCTTTAGCCTCTTTTTTTAAATCTTCTAATTTCTCAGCCGATATTAGATTACTTTGAACTAATGATTGCTCTACTTGCTGCTCAGATGATAATGAAAGCACGCTCATAGCTTTTAACTACGGCCGGCTGTTATTGCCACTAGAAAACGGTGCTGAATTTTGATTATTGCTTATATTTATAAACTGAGTTGCGTCAATGCTACTGGTATTAAAGTAACGGTTATCCGGAATGGGCAGACTAGAAGATATTCTAGGCACTATTTCAACTGATTGGTGGGATATCGATTTGCCGAATACGAGTTTACCGACAAATATGGATATAGCACCCCCGACAAATATGGATACGGCTATAATGGCAAAATCTTTAGGTTTCATTACTGTATTGTCTCCGAGCTTATTTTAAAGATTTTCTTTGGCTGGTAGTAAGTATGCGCGCTAACATTAAGATTCATGCTGCTGTCAGTGCCGCTTAAGCTTATGTTATCAATTACAATCGGCCTGATTGAATTCTCCAGGTTTTTAAATAGCTGCTGAATTGATTGATAATTTGCACCGCTAACCGTAAAAGAGAATGGTATTTCAACAGGCTGCGGATTAGCCTCAGGACTATTACTCATAGAGGCACTCTGATCTTGGCCACCTAAAGAAGTTAGGTTTAAATTATTGGTCGTTATTAGTTTCTGTAACATAGTGGTCAAGGCCGGAAAATCATACTGACTAGGCAAGGCATCCAAAATAACAGTGGCATTGTTGTACTTCAGCTGACTGGTGCTTGATGCCGGCTGGCCAATGATCGTTGGATTTTGTTGAACAAACTGACGATACTGGGACACTAGCCGAGACTCTGCATTGACGTCGCTTTTTAGTTGCGAGTCGGCTTGTTTATCAGCTGATATAACCCTAGATTGGTACCCTATTAAGCTGTACAGATAATGCGATGCCACTATACAAAAAACGGTAATAAAACCGGCAACGGCAGTAACAATAATCGTCTGCGCATTGGCCTTGGTGATAGCTACCCGTTTTATTGAAAGTTCGCTAGCCATTAAGATTTTCCTCCGCTACTGCTTGGCAGTATTGGGTTAGGTTTAAACAAAATTGATGGCTGATCAATTTCAGACCTTGTAGTAGCTTGGTTAGGCACGTTAAGTGTAATAGTTTCTGTATTATTGAATAGATTTGGGTCAAAATTAAAGTTTATGGAATAGCCGGCTTGTTTATTTTGTGAGCTTTGAATACTGAAAGATTGCAATACGACACCGCTAAAAGCAGGCTGGCTACCAGATTGACCCTTAATGCTATAGGTAGCAAACTTAAGAATATCTACTAGCTTATTAATAGTGACAAGCGAATCGGCACTGCCACTCATTGTGATTGTGTGCTGGTTAAAATCCAAGCTTATAGTATCTATATTGGCAGTGGTTGGAATAAGTTGATTCAGATATGTATCGAGATTAGATACCTCGGGTTCTTGTTCGTGCAGGCTCGTTAGGCTGGCGATCTGGTTTTGAATAGTGAGAAGATCGTTGATATTAGAGCTAGATATATTACTTCCCTGTTTTTTTATGTCAGAACCTAGCGATTTAATTTGCTGGGATTGAATTGCAGAATAAGAAAAAAGCAACACTGAAGTTACTAGCGCAACAATACTCACTAAAACTGATATCCCAGTGACTAACTTTTTATATCTTGCCGCCTTGAGATATTCAAGTTTAACGTCAGGTAAAAGGTTAAATTGCGTCATTCGTTTCTCTCCGCTAGTCCTACGGCAACACTGAATTGATTAGCGATTGACATCAGTTCGTTTTGTCTGTCTTGACCATAACTAACATTGCGCCAGGCGTTTCCTATCTCTACATTAACGCTAAATTTATTGGCTAAATAGACCGGGAATTCGGGTAACACCGAAGCTCCGCCGCTCACAATAACCTTATCCAATTTAAGCCCCTGATATCTGGTCATAAAAAATTTGATTGACTTTTCTACTTCCGTCATAAGCAAGTCAACAGTACCGCTTATGGCGTGAAATATCTGGCCTTCAAGTTTTTGCTGGTTTAAGCCAAACTTAGTTACAAACTGTTTTGCCTGGGCTTCATCAATATTAAGATTCTGGATTGCAGCCTTAATGATGGCGTCATAACCAGTCGGGATTGATCTTGTTAACCTAGGCGAACCATTCATAACAATAACCAAGTCAGTCGACCGGTTACCCATATCTAAAACCATCTGCGGTAGATTTGAGCCCCAATCTATCAGAGCCCTAATCAGCGCCATACTATCTGGTTCAAAAGCAATCACGTTCAGTCCGATGGTTTCAAGAATATCCAAACGGGATTCAACGTAATCATTCGGAACACTCGACAATAGAACTTCAACCTTATTTTTATCAAGTGGTGAATCTCCAAGCAGCTCCCAATCAATTTTAGATTCTGCAATTGGAGTAGGAATCAACGAGTCCGCTTGATACCTGATTGATTTGGCAAGCTCTTCTTTACTCAGCCTGTCTATGTCTACTACAGTTGTAAATACCTTTTGCGATGGTAAACCAACCGCCACATCCTTAGCCCTGATACCGGATTTAGTAACAATTGACTTCACGAATTGTCCTAGTTGTAGTTGGTCGGATTTGGCGTCGCTAAGTGCTATTTTAGGATCAACCGGCATATAAGCGTAGGTCTGCAGACTTTTAACACTACCTGAATTGAGCTTAACCAAACGGATACCCGTCGTTCCTATGTCCAGGCCAAAGAAATCACTAGAGCCACCGTTTAATAAACCCATATAGTCTCGATTATAGCATAAGGGCTTTGCGTCAAGTGAGCGCTTGACTCTTGTAAAACTGTATTATTCGCTTTTGTATTTACCCACCGCATATGCTTTTTATCCTATTAGTAGGTTACAATAACCGCTCTCTGACTACAACAGTAAAACCAAAAATGCTCCGACGTTCGTTAGGCATATCCATAATTAGTTGAGGGTTCATCTAAACTCTTAATTTTGCCAAGATAAGTTTCAGCACATATCGGTTATAATTACAAAATTGGTAAGCATCACCGTTATCTGTTGCTTCATCACAAGAAAATACTATTTGCCCACCCCCAAGAGAATACAGCCACAGAGCGGTATTCCACTTTGTAAGCTCGCTGACCGCTGCACAAACCATATTAAGATAAGTTTGGAAAGAGTGCACAATATTAACCCGCAAAGCTAGGTAGAGCCCTTTAGGCACCATACCACCAATACAGGCTACGAAAATAAACTTTTTACCGTTCGTAAGATAGTTGGGTAAAGTAATACTAACAAAGGAGCAGGTTACAATATGTGGTCAGATTCCAACTTGAGACCATTTAACGGATATACGGGTCGGGTTGCATGTTGAGTATAGGCATGCACAAGACGCAACCATACCATTCAAACTGACCTTTTCTATGCCACCACTAGACAAAAGAACCCGTGGCTACACACCGAAGTACATAAAAGAGCTGCAAGAAACCGTTGGTGGCCAGTGGTAATAGACTAGAGCTTACCCCCTAGTTGCTTCCAACCAGCTTCAGTTCTTTACCCAATACACCGGCAACACGATTGACCGTTTCTAGCGTTGGATTAGTAGTACCACTCTCTAAACGAGCTACAACTACTCGGCTGACACCAGCTTTTTTGGCCAACTCTGTTTGGGTCATCTTTTTACCTAATCGTGCTCGTATCAGATCATTTGCCAGTCGGTATTCTGGCTCTAACTCATCATAGGCCGCTTTGAGCTTAGGATTTTTCAAAAGTTCTTGCTTGTGTTGTTTCCATGTAGTCATAGTATGTTTCTCCTCAGTAAATTGTATCGTATTTGTTACACTTCTGTAAAGTAAAATGTAACTTATTTGTTACGTTTTTCAACCTCTGCTTGTCGCTGACGAGCAATATCCAGCTCCTTTTTAGGAGTTGTCTGGGTTTTCTTTATAAAACCGTGCAGCAAATAAATACGTCTGCCGAGTGCAAAGGCATAAAACATCCTCGTCTCTTGCTTACCTCGCACTCTCTACTCTATTAAACCGCCACCCATAGCTTTGGCGTGCGGCATACCAAGCTGGTTGCCGTGTTCTTCCTGCAGGTCTAGCTGACGAGCTAATTTAGCCTGCGTGCTCTCTTGGAGACTATCAATGAAGTCTTTGATGACTTCCTGCCCGCTGGCTGTTTCGTAGTAGATAATTTCCCAGATCATAGGTTGATAATAACAGCTTTGGTCATGGGTTAGAATTGTATAACTAGCATCTGCACCCCACCATGCTCGCCACTATATTGAGGTCGTAACAACTGTGTTATCGTCAGGACATGAAAGTATTAACATTTCGTTGCGACAAAGATAAAACTGAATTCTTCCTCAAATCTGGCTTTACTAAGGGTGAAACGCAGCGAGCTAGAGCCCAAGCTGCGGCAGCCTGATCAGTTGCAAATTGATAAGTTGCAAAACATTGACTTTGAAAGTGTGGCAAATGACTTTAAGAAGTCACTGACAGATATACCCTACGAGGATAAGCTTTTTACCGTTCGTAAGATAGTTGATAAAGTAATACTAACAAAGGAGCAAGTTACAATATGTGGTCAAATTCTAGTTTTAGACCGTTTAACGGAATTACGGGTTGGGTTGCATGTTGAGCATAGGCATTGTTGGCTTGCCCAACGTTGGCAAATCAACTCTTTTCAATGCCTTAACCAAAAGTTCGGTCTTGGCAGCAAATTATCCCTTCGCAACTATTGATCCTAATATTGGAATTGTAGCTGTTCCGGATTCGAGACTCAACAAACTAGCGGCTATTTATAAAACAGACAATATAGTGCCGGCTACAGTCAAATTTGTAGATATTGCTGGATTGGTCCGTGGGGCTAGTCAGGGAGAAGGCTTAGGCAATCAATTCCTTTCCCATATCAGAACTACATCGGCCATCATAGAAGTTGTCCGGGCTTTTAATGACACACTAGTGACTCACGTCGACGGTGATTACGAACCGCTACGAGATATAGATACGGTAACTACCGAGTTGATTCTAGCCGACCTCGCAACAGTCACAAAAAGATCGACAATTTTAGAAAAAGAGGCTCGCGCTAATCCAAAGTTAAAACCCCTGTCAGATCTGGTTCTACAAGCCCGCTCTATATTGGATTCTGGAAAACCACTTAATAGCAGTTTTAATGATAGTGAACTAAGTGAGCTTAAGGATCTACAACTATTGACCGCAAAACCAATCATTTACGCTTTCAATATAGGCGAGCAAGATCTGAACGATCAAGCAAAAATGGAGGAACTGACATCTATTGTTGCGCCCACAAAAGCCGTATTCATTACTGCCAAACTTGAGGGTGAGCTTACGTCATTGGACGACCAGGAAGCCAGCGAGCTGCGTATAGGCTTCGGGCTAAGGCAGTCAAGCCTCGAACTTATAGTAACTTCGGCATATGAAACTTTGGGCTTACAGAGCTTTTTAACAGCCGGGCCTAAAGAAGTTAGAGCTTGGACCATACCAAAAGGAGCGACAGCCCCTCAGGCGGCAGGCGTAATTCATGGTGACTTTGAGCGCGGCTTTATAGCAGCAGAGGTTGTTGACTACAACGACCTTGTACAACTAGGATCAATCACTGCCTGCAAAACAGCCGGCAAAGTTCGCACCGAAGGAAAAACCTATATTATGCAGCCCGATGATGTGGTAGAGTTCCGATTTAACATCTAGCTAGAAAATGGCGATTGGCGATAACGTCTCGTCCTTAATAGATAAGGTAGTTTTGAATAAGCAACGTTAATCGGGTTTAGCTCAAATGACTTACTACCCAACTGGACGGTTTCAGGTGGTTTAATTGCGTGTTGTCTAATCTCTTTTTTAGCATCTCTAGTAAGCTCGTCGATTATAGACTGATCGGTGGTAGCATAATCTACATTGTCTAGATTTTGATTTGGGTCTGTGGCTTGCTCTTCGTGCATGGCTTGAGCTTCCGGGGATGTGGTGCGTTGTTGAAAATCTCCAAGTAGACGCTGTGCGAACAAGTAGTCTGCCAGCTGAGGATCCGGTTTTAATATTGATCGAGCAGACTGGTCAGCAATCTGTTTTTCAAGTTGTTGTTGTTGGGCTAATAAATATACTTGGAGTTGTTTGTTAATATCCTCCAGGTGTTGCATCTGAAGAGACGCTTGTTCTTGTTGGTCTTTCTTAATTTCTGCCATCCTATGCTGAACATGTCCAATAAGTTTACGTAGTAAGTGTTGGTTATAGCTCTTGAACGTCAGATTGCGTGTACCACAATGGATACTGATCTGCGCCCCCAAAATCCGATGACTATAGTCAATATCACTTATCATATCGAATCTAAGATCATCTACATTCAAAAAACCCATCGGTTTCCTGTCTATTAGCAAAACACGAATGTTCGTGGCAACCAGAAGAGCAAAACCGCCTTCATAAAATCCGTTCACGCATTCGTAGATAGTTTCATCAGGAAGAATGATGTTTGGCAATTCTCTGATCTCGGCGTTATTAAACCTCCCCGGATCAAAATTGATTGATCTCAGTTGAGCCTTTATGTAGTCCAAATCTACCATAACGCCTCCCCTCTTTCGTTTACATATATTAGGTCTTTATTCTTAGAAAAACCGTAACATTGCTTACGTTAAATGCATGATATTAATCACATCATCTCTGTTATGCTTGCTAAAAGGTATATAAAAATATTAAATTAGTATATGTTAGCCAATTTAAAGCAAATAGCTGAATTGGTAGATGTTTTTTCGAAATACGGAGTTCGAAAGACATTTAAAAAAGGTGACTTTATTATTCACCCCGGAGAACAACCGCCCGGGGTTTTTTATATCGTCAAAGGTCTGGTAAAGGCGTACGACATAACCCGTTACGGGGAAGAAAACTTACTAATTATTCGCAAGCAAGATGAGCTATTTCCCCTTATTTGGGCAATAACCGGACAAGAAAGACATATTGCCTATCAGGCACTCGCCCAAACAACTACTCTGGACATAACCAGACAGCACTTCGAAGAAGAAATTATCCAGCACCCAGGCGCTTTAGCACCCTTGCTGGACATGACAATCGAGATGTATCGGTTGCACAGTGAAAGGATTATTAATCTCGAGTACCGGACCGTCAAGGAACGATTGGTGTCGTTCATGCTCACGATGGGTAGCCGGTTCGGCAGTCGCACTAATGACGGCCTACTAATCGAGGCACCATTAAGACACCAGGACATTGCCAGCTCGATCAATGCTACCAGAGAAACAACCAGTCGTGAGCTATCACTTTTAGACAAGAAAGGCTTGATTAGCAAACAAGGCTCACTTTACATCTTAAAAGACGTAACCGGACTGAGATCATTAGTCAGATAAAAACTATTTCCATTTAAGGATTATGTTTTCGATCGTTTTCACTATTTTATTATGATCTGGGATATCGTTTTTATCATAGTAGTGGGTCGTTTCGAAAGGCTCATCAATAACATCTAGACAAAATATTGCATCGGCCATGACGTGTACCATGTCAATAATTGGGACACTGGCAAAGGGAGTAGCCACAATAAGCCTATCTATTGCTATAGGCTTTATTAATTCCGCGGCCATATCCAGCTCAATGGTTGAACGTAAACCGTCAGACACCAATATGACCGTATGGTGCTTCAGTATTTTTGATGACATCAAGCCGTCACTTCCAAGTAAACGATTAAGTTCTTGGAATTTATGGAGACGTTCCTCCTCTAGATAACCCCTATTCTCGCTAACCATCTCTTCTATCTCACCATCAGAAAATTCATGGTTATAGGTAAACTTACCACCGCTGCCGATACCGGCAATTGGTTTTATCTCTCTAGGTAATGTAATTTCCTGCATTACCATCATAGTTATTATGCAATGCAATCGCATTGCTATCTGAGCCCCAACAATGACACCACCATCATCTAATGCCACGATACTACAGTTTTCGTACCGATAATCAGGCTCCATCATGGACGCAAGCATGCGACCAGCCTGCATTCTAGATGAAAAATACATATAATAAGGAGTTTAAACAGATTATGCTTAAATCTCAAGGTCGTAATTAGATTATGTTATCCCAAAATTAAAAGTGGAATACCCTCTTCCTGTAACTTGCTCATCACAAAAATAAAAGTGGAGTGGAATCCAAACAAAATTAAAAGTGGAATAACTTCTTAGAACCATAGTCTCCTTGACTAAACTAGTTATTGAACTAACAAGCTTAATAGCAAGGAGGAATCTATGGTCCAGATACATAATAACTTTAGTGATGACCAGATAAAACAACTACTGGCCTGGTATATAGACGGTACGATGAGTCGTAACGACGTCTGCGATCAGCTGGGCCTAAAACAAAGTCGGTTTTATGAACTACTCAATAAATACAAAACTAATCCTTCAAAGTTTAGTGTAGCTTACGGACGTAACTATCCAAACCGGCATAAGGACCGGATTGTGACCGTTGCTATCCGTAGAGAACTAGAGCTAGATAAAAGCTTCATAGATAATCCTAATATGTCAATTATGTTCTACAACTATTCGTCGATTCGAGATGCCGTTGAAGAAAGTACAGGCAGCCATCTAACAGCTCAAACAGTTATTAACTACGCTAGGAAATGGAACTTTTACATCGGGCGTCCGAAGAATAAGAACTCTCACATAAGACAAGTATTAACTGACCAAGTAGGTATGCTACTGCAACATGACGCTTCCTTACATCAATGGTCGCCCTATGCCTTTCGCCCTGACGGTAAGCCACTGAAGTGGTCACTCATTACAACTCTAGATGACCACAGCCGGGAACTACTGTATGCTGGCCTGTTTGAACATGAAACAGCTTGGGCCCATATTACTGCACTGGAGTCAGTTGAGATGAAATATGGAGTTGGTATCCAGTATTATTCAGATAACCATGCCATCTTTCGGTATGTAGCGGATAGAGACAAAAACGGTACCGGTGCGGCCACTTACCAACGAGTACTTGGTACTGATGACATTGCCCCACAGTGGAAACAATGCGTTGAAGCAACCGGCATGAAAGCAACCTATGCTTTAAGCCCTGAAGCTAAGGGTAAGATTGAACGACCATATAGGTGGATGCAAGATAGAATCGTTCGTAGAGCAGCCAGAGAACATGCTAAAACCATTGAAGCTGTCAGGCTTATCCTAGATCAAGAAGTCGACCGCTACAACAATCGGGCCGTACACTCCGCCACCGGTGAGATACCATCCATTCGTTTCATGAATGCCGTTAATGATGGCCGGACTGTCTTCAGACCACTGGACCTTACTAGGACCAAACCACCAGTCAGCTCAACCAAGGATATCTTTTGTTTAAGGACAGCCCGTAAGGTTAATGGTTATGGCAAAATCTCACTAGCCGGAATACAGTTGAGTGTCCCGGGAGATTTACCTGACGGCACAGAAGTGACGCTGCACATTATTCCGGGAAACCAATTGACTGAAATACGTTTCTTAAAAAACAATATTGTACTTGGCTATATACAGATTGAAACCCCAGATTCATTCCGGTTTTAATTTTGAGATGCTACGTTTTTAATTTGGGGTTAACATCTTAGGCATTAGCATTCTGCTATTTTTATGTGTTTTGTTCTAGGTCCAGCTGACGATTACAAAACAAGTTATGCACAGCATTGTATGAATTATTATAAACAATTAAACATAAGGCTATTGACGGCTTCAAAACTACTATATATATTATCTATAGCACTTGAATAAAAAAAGTGCTCAAAAACAAACAGTAATCTGTAACAACGGCTTCTCGCAAGCCGTTGTTCCATAGAAAAAAACGAAAATAACCAAATCAAATCCAAAACAATACACACAAAAAACATCCCGTTCAAGCAAGGCAAACGGGGTGTTTTTTATTTCATAGGGCAACATATCCGTTGACCACTTAATCTATACCTGTTAGAATGCTACTATTAAAAGCCA
>JAJYIP010000015.1 GCA_021790005.1 bacterium
TATTGACCAAGCCATAAAGGATAATCTGACGGTCCAATACGAAACATTGAACCCTAAGATTCTGCGTGAGAGAATACAATCATTAACAAGTAAGTTAGAGAGGACGCAGCGGGAGCTAGGCTACCATTATTAACTAATCCTAACCATTAGCTCTTACGGTAACCTTTACTTACTATCTAATGCGGCTTAGTCCAGTACGAGTTTTGTTTTTTCTTCGTTAGTACCAATCAAGGCATAGCATATGTTGATGACAAACGAGTCTATTAGCAATAAGAAACCGCCGGGCAACAATTTGAAAAAATCGTGCAAGTGCTACGTTATTCTAGCTTATGAGTTTACAGGTCGAAGATAACGTAGGGTGACAATTAACGATCCATAATTACTCGAGTAATGGCACGCCTATGCCCTCTGACCTAATTGTTAATGGAAATTTTGTCAGTATAACTCGCCAAATAGAGACTATAACGGACAAATTGCTAGCTATAGTGCAATTAGTAATTGGGGACAGAACGTTACTGCCGAGTTGCAGAGTGGTACTAACTCAGCTAATTATCTCGTATACTCTGATGTTAATGCTAGTCTTAATAATCAGCAGTCAAGTACTATAATTGTTGACGGTAAAATATTGACCCTATCTTGGTCTCCAATATACGGCTATAGTTTATATGGTACTACCCTGCATATCTACTATTAGACTTAGCAAGTGGCTGGTGGTTGCTAAGGAGTTGGGAGCTCTATAGCTTACTGCGCTTATACCACTGTCGCCAAACCAGTTTGTAGATCGGTATAATTTTTGGAATGTCTCTAATGCCGGGAATGAATGGTACGAGCACAAGCAGCAGCGTACCGAGGCCAGTTAAATAGATGGCGATTAAGTCAACGTTGGCTGAAGTACTAAACGATGGTATCTGGTACCACATTGTATATAACCATAGCCAAGGTTGACCCGGATAAGAGCCGGTTTCGTTCATGACTCCCCATTGGCTGCCTGTCAGATGGTTTTTCTGGGCAATAGAGGAGAAGTAGTTTCCGTCCTCAATAAATAATAGCGGTTTAGTATAGTTGGTACCGTAGAACGGAGTTTGGGCAAGCAGGGCCGCATCGATAGCGCCGTTCTGAGCTAAACTGAGCTCATTGTTTATTAGAACAGGTACAGGTCCGTCATTGGCTGTAGGAACTATTGGCTTACTGTTTTTAAAAACTAGTTTGGTACTTTTTATAGCTGCAATGTAGTTATTGGCCCACGTCTTTTGTTGGGATAAGGAAGCCTGGTTGTACTGATTGAGTGCTTTCGTGAGTATGACGTTGCCATTGTTGGTTTTTTCAAGTGGATCAATAACAAAAGTTCGTGCGGGATCGATAGGCTGCCTTACGCCACCAAGCAGTTGCCATGAAACGCCAAGTGTCTGGACATTATGGGTACCATTATTATAGGGTGCTCCATAATTGGCAGTTTCACTGGTTCCGGCCAGTTCGCTGGCGGCTGTCGCCATGAAATCGGCTGGTGCTAGCTTGGCCCAAGTTTGAACCGTGACCGGCGGATCATCAGGCGAAGACAGAGCGCTAGCCAGTCCTAGTACTAAGAGTAGTACGATGACTGTTGCGATAGTTCCCTCTTGAATAATGTCGTATTTGCGACTCGAGCCTTTCCAGTCGGCTGCATCCGCGGCTTTTAAGGCTTTTTTTGATGCTTTGTCTGAAGCTTTTTGAATTGGGTGCGAGACGCCCCTAATCCGGACCATAATAATATGTAAGCCAACTACTGCGACTAAGACTAGCGGTATGACAACAATGTGCCAGGCTATCATCTGTCCAAAATTCATTAGATTAAAGAAAGAACCGAGACCGGTAGCATTAATTGCGTCCTTGCCATTGGTGGCAATCCATTGCGAGTCAAAATTTTGTTGTGATAAGTATCCGGTGAAAGCTTCAAGAACAGAAACGGCGAAGGCTGCTACGCCAAGCATCCAAGTTAAGGCCCGTTTCCCCCGCCAAGCAGCCATCCAGAATTTACCCCATAAATGAATGACCATAAAGGCCATGAATAACTCAACACTCCATAAGTGGATGCTGTTAACAAAATGTCCCAGTGAACTTTCGTGCCACCAACTAATACCGCCGATGGCTAATACTATGCCTGACAAGATGATGATACCCAGTGCGGCTAGCGTTGCGACGCCAAATACGTATATCCATGACGCTACGTATGATGGTTGGCGATCGGGTATAAGTTTTTTGGGTGGTAGTATGCGCAAAAGAAAGTGTCGTATTTTATATGTCCACATGCTAGGATCGCCGTCATTGTCGACGTTATATTCGCTCGGTTCATAAGGCTTGGTGTCTTTAGCTTTTGGAAATGGTAGCATTAAAGCCAGTCCAAAAATGACAATCATCGTGGCGATGACTATAAGGTTAGATATTGATACGGTAAAAAATGACCAGTGCACATAGTGCTGCGGATGATTTAAATTAACTAAAACTGCCAAGTAGTTCATGGTTTCCTCTTTTCTTAATTTAATTTTAGCATAAGCGTAAAGTAGTACTTGCCTAACACTTTAGAGTCCTTGCCCTACAGGTGAAAATACACTACAGTTGATTGAACATTATTAGCGATTAGATATTTATGCCTGCTACAAAAGCCAGCCCGTCCGATTACATTGAGTCCTTGAACATGAATGGTCTTAAAGGCCGTATGTTAAGCATGCGATCAAAAAGAAAGAACAATCAGGAAATACTATTTATTTACGGACATCATTCGAGCTTAGAACGTTGGTGGGGTTTAGTCCAAGTATTGCATGGATTTGGCAGTGTAACGATGCCGGATCTGCCTGGATTTGGCGGCATGGATAGTTTTTTTAAAATTGGCAAAAAGCCGACATTGGATAATTTTGCCGATTATTTGGCGTCGTTTATAAAATTACGCTATCAGCGTAAGCGTGTAGTCATAGTCGGCATGAGTTATGGTTTTGTCATCGTAACACGGATGCTCCAACGCAACCCTGAGTTGCAAAATAAGGTTAAGTTAGTTGTTTCGCTGGTTGGTTTTGCCGACCATGAAGATTTAAAGTTTTCTAAAACCAGGTATTTATTTTATTTGTTTGGAGCCAGATTGCTAGCGCGTCGTTTTAACGCTTTTATGTTTAGACATTTGGCACTGAATCGTTTTATGCTTAGACTTGTTTATGCCAAGCTGCATAACGCCAAGCATAAATTCGAAAACATTGATTCGGGCAAAAAACTCAATTATTTATTGGACGTTGAGGTCGGCTTATGGCAGATGAACGATGTTCGTACATATATGTTGACGACCATCGATCTACTTACATTTACTAATTGCGATGACCGGATCAATGTGCCGCTTTGGCATGTTGCTGCCGTCAATGATCATTTTCTGGACAATGCCAAAGTTGAACAGCATATGAGAATTATCTATGATGATTTTACTCAGTCCTTAATTAGTGCCACCAATCATGCGCCAACTATTATTGCGGATAAAAAAGCCGCTGCTGCTATGGTACCCAAGGATCTAGGCCGTAAAATCCGGAGTTTGAAATGAAAATAGCACTAGTTTGCCCCTATAACGTAGGACGAGCAGGTGGTGTGCTGGAAGTCATTAAAAATTTAAGGCATGGTCTAGTCCAACAGGGGCATGACGTTATAATTTTAACTCCGCAACCAAGAGAGATGGTTAAAAAGTCGCATTTAAATGATGACGGGATTATTTTTTTAGGTACCGGCACTGAATTCCGAGCTCCAACCCATACTTCCCTGCAGTTAAGTGTGGCGATTGATACGGTTCAGATTGAGAAGATTTTAAATACGCACAAATTCGACATAATCCACTTTCATGAACCTTGGGTGCCGGTTGTGAGCCGTCAAATCTTAAGTCGTTCAGAGTCAGTCAATATTGCCACTTTTCATGCTGTTGTGCCAGAAACCATTGTTAGCCGATCGATGGCTAAAGTCGTGACACCTTATGCCCTTTCGATTTTAAGATATCTTGATGCCTTTACTGCCGTATCCGAAGCGGCGGCTGGTTATGTCCGTAGTCTGAGCGATCAACCCATTGAAATTATTCCGAATGCCATTGACCTTGGGTTTTATACGCCAGCAAAGGTTGTTAAGTCTAAAAAGACTAAGACTGTACTGTATGTTGGCAGACTTGAAAAAAGGAAAGGTGTTAAATACCTACTGCAGGCTTTTAGTTTGCTTAGGGCGAAGCATGCTGACGTTAGGTTAATTATAGCCGGCGACGGCCCGGACAAGGCCATGTTGCAAAAATTAACCTTGGAACTTGGCATTAAGACGGCCGTGGATTTTAAAGGTTTTGTTGATGATGACACCAAGCTTAAGTTATTAAGAAGCGCTGACCTGTTTTGTTCGCCGGCACTGTACGGGGAGAGTTTTGGTATCGTATTATTGGAAGCGATGGCGACTGCAACCGTTGCCGTAGCCGGCAATAATAGCGGTTATGATGCTTTGATGAAAGATAGCGGCCAATTATCCATTATTAATCCAAAAGACGCTGCTGAATTCGCGAGACGGCTTGAAATCATGATGTTTAATGAACGGGTAAGAAGTTTGTGGCTAGATTGGGCTAATACTTACGTACGTGCTTTCGCTTTCGATAACATTACTGAGCGTTATGAGGAGTTATATGTTAGAGCGCTGGCGCGAAAACGACAATCATAAACTTGTTATTGGCCTGGTGTTGGATGATTCCCTGGACACAAACGACGGCGTTCAGCAATACGTTTTAACTATTGGCAGGTGGTTGAGTACTCAAGGACATACTGTTCACTACATATGTGGTCAGACTAATTATCGTAAGCTAAAAAATTTACACAGTATATCTAAAAATATCCAGCTTCAATTTAATGGCAATGCCTTGTCGGTACCCTTGCCAGTTAAACGGCGGACTATTCAGGATGCTTTACGAGATATACAATTTGACGTCTTGCATGTACAGATGCCCTATAGCCCCTTTTTTAGTGGTCGCTTGATTGCATGGGCAAGTTATGACGTAGCCATCGTCGGAACCTTTCATGTAGCACCATACAGTCAGTTCGCTAATTTAGGCGGTCGGCTATTAGGGTATTGTTCTAGAAACGGAATTAAAAGATTTGATGAGGTGGTTGCTGTCAGTGAGCCGGCGTCATCAATGGCTAAAAATACCTATTCCATTAATACTGCAATTCTAGGTAATGCTTTTGACTTCAAACGTTTTAGTCTGCCAGGACCAGACAATAATACCGGAGTGTTGAAATTATTGTTTTTTGGCCGCTTAGTAGCGCGTAAGGGTTGTTTGGATCTGCTTCAAGCACTGACACGACTGGATTCCGATAATTTACCGCTTTACCAGTTGACTATAGCTGGTGATGGACCGCTGCGAGACATGTTGGAAAAGTATGTGGTTGCCCATAATTTAACTGCTTACGTAAAATTTTGCGGTTATATCGCCGAAGACGACAAGGCAAAGTATTTTTCAGAAGCGGATATTGCCATTTTCCCGAGTTTCAGCGGAGAAAGTTTCGGCATTGTGTTATTAGAAGCAATGGCTAATGGTCGTACGGTCGTTCTGGCGGCAGATAACCCGGGCTATAAGTCGTTACTTAAAGATAATCCGCAGGTTTTATTTAAGGCAAGAGATGTAGGTGCCTTGGCAGATAAACTGAGCGAGCTAATGATTAACCCTAAGCTACGACAATCACTTGCCCCTACCGGACGGAATATAGCCGAACGTTATGATGTATCTGTTATTGGACCAAGATTAGTTGAATATTATCGCTTGGCGTTGCATAAAAGGATGTCATAAATGATAATGAACCTATGTTAAATTTACGAAATTCGTCTGATCATTCTGATAATGAAGTTTTTCTAAGTGTTTCTAATCGGACCCTGTTACGGATTATAGTCGTAATTATAGTTACCTTAGCGTTGATCTCGACCTTGCTCAAGGTAACGCATGCCATACTTTTAATCTTTATAGCTTTCTTTTTGGCGATTGCACTCAATGCTCCGGTTGCCAGAATAGCCAAGATTATACCCGGTAAGCGCCGCGGTAGTCGATCAATTGCCACTACGGCGTCTTTTTTGATTGTGGTTATCCTGCTGGGTCTGTTTGCTTCATATATTATTCCGCCGTTGGTTCATCAGACCGAGAAGTTTATAGCCGCCGCCCCACAACTAGTGCAGAGTGTTAACAATCAGAATAGTGGACTAGGGCATTTTATCCGTTCGCATCATTTGCAAAGTGAAGTCAACGCGTTGTCTAATCAAGTTACTAGAAAGGCACAATCTGCCAGCGGCAATGCTTTCTCGTCAATTACCGGAATTGCTAGCAGTATATTCTCAATGCTGACGGTTTTGGCTATGACTTTCATGATGTTGGTGGAAGGACCGCGTTGGATGAAGTCCGCCAAAGAGAATTTCGTGCCTGACAAGAATGCACAGACGGTCGGTCGGGTGATCTCGGAAATGTACTCTGTGGTCAAAGGATATGTTAATGGTCAGGTGCTCTTGGCTTTAATCGCCTCTCTGGCTTTAGCTCCGCCTTTATTTCTACTACATATTGGTTATCCGATAGCCTTGATGGTGATAGTGTTTTTGGCTGGCCTTATTCCGATGATCGGCCACACAATTGGAGCGATTATTATAAGTTTAGTTGCGCTTTTCCACTCTTTTACGGCAGCGTTGATAATACTTATTTATTATATTTTTTACATGCAAGTGGAAAGTTACTTACTGCAACCGCGTATTCAGGCGAACACTACTAATATGTCACCGTTGTTAGTTTTTGCTTCGATAATTATCGGTATCAATTTTGCTGGTTTATTCGGAGGACTTATTGCTATTCCTTTGGCAGCTTGTATAAGGGTTCTAGTGCTAGAATATATGTCGCAGCGACGATCTGAGGTCCAGGCTCAGGTAAAATAGCGCTTAGGATAGGTAATACCAGGTTGTGGCATTGCCTAGATCGTTCAGGCCGATATTTTGTTGAGTCAAGACGTTTCGTATTTCGTCGGACCTTTGCCAATCCTTGTCTGCTCTGGCTTGCTGGCGGTTCTTAATAAGTTGCTTCTGATCGTCTGAAATATCGCTCGAGGCATTTAAGTTGAGACCTAAAATGTCGTCGATGATGCGAATGGCCGCTGTTATATCGGCACGGTTGCTTAGTTTGCTTTCACTTTGAGCGATGAAATCTTCTATAATCGCTAGTGCTTGAGGCGTATTAAGGTCTTCCTGCATTGGAGTAAGAATATCTAAGCCTGGCAAGCTCTGAGTATCGCTCGGGTCAGCTTGAAAACGTTTTATTGCAAAGTTTTTATAGCGTAACAGGCGGTTTTGGGCGGAACTAAGCCCTTCCCAACTGAACTTACTCTGGCTCATGTAATGCGATTCAATGACATAAAGTCGGAATGCTTCTAGACTTATGCCACGTTCTTCTATTTGTTCTAACGTTAGGCTGTTGCCAAGACTTTTAGATATTTTCTCGTCATCAATAAGTATGTGGTTGGTGTGCATCCAGATATTAGCCAAGGGTTTGCCGGTTAAGGCTTGAGATTGCGCGATCTCGTTGGTGTGATGAATCGGGATATGGTCGATGCCACCGCAATGGATGTCAACGGTTTCGCCTAGATACTTAAGACACATAGCGGAACACTCGATGTGCCAACCAGGAAAGCCTTGGCCCCAAGGACTGTCCCATTCCATATCGCGTTGTTTATCTTTTGGAGAAAATTTCCACAAAGCAAAGTCTGATGGGTTGTGTTTGTCGGGATTGGTAGCGACCCGGATTCCGGCTTGTTGTTCATCCAGATCAAGTCTGGCAAAGTCCTTGTAGCTGGGGAATTTAGACGTATCGTAATAAATACCGTCAGTTAGGGTGTAGGTGAAGCCTTTGGCTTCCAGCCGACTGATCATGTCGATTTGCTCGGCGATATGATCGGTGGCTTTAGGTAGTTGCCATGGGGTTAGAAAATTCAATCGCTTAAGTCCTTCGGTAAAATAATTACCGTAATATTCGGCAATGTCCCAAGCCGTTTTGCCTTCTCGTCGGGCACCTTTTTCCAGTTTATCTTCGCCTTCGTCGGCATCAGAAGTCAGATGACCGACATCAGTTATGTTCATAACCCATTTTGGTTGTAGTCCGCTGGCTTGTATGGTTCTGACTAGTAAATCATAGCGGATGAATGTAAACCAGTTGCCAATGTGTGGGTAGTCGTAAACGGTCGGTCCACAGGTATATATGGTAACTGTCGGCTGGTTTATCGGGACTAAGGATTCAATGTTGCGGCTTAGCGTATTGTACAGCTTCATGACAAAAGCTCCAGAGCATGTCTTATTACTGTTTGACGCACATCGTTCAGGTCTGCGTTAGGTAGCTTAAAACCACTGGCATAATCATGTCCACCGCCCCCCATAAGGGCTGCCAGTTCGCCGGCAATAGGCGTGCCATAGTTGCTGCGTATTTTGCCGGTTATTCGGCCGTCGTTATAGATTTTAAGTACGATGGCAATAAGCGTATCGGTTGTCAGACGCATGTCTTCAAGGGCTAGCATTGCGGGATTGTATTGCGGACTATATTGCTGTATTTCCTCCCAGGGAATAACCAGTAAAGCTAGGCGGTTATCCAGCAGGTATTCGATGCGTTCAAGTAAGCGTCCCTTGTATTTGACGATCTCTGGTGACTTTCGCATCATGTCGCGACGGGCGTTTTCTAGAGCAGATAATGATACTCCGCCATCAACAAGCTCACCAATAATATGCACAGTTCTAGCTGTGGTTTTGTTGGCTGTCAAGCCTTGGCTGTCAGATAAAATCGCTGCGGCGAGAGCGTTTTTGGCATCTAGGTTTAGTTGCCAGCCTAGCTGAACGCTTAGTTCGTAAATCACTTCGGCAGTAGCGGCCGCAGATGGTACGTTCAAGCGTACGGTCGTAAAGCTGATATCGTCACCACTGATGTGGTCATGATGGTCAAGGATAATGGCTGGCCGCGTATTAAAAGCTTTAGGGCTGATTTGTTTATAGATGTTTTCTAGTAATGAGTTAGACGAGGTGTCGACTATAATACTTAAATCAAATTTTTTCCGGAAGGTAATCTCAACCCGATCATAACCTTTTAAGTACTTAAGGTAACTGGGCAAGGATACAGCGGAGAAGATTGTTACCTCTTTGCCTTGCTCGCCGAGGATCTGCTCAAGCGCCAGTCCGCTGCCCAGACTATCGCCATCTGGGTTGTCCGGTTGGATAATCAAGATATGTTTAGCGTCGTTAATTAGTTGGTTGATGGTGTCGGCCTCAGGATAGTTGGTCATGACTGTTTATCTGCTCCGTCATTGAGTAACTGGCGGTGCTCAATTGCCCGGCCTAGAGTTATCTGGTCAGCATATTCCAAATCAACCCCGATCGGTAAGCCTCTGGCCAGACGGCTGATTATAACTGGTTTACCGGTAATTTGCTGTTGGATATACAAGGCGGTGGACTCACCTTCAACGCTAGCATTGGTAGCGAGGATAATTTCTTTAACACCATCTTCGTCAACACGCTGTATAAGTTCCGCAATATGGAGTTGTTCAGGTCCTATGCTGTCAATTGGTGAAACTAATCCGCCCAACACATGATAAGTGCCTTTAAATAGACCGGTTTTTTCAATCGCTAGTATATCGAAAGGTTCGGCTACTACGGCGATAATAGTTTTATCTCTACCGGGATCACTGTAAAGGTCGCTTATTTTTTGTCCTGCCGGAATCAGGGCAAAGGTTTTCTCGCAATACCCGATACCTCCAGGTAATGCCTGTAGTGCCTTTGCCAATTTATTGGCGGCATGTGAGTCGTGTCGAACGAACCAGTAGGCATAGCGCTCAGCTGTTCTTGGGCCAACGCCAGGCAGGCTGGACAAAGCTTCAATCAAGTCGCTAAGGACTGGAGGTAGTATGTTCATAGTCTATCTTTGAATTAACTATAGGCCAAGACTGCCAAGAGCGCCCATCATTGGCTGCATCTTTTCGGCGGCCACGCGTTGGCTTTCCTTGATAGCTTCTTTTACGGCGTCTTCAAGCCAACGCTCTAGTTCAGTTATGTCCTCAGGATTGATGGCTTTAGGATCGATGTGGATATGTTTGATTTTCTGTTCGCCGTTAATCTCTACACTAACGGCTCCGTCGCCTTTTTCAACTCGAATTACTTCTCTTTCCAGTTCTTTCTGAATCTTTTTAACTTTCATCAGCATCTTGGCTTGGTCTAACCTGCTCATAAATCCTCGCTAGCTTAATCTTTAATCTCTTTAAATTATACCAAATTTGGGACCATAGAGCCTAGTCAGAGCCGATTCGTATAGTTGGCGGTTATGGTTGGATCATTGGCCCAAACTACAAAGTACGTCCTGGCTGCGAAAAAACCACTGAAAACAACCACTAACGTCATTAGTATTAAGCCGAAATAGCGTGCGAAAGGGTTTTTGGGGAATACGTCATACCACTGTTTCAGTACATAGGTCAAGCCGGTACCGGCGGCGATTGAAAGTAGCGGCAAAAGTGCATACGAGGTAATGACCCCAAGGCCACTTAAAAGCCAGGTTAAGACTATGAAAACGGAAATTAGTCGCCATTTTGGATTAGATAGTCGGGTTAGATAACTGAGCAGACCAATCAGAATAATAACTGTTGCTGCAAAAGATAATATGGGAAGGTGTTTGATTGCTAGATCCGATGGCAATTTTGTGCCGTAAGCAAATAAATCCACTATCGTTTTAGCAAGATTAAAACCGAAATTTTTAAGAGCGTTCAATCGTCCACTTAATCCATAGCCTAACCATGTAAGTAATTGGTGATTGGTATATCTGAAAATCAGCCGATACCCAATCGGTGCAATGATTAAAGCGGTCAAGCCGTAGAGAGCAATTTTTAATTTTATGGCTGTACTTTCAAGACTGTCTCTAATGTCTTTAAAGCTGAATAAAGTAGCGGCTACAGACAGCCATATACCGCCGGGGACATATATGCTTAGGCCGATAATGGCAAAAAAAATAAATAACGTCCAGTAGTTGTCCCAAGTGTTTATAATGTAGACTGCTAAAACGTCGGCCGTAACAGCCATGAGCTGGGCTATCTGAGGGTTAACTTGTCTGGCGATGGCTAAAAATCCGTAGTTAGTCACAAGAATTGAACTGGCCAGTAAAGCGATACGCCAGCCATGCAGTTCTCTGATCAGCCAGTATACGCCGACGGCGACGAGCGCACCTGTCATGACTGTGACTAGCCTCAAGGAAAAAGCTGTCTGGCTTAATAAACTAAACAGATGTAATAACAAATAATATGGGCCATTAAGGTAGCTTAGGTTTCTCCACCAAGGTCCGTATAGACTAAGATTTTGCCAGGTCGTTACTTCGGTACGACTAAATAGTCCTGAAGTTTGAGAATTCAGACGCCATACCAGCAAACAGGCACATAAAACTATAAAAATAACGGCACTGATTAAATCACCAGTAACTGTTATGGAGATGTGCGGCAGTCTTGGGCTTAGATTGAGTTTATGTTTAGGTTTCTTAATTACGAGTAATTTTTGCATCGATTTTAAAATGGATCTTGATGTTTAGTATCGAGTGAGCGGAAGCGTTGTTTTTCGTTGTCAAAGTATAGCTCGACACCACCAATTGGACCGTTACGATGTTTTTTTACTAAAATATCGGTAATCTTTTTGCGTTCGGTCTCAGGATTATAGAACTCCTCGCGGTATATGAAGGCCACAACGTCGGCATCTTGTTCGATGGAACCGGACTCGCGTAAATCGGCCAGTTGTGGGATTTGAGGACTACGGTTTTCAACTGAGCGGTTAAGTTGCGAAGCGGCGATTAAGGGTACGTTAAGTTCGCGGGCGACGCTTTTCAGGCCACGAGATATTTCAGATATCTCTTGAACCCGGTTACTTTCATAACCGAATCTAGACCCTCCGCTCATGAGTTGGAGGTAGTCGACGACGATTAAACCGAGTGGATGGCGATGTGCTTCGCGCCGCGCTTTGGTTCTTAAGTCGCTGACAGTAATTCCCGGAGTATCATCTATGTATATCGGAGCCTCGCTTAAGGTACCCATGGCCTCACCAATTTTCTCAAAATCACTGTCGGTTAGGTTGCCTGTGCGTAGGGCCCATGCGTCAACACCGGATTCCATGCTGAGTAAGCGGTCAACTAGCTGTTCTTTGCTCATTTCAAGGCTAAAAAATAATACCGGTTCCTTTGATTGTACGGCGACGTTATGAGCAAAATTTAGCATTAGGGCGGTTTTACCCATGGATGGACGGGCGGCCAAAATGAACAGGTCACTCCGTTGAAAACCGGCCAGTAAATTGTCAACGTCTTTAAAACCAGAGGACACTCCTCGAATTTTCTTTTTATCTTTATGCAGATCGTCTAAACGCTCAAAGCTTTCGGCCAGGATAGTCTCAATACTGACAATCGATTGTTTGATGTGCTGTTCGCTAACAGAAAATAAATTTAATTCGGCTTCCTCGATAAGTTCGTGAAGCGATTTGGACTCGTCAAAACCCAGGCTAACCATTTGCTGTGAGACTTTAATTAGACGTCGTCTGAGTGATTTTTGGGCTACGATATCGGCGTATTGTTCAACGTGCGCGGCTGTTGGAACGAAATTGGTCAACTCTGTTAAATAAGCTGCACCATCGACGCTGTCCAGCTCACCATTACTTTTAAGGCGATTAGCAAGTGTTAACACGTCAATGGCCTCATGCTGTTCATAGAGATTAAGCATTGCTTGGTAAATCAGTTCGTGGCGTTTATCAAAAAAATCGGTCGGTCGGATACTGTCGGCTATTTTCACTATAGCGTCGGTATCAATTAAAACTGAACCTAAAAGCGACGCTTCGGCGTCCAGATTTTGAGGTGGTTGCTGTAATTTTTTGATTGTATCGGCCATTTGCCTTCTCTCCCGACAAGGATGTTAGACTTATTATATATTATTAAATGGTTAACTTGGCCAATTGTTTTATGGGTTAAGCATTTCGCCGCCGCCGAATATATTGTTTATGGCACTTAGGTTGGGTTCTTTTGGTGGAGCGTCAGGGGTTACCTTAGTTAAACTATCCTTATCGATGACGCATTCCAATGCGAAACTGGTTTTTGTAATTTGCTCAACTGCCTTCAGAATGATCTCGCGGTTCTTAGCGTCGTTGACCCTTTGCTTATGGAATTGGTAAGCGAACTGTAGACGAATAACTCTTGGGTCACTACTGTCCAGTTTAGCCATGCGGACAATGCCGTACAGCGTATTATGTTTAACCTTTAGCGTATCTAATACTTGATGCCAAATTAAATCGTCGACATGATTAATGGTTTCGGTTTTTTTAATAGCTTGGGCGGGTTTGTTAGATGGAGTTTTAGATTTAATGGTTACCTTGTTTGGCGACGAATCGGGCTTTAGTTTTATCGGTTCTGATTGTCTTGCCGGTTTGGTTTGTGTGATTGGCTCTTGATCATGAAGCTTCTCTACTGCTTGTAAATTCAATGATTGCGCCGGCATGGTTTTAAGCAGGGCAATTAAAAGAGAGCTGTTGGGATCTTCTGAGGCCGGCACCTCAATTAAGTCAGCTAGCAAGACTAACAACTGTTCGGTTGGTATGATTGTCGAATCGGCTATAAGATAGCGGCGAAAACGTTCAGCCAGCCGTTTAGCTATCATGGGGGCGGCATAGCTTTGTTCATACAAGCCATTTAAGTCACTGGCTACGCCTTGCCGGTTAGATGCTGCCAGATTTTTAATTAATTCATCTAATTGCACTGCGGGCGGATTGCCAAGCAAAGTATTGATTGCCTCGGTAGTTATGGGATTACTGTAATTGGCTGCCTGATCAAGTAGGCTTATACTGTCTCTGAAACTGCCCTGTCCGTGTTCGGCAATCAGTTCAAGCGCTTCTTGATCAATGGCTATACCCTCTTGCTTAGCGATATAGCTTAGGTGTTTAACGGCCACGCTCGTATCGATGGGCTTAAACTGAAAGCGCTGGGTACGACTGACTATCGTGGGCGGCAACTTGTGGGCTTCCGTAGTTGCCAAGATAAAGACAACGTGCTCTGGAGGTTCCTCGAGTGTTTTGAGCAGCGCGTTAAAAGCATTGATGGTGATCATATGAACTTCGTCGATAATATAAACTTTGTATTTAGTTTCAGTCGGTGCGATATAAACTTTATCTCTAAGCTCGCGAATTTCTTCAATGCGCCCATTAGAGGCTCCGTCGATCTCGATAATGTCGACGTATTGTTTGTCGTCGTTATAAGTGAGGCCGTTGATTGCGTGGGCCAGTATTCTGGCCACACTGGTTTTGCCTACCCCCCTAGGGCCTGTAAAAAGATAGGCGTGACTAATTCGACCGCTGTCCACGGCCTGTTTAAGCGTTTTGGTGATGTGATCTTGTCCGATAATATCCGTTAAGGTCTTGGAACGGTATTTACGGTATAAAGCTTGCCCCATGTCAGGGTTTATTATATATCACTTAAAATTGTTTGGCGCGTTGTAAAATGAAATTAAAGCGCGGCTTCTAGAGCTGCCCACTCCGCGTTGGAATCGTCTTCCGGTACGTTGACACTGACTTGATCGCCCGGTTTGGCTTTGAAGTAAGTTACGCTTGCTAGCAGGACACGATAGTCTTTTTCGCCGACGCTAACAAAATAATGTCCACCTTCCAGATTGAGGGTGCCAACAACTTGTTTACGTGGGATTGGGCCGATTTGCTTATATAGAAACGCACCGTCATCGGATATGGTCAGTTTTAATATGTCGCCTTGAACCAGTTTAGATTTGGAGGCGTAGTTAGCTGGCACTGGGTATATCTTGCCGTCACTACCTACCATATTCTGGCCATCAAATACGCCTTCTATAACTTTGCCTAAAGTTTCATCCCGATTGATAGGAATAATTTTATCGTCATCGCCGACTAAGCTAATCAACAGTTCAGTGGCAGCAGCTAAATTTGTTTCTGCTTCGCGAATTAACGACCTTAGTCTTTTGATCTGTTTGTCTGGTACGTCTGGCATGTTTTAAATTTAGTTTCTTTCTTACACCTCGACTGGGCCTTTAACCCATCAATTATCCTTAAATTATCATTATTAATAAATAAAGTCAAAGTATCTGTGGATAAGTTAAAATAGATAAAGGTTAACGTTAGTCTGAGGCTGTTAGTATGAGCTTTAAAACCGTCCCTGATTTACTGGGACGGTTTTAAGTCTATAAAGCTTAGTTTAAACTAATTCGACAGTCGCGCCAGCTTCTTCAAGCTTCTTTTTGGCTTCTTCGGCGTCTTCTGTCTTAGCTTTTTCAAGAATGGTCTTTGGAGCCCCGTCAACTAAAGCTTTGGCTTCGCCTAAACCTAGGTTGGTAAGCTCTTTAACCGCCTTAATGATCGCGACTTTTTGTGAGCCAGCGTCTTTTAGGACGACGTCGTATTCGCTCTTGGTTTCAGCGGCCTGAGCACCTTCACCGCCAGCAACTGGAGCTGCCGCAACTGCTACGGCAGCAGCAGCTGGTTCGATACCGTATTTGTCTTTAAGTACATTGCTGAGTTCGTTAACTTCTAAAACTGTCAAACCGACAAGTTCTTCGGCTAATTTTTCAATATTTGCCATTATATTTCTCCTTAAACTTTATTAATTTGTCTTGGCCTGAAGCGCCGAGACGATACCAGGCAGTTGTGAATTGACGCTGCTCATTACTGACCTGATGGGTGAGCCCAGCAGCGATACTACTGATGCAATCAGCACCGGCTTACTTGGCAGATCGGACAAAGCTTTAACTTCATCTGAATTTAGCCACTTACCTTCTGGGGTTATGGCACCTACGAATGTTAAAGTCGGATTAGTTTTAGCGAAAACAGCTAGACTTTGAGCCGGTGCAACTTCGTCTTCCGGGTTAAATGCGTAGGCCAACATACCCTGAAGTAGGCTAACGTCTACATCTTTCAGATTGTTATGTTGAAGTAGGGCTTGGGCGACTAGTCGGTTTTTGACTACTTTTACAGTTGTCTTATTAGCACGAGCTTGTCGTCTTAACGATTGCATGGCTTTAACTGAGGTTCCGCTATAGGCGGCAATTACCGTCATTTTAGATTCGCCAAGCAATTGACTGATTTCGTTTACGATTTGTGATTTCTGCTCACGAGTTAAAGGCATTTAATTCCTTTCCAATCGTTTGATAGGGTCTTAAATATCTTTAGGGATATCGACCTGTTAGATCCCTGTATACCCTTTGTTATTACAGTTGCCTTAGCGGACAGATTGGCTATTGACAATTGCCCAAAGCTAAGAGATTGTCCGGATTTAATCCCGGTACCTCGGCGACATGATCAAGAGTTTTAACTCCGTCGCTGTCTTTGGCAACTTAGCTTGAATTATATCAGTTGCAGGGTTATTTTGCAAAATCATATAACATTGGGCTTGACGTGGACGCTAGCTTGGGAGTATAAAGTGATACGATGAGCTTAAACCGGAAGTACGTAGCAATGATTACGCTAAGCCTTAAGGGGCTGTGCTTCACAATGGTTGAAGCCGCGCGTTAAACAAATAACGCCAAGCACAGTCCAAAAAACAACAGGCTTCAACTTTTATTAAGGGGAAGCTTTTTAAATGGTTTGAGGTAAAAAATATGCGTAATAAATATAAAGATGAAATATCTATGGGACGATACGCTGAGGTCAATCGTGTGTCCTTAGATCTTTATTGTTTGGCTAATAATTATGCAAAATATGGAACAGAAACATATGCATCTAGTGAGCCTATGAACGTAAACGACTTAGTGTGGGTGGTGCCAGGTCGTATTGATGTGTTGTCAAGATAGATTAAAAACTAACTGAATAATTACCCCGGGATGAAAGATCAAATAATAACTATATGAGTACCGCAGAAGATTTATCGCCAGAAAGAATTCACTCGCCAGAAGTGTTGACTCGATATGTAGATGATGCAATGAGTGCATATTACGCAGATTTTGAAGATAACTATTTGCCATATGTTAAGGGAAGTTCCCGAAAAGAACTTTTTAGATATGCTAGTTTGCGTGAAGGTAAAAAGTATCATTCTAAAAATTGCCGTTTTGCTCGCAATGACGATATCTGGCAAAAAGCATTTATTAGAGTTTTAGAATCTTTTGATGAGTTGGACAAAAAAGCCGATATAGTTGCACTTAACCCATTTATGGGTTTCATTGTTAAAGGAGCTGAAAATTGTTCAGGTTCTCAGTTTCACGTTCCAGCAGTTGATCCGTTATTTATGATGG
>JAJYIP010000016.1 GCA_021790005.1 bacterium
TAGTTCTCTTCATAGTAAGAACTAGGGTAACCGAATTACTATCTAACCGATAGTCATTGGGTAACCTTCTTTTTTATCTAATGCGCTAAGCTTTAGTCGCAACGATGATTACTTTAGAATATAGATTAAAACTTACCCTAAGACCGGTCTTGACTGACCAGGTTACAGCTTGGGGACTACCAATAATGAAGCATTCGATTTAGGCGATCTTTAAAGACTACGGACTTAACTTGCAACATTAATCTATCAACTAAACGGCTTAATTATTGTCTATTTTCTGAATCCTGGCGTTTACGTTTTTCTTCATTAACTAAGACAACTAAAAATGCTGCACTAGCACTAGCACCGACAAGCCCCAATGCTAAGTCATTATTAGACTTTTGGACGTTTTGTGTTAACCCTTCATAATGAGTACCGACAGAATTGAATTCATTGTTAGCACCAACCACTATATTGCCTGCAAAAAACAAAGTTAATACGGCCGCTACGCGCTTTAAACGTCGGAATTCTTTAGGTTCTACGTAGTTCTTTTCGTAGAAGTTTTCTACTTGATGATCGCGATTATTAAAATTTTCCATATCATATATTTGCTTGTATGTATTTTATAACGTTTTGTAAATAATGCAAGATATCATAAGCGTGTATCATCTTAATGTGATACCTTGGGTTTATAACTTACGTGACTAGTTACAAATTGTCTATAACCCATAACAAGGACAACGATTAAACTAATGGAAATCACCATGAATATATAACGGCTATCCCCGGAAGCAAAACTACGGATAAGGCTGTAGACAAGCGTAAACAGACCCCCCAGAATAACCCCGTCTGAGATAAATCTAATCCTGTTTTCATATATTAAACTAATCACCAGTAAAACGACTGCCGCAATCAAAGTTATAATGGAAACATTACGATTATATGGCCTCATTAGCATCTGGTAGTTTTTGATCTGATTATCAAACTTAATTTGTGCCGCAATTTGTTCGTTGGTAGCTTCTTTTTGGCCGCCATTTAAAATAGCAGGATATTGAGGCGACGAAGGAGGAGCATAGAAAGTATTAATGCCAAAGCCAACAAAAAATGCCATCAATAATCCAACAAATAATGTATAAATTATGCTTAAAATGCTACGTTCTTGCATGGCTGCCTCCAGACAACAAAATGTCTGAGTAACAGTCTAAAACACACTATTGACAGACAACAACCTGAATTATTACAAACCCATAAGTCAAAGCTACTCTCATGAACATAACCCGAGCTATGGCTAGGGCGGAGGGATTCGAACCCCCGAATGCCAGGACCAAAACCTGGTGCCTTACCACTTGGCGACGCCCTAATAAAGCAATTATTATGCTAAGCGATTATACAAAATAGTTTACCGCTTGACCATCTTATAATCTTTTTTTCCGTTTAGTTTTTTATTCCTAGGCAATAAAATGGTCGTTCCAGATATAGCACGATTTAACCGATCGCTGAATATCCGAATATAGAAATTATATGGCTCGAGACTATTTAAATCCGCTTCTGAAACGTCTTTGCCAAACAAGGGCAATATGCGGCTTACATCTAAAGGTGCTGCCAAACGAAAAGCGACAATATGAGCAATATTAGCAAGCATAATATTCATATCTTTTGTATTTTGGTTAGCCGTCGTCTGCTCAGCGATGGTCAAACAAAGACTGTATTTACGAGATTCACTAACCATCTGCGATAAAGTTTGCGAAGCAAAGGTCTGAAACTCGTCGATATAGACATAATGCGGATGTCTTTTGGCAATGGCTAAATGGGAACGATGCCAGGCCGCCAATTGCAATTTAGCGATCACAATCATTCCCAGCAAGGCAGCGGTATCCTCGCCAATAGCTCCTTTGGAAAAGTTACAAATTAATATTTTTTTATCGTTTAATAGTTGGTCAAAATCCAGACTAGATTTTGCTTGACCAATTATCCTGGCGCTAACAGCCGAGCGCTGAAAACGACCCAGCTTAGCAGTGACACCAGATATCATTTTAACTTTTTGGTAGCTACCGGCTTTATTAAACTCGCCGTACCAGAAATCTTTGAGGGTATCGTCCTCTAAGCGACTGACTACTTGTGCGCGAAAAATATCGTTTACTAATAACTTATGTATCGTAAAAAGCGTAGCGTCAGGCACGTAAAATGCTGTATGGATGGCATTCCGCAGAATGTACTCAATACGGTGCCCGCCACTATCATCATCGGAAAATATTTTACGAAATATTGAAACAATCGCTTCAGTTATAAAATCCTTGGCTATAACCAGAGCATCACCATCTAACCCGTCAGGAAGTTGCATCAGATTAATACCGGTCGGATGGGAAATATCTACTGGATTAATATAAACAAGGTCCTTTTTGCGACCGGACGGCACCAAACCAATGACCTGTTCGGCCAAATCCCCATGTGGATCAATTAAAGTCAGACCCCGATTAGAGTTTAAGTCCTGGGCAATCGAGTAAGCCATTAGGGTAGATTTACCCATACCGGTGGCACCAAGAATTAAAAGATGCCGGCGACGCTCATCTTTAGTCAAACCAACGACAGATTGCTGACTATTAAATTCATTAATACCAAGGACGACTTCATGCTTAATCTTTGAACTTGACGCCAAAGATTGAGCTAGCTGGGTGGTACCGGAAGAGCTAATTTCCACGTTATCCGATTCATTGACGACCGGTAAATAAAAAAGTTGCGCCAGGCTGGCATAGCTCAACTTAGAGGGACGTTCAAGACTACCGGCTAACAAACCAGCAGCCAGCTTATGACCGCTGGCAGCTACCTTGAGGCCGCTACCTTTTAGCGCGGCACTAATTGACGAATCCAACTGTTTTATGCGTTTATCGTCCGAACCTGCAACTGCCGATCGAATACTGACAAAACATTCGCTAGCCTCACTAATTTTTTTAACACCCACCAGCCGGTTACGCCAGTGCTGTTGAAGGGCTGGAGGAGTTGCCAATAAAAAAAAGCCGATCATTCCAAAAAACCTTATAAATACCAGCCCTATTCGACCGGCGATGGACAGTAACACAATCGCTAACGACGCCCGTTTAGGTTGGATGACCAACTGATAAACAACAATTTCACCATTTTTTAATCCACGCATGGTAGCCAGCAGGTAGTAAATGGGTGTTTCTATATTACGTTCTTTGAGCTGCCACAGTCTGACATGCAGTCTGTGCGGATCCCGAACGATAAATTCGTTATCTCGTTCATACCGAACAATATTCAGTTTCGGCCAATAAGCAATTAAATAGTTACGGACAGAATAGCCTAAACTCAAAGGCACACTAATCAAACATTGAATACCTTCACTACGCGACGCGATGATTTCAAGACTAAAGTTCGGTTGGTTAACATTTCTAAAACCCTTGGAAGAATGCCGTAACAGCTCATTAATTACCCTGTAAACCTGTGCCGGGCTATCCTTTAAGGTATCATTGACAGGTAAATTCAGTGCATAGGTTATCTTAGGTTCGATACCCTGCGAACGAGTCCTCCTATAGACTACTAAGACAATTGGACTGAATAGTACAAACACAGCCAGTAGGCTTAGCCAAACACTTATCATGACCTAATCCTCTAACCGACCCATATATGCTTTAATCATAAACCCAGGAACTATCCGGCGTAAAATGGTTTATCCAGTCGGTGACAATAGTTTTGCGCGCTCTACTATTAATAATGCTACCGCACCGGTCAATAAAGGTAGCCAAAAGGTTATAAGCCTGAATGCTAAGACCGCCGCTAACGCCAAGGATAAATTTGACGCATGGGAAGCTAAAATACCGGCCACAAGACTTGCTTCAACGCCGCCAAGTCCGCCCGGCGTAGGCACACTGGTACGCACTACGACGCTTAGCGAAAACACTAAAAAGGCTGTCGGAAAAGATAACTGAATTCCGTAAGCCTGCAAACAATACCAAAAAGCCAACACGTACAAAAGAGCCTGCATAACTGCGCAAAGCAAAGCTCCAACAAAACTGAGCGGACGTTGGCTATAGTTATGGAGTGCATTGAACATTTGACGCTTAAAATCACGGACATGCTCAATATGAGAGCCTAATAGCTTAAAGCTAATAACCACCAAGACCACCAGTACTACGACAGCTAAGATTATCAAATACGTATAATGCCAATACAAACTTAATTGTGTATCGCTAAAACCAAAAATGAAAAATAAAGCTATTAGTACAGCTAGATTACCAATTACTCCAATCAGGTTATTGGCACTAACAACCATTCCGGCTCGCATCGGTGTATGTTTTTGATACCTTAGATACATAAAATTGACACCCATATTACCAATACCGGCCGGCAAGAGCATGTTCAGTGGAACACTGGCAAACTGAATAAGTAAGGTTCTAAAAAAACTAATCCTGTTAAACGCCAATATCATAAAAGAGGCAGCCGCAACGACGAAAGTTAGACCAAAAATACCAGCCGCCAGATAAGTGCCTTGCCAATGCAGTGGAAGAGAACTCTTCCGAAAACTACTAAACCCTAGCAATTGCGGCAATATGACATATAGCGCCACCAAGCCTAGCACGGCAAAAACAATCATATGTTTGGCCTGTCTTGAATGCCAGTCGAATTTAAATTCGGATTTTGCCATAAAACTATCCATTAGCATTATGACAGAATAGCGCACCTACTGCAGCACCATTACTGGAACAGGCTAGTATAATGTAATTATGGCTAATAAAAAGCAAGATTACGAAGGCGATAAAGCCCTGGCTGAAGTATTGTTTGACAGCATTGGCGACGGTGCCGTAACGACTGATGAATTCGGAAACGTTACCAGGATTAATCCAACCGCCCAGTCCATTCTAGGTTATAGTGAAAAAGAAGCTTTAGGCAAATGGTTTCCTAAGCTATGTACGGCTTTTGACGAGTCAGGCGAGACCATTCCTTTAATTGACAGGCCAGTAACAAGAGCCTTTGTGACTGGAAATATTATTTCTGAAAAAATTCATTACAAAACAAAAGCAGGCAATCTAATACCCGTATCCATGACCATTTCTCCCATCATGGTCAACGGGCAACCGGTTGGTTGTATTGAAATCTTTAGAGACATTAGTCGTGAATATGAAATCGATAAAATGAAAAGCGACTTTATATCTTTGGCTTCGCACCAACTGAGAACACCACTGTCAGCCATTAAAACCTACTCTCATATGCTAGCCGATGGTTTTATGGGTCCACTAAGCCCCAGACAAAACAAGTCTCTAAAAACTATTATTGCCGCCACTAACCGCATGAACGAAACAATAGGCACCTTACTTAATATCACCAGAATAGAAAGCGGCAGCATAATTGTCACCAAAAAACCGGTAGCCATCAATCAGATTATAGAAGAGGTAATTTCAGAACATCAATTGTCTGTCACTGAAAAAAAACAGTCAATTAAGCTAAATAAGTCAAAAGACGACCTAAAGATAATCTCAGACAGTGTAGTATTAAAAGAAATCATCGGTAATCTTGTCAGTAATGCCGTTAAATACACACCCAGTAACGGTAAAATAACCATCGATGTCAGCACTAGAGATAAAACATTGGTCGTGGCAGTACGCGACACAGGTATGGGCATACCAGAAGCATATAAAGACAATATTTTTACTAAATTTTTCCGGGGCGAAAACGTCATCCGCCAAGAAACCTCAGGCACTGGTTTAGGTCTCTATCTGGTAAAAGGGCTAGTTAATGAGCTGGGTGGTAACGTTTGGTTTGAAAGTACTGAAGGCAAGGGCTCGACCTTTTATTTATCGCTGCCCCTACTACCGCAAGCAATTCGCACCAACAAGTCAGTAAGTTAATACACAGAAAAGCTGGACTAGTGTGGGATAATAGAAAATGAAAGTCTAAGTAAGAGGATGAGCTAATGGCAAGTATACTGGTCGTAGAAGATGATAAAGACTTGAACGCCGCCTACAAAGTCATACTGGAAAGCGAAAAGCACAAGGTGAAAACAGCGTTCAATGGGCAGGAAGCGCTTGGTCTGCTTAAAAAATATACCCCGGATCTTATCCTGCTTGATCTGCTTATGCCAATAATGGGCGGCATTGAACTGCTAGAGCAATACGATCTTACAAATCATCCGCAAGTGAAAGTGCTTATTTTTACTAACATGGAGAACTCCCCAGAGGTTACCAAGGCTTACAATTTAGGGGCAACGAGGTGCATAATAAAATCCTGGACAGCGCCTCAGAATTTATCCAAAGTTGTCAATGACACCCTGAAATCTAAAAATAGTCAACTAAAACTTACTAGCTAGGACTTGAGATCAAGTTCAGCAATGTATTGATCGTTCAATATTAGTTGAAGCTTATTAAGATCGATCGTGTATGGCTCGTTTTTACCGTAACTAATAACGCCCAGTCGTTTAAGCTTATTGAGCTCAGTAGCGGCTGTTTCTCTAGTTAATCCGGTCAGGTTAGCAAAATCTTGATGAGTCAACTTAAGATCAATCTGTCGTTTGCGCTCTCCAGCCGGTCTTCCATGTGTCAAACACAGATAATGAAGCATGTACATTAACTTTTCATTGGCTCTGGAATGCTGTAATGCATTTAACTGCATAGATAAAGCAAGTTGACTTTCAACGTAATGATCTAGTTCTATCAAAGCCATCTGTTGATGTTCTTTTATAAATCGCACATATTCATCTCGCGGAATCAAGTAAACAGCACACTCGGGAGTAAAAGCCTCATAATAATAAATCGCGCTTGGTACCTTGTTATATATCCAAGTACCCGGGAAGCTGTCCTGTTCTCCAAAAAAGCCAACCGGTTTTTCATCGCCATGAATACTAAGGTTATATGCCTTAACAACTCCGCTACGCACTACAAAAGTCGATTGTGGCGCTTCACCTTGAAAAATTATAATCTCCCCACGCTGGTAGGTTCTGGTTGGATACCTTGCAACAAAGCTATTGAATAACTGCTTGTTTTGCTCAGACATAATTTAACAATAGTCCTTAAAACTAAACACCGCAACTAACCACACTATGTCAATGATGGCGAGTTTTAGGTTGTTTTTTTAACCTAGCATAGAATTGTTTGATACGATTCTGATGGTACTTTTCGTATTGCAGCACTAGATTAGACAGATCGGTCACCATAGTTATTATAAACGTTTTAGCGTGCTCAAAAAGCAAGCTTAAAACCGCTTCCTTTCTCCGCATTACTTAATACTTCAACTATGCCACTACTTTATCTAAATTGGCTGTAAGCCAAACTACACTAAAATCCGTTATAGTAATAATCATGAACCGGCAAAAATTAAAAATTGTGGCCGCGCTGACATTATTGACGGTAATTATTGGGTTTTTCATATATTACGCCCATGGCCATCCCGCACTAATTCAGGAGATAAGACACTTGAACCCATGGTTAGTGGTCGTATTATTACTAGCTTATGGTGTCCTTAGCCTCTGGCTGCTTGGAATTTACAATGCCACCTTAAGACTATGCGGCGAACCTCTACCGCCGAGTGAAAACCTATTGCTTGGCATTTACTCAATGCTTGCAAATTTCTTCCTACCACTCCAGAGTGGCCCAGGAGTAAGGGCTACCTACCTTAAGCGACGTCATAAAGTCGGCGTCTCAGCCTATCTACTGGCTAATATGGTGTATTACGGCATCTATGCAGTGATTTCTGCAGCCTTTATTTTCAGCGCCAGCAACTACTGGTGGCTTGGCATACCCGCAGCCATTGGAGCTGGTTTGTTCAGCTGGCTGGTTATAACGATTGCTGTTAAAAGGATATTTAAAAACACTTCTATTAACAAACTGGACTTAAGCCGGGCAAACCTAATCCGGCTAATTCTTATGACCCTGGGGCAGGTTGTAACCATAGCCTTCATTTTCGGTATAGAACTTAACAGTTTACACTTAGCTCACGACAGCGTACGTCAGGTATTGAGCTATACCGGTACCGCTAACTTCGCACTATTTGTATCCCTAACACCAGGCGCAATAGGATTTCGGGAAGCGTTCCTGGAATTCGGCCGTAGTTTAAATCACTTTACGACTGCCAATATATTAGCCGCCAGCCTAATCGATCGCTCAGTATATCTGGTGTTTTTAGGAATTCTATTTATTATTATGCTGGCGACTCACGCCCGAAACCGATTAAAAATATAAATTTTACTATCAGCTATTTTTCAAACTTAGAGATATACTAGACTTGACATGCGAGTATTATTCGTTGAAGACGAAGAAAAAATAGCCAAAGCCGTCAAGCGCGGCCTAGAGCTAAAAGGTTATGCCGTCGATACAGTAGCCGATGCCGATACCGGCTTAAGTTATGCTGTCGATCCGGATTATGACATCATAATCTTAGATCGTATGCTGCCTGGTAGCATGGACGGTATAGAAGTGGCTAAAAAGGCCCGAGAGGAAGGACAGAAAGCTCCAATTCTACTTCTTACAGCCCGGGGCAGTATTGATGATCGGGTCGAGGGACTCAACTCCGGAGCTGATGACTATTTGGTTAAACCTTTCTCATTTTCTGAGTTGGTCGCCAGGATTCAGGCTTTGCTGCGACGGCCGCCGATTGTCACTGGATCTGTCCTAGAATATGACGACTTATCACTTGATCCGGCCAGATATGAAGTTACAAGAGGCAATACACCAATCAAACTATCCAGCAAAGAATTTGCTCTCTTAGAGTATTTAATGAGACACGCCGATCAAGTCTTAACTAAAGACATGATAATCAATCATGTCTGGAACGAAGACGCCATCGTCATGCCTAATACCGTCGAAGTTTACATTGGCTACTTAAGAGCCAAGGTCGACCGACCATTTCCTAAATCCAGCCAATTGATTAATACCGTGCGGGGCTTCGGTTACAAATTGAGTAAATAAGAAATCAATGTTTAAGAACGCGACCTTCAAGTTAACCGTATCCTACCTGATCGTCGTCATGATCATAAGTATTATCTTTAGCGCTGTTGTCTATAGGGTAGGGTCAAACAATCTGGCCAATGGTCTTATTCGGGAAACCAAAGAACTTTCCGTGCAATTTCCGGTCTTCAGCGGTACCCAATTTGCTCAACCCAATCCGGCCGACCTAAGTGCTGGACAACGTCATTTACTAGACGAACTTATTCTCACCAACTTAGTCGTATTAGTCGGAGCAGGTTTTATAAGCTACTTCCTGGCCCGCGAAACGCTTAAACCAATAGAGGCCGCGCACGAGCAGCAGAAACGCTTTACGGCCGATGTGTCACATGAACTAAGGACACCCCTTACTTCACTAAAAATGGAATCTGAAGTTGCATTAATGGATGACAGCCTAACCAAAGAACAGCTTAAAAAAGTTATTGGCAGCAATATTGAAGAAGCCGCCAAGCTGGATACCCTAATCAACTCTTTGCTCCGTTTAACAAGACTCGAAGCCGGCGAACTCCAGCAACAATTCAGCAATCAAGACTTAAGAACTATCGTCAAAGAAGCAATCGATATGGTCACGCCTCAAGCTAAAACTCGTGACATTAAACTAAACCCAAGCAAGCGATCATTGAGTGTGCGAGGTGACCACGATAGCCTGGTACAGATGCTAATTATCTTCTTAGATAACGCCATTAAGTACAGTCCGAGAAAATCTAGCGTTAATATACAAATCACTAAGTCCGGCGAGCAAACCAGGCTTGTCATTACCGATCACGGCAACGGTATTGCCGCCAAAGACCTCGAACACGTCTTTGATCGTTTTTACAGGGCAGATACCGCTCGCAGTGGCAGTAACGGTTTTGGACTTGGCTTATCAATCGCTAAACTGATTGCCGATATCCATCGAGCAGATATAACAATCTCCAGCCAGCTTAAACACGGCACAAGCGTAACAATAGACTTTCCCTGAGAGTCCTTAGTAAAGCCCTATAAACACCGACATAAATACCAGCACCACCAGTGACATTAGAAACGATGAGCGAGCCCAGTTTTTAGCCGGTTTAGTCAATAAACCCTGCATACTAAACCATAACCAAACCAAACATAGACATGTCGTAGTAACTATATATATGCGTGGATAAAAAATATATCTATAAAGCAAGGCGTTAAATAATATGAACATAAACGTATAAAACAACATGAAACCAATAGTGGCCCTCTGACCGAGCACGACTAATATAGTCGGAATCTTAGCTCGAGCGTAATCTTTCGCATGCAGCACAGCAAGGGCATAGAAATGCGGCAATTGCCACATCAGCATCATCATACCCAGCACAATAGCTTCAATGTCTAGCCTACCGGAAAAAGCCGTATAGCCACCCATTATCGGCATTGCACCAGCAAATCCACCAATAAAAGTAGCATGATAAGTCTTGCGCTTTAATGGAGTATACACAGCCGCATAAATGCCGAAGCCTAAGAACCCTAAAATAACGGTCGTTATATTCGCAAACACAGCCAGCAAGCCAAAACCAAGCACCGCCAAAACCAAAGAGTAAATAGCACCGTTTTTTAGAGAAATCGCTTCTCTTACCGTAGGCCGGGCTTGAGTCCTAACCATCAACTTGTCAATGTCTCGATCATATAAATTATTAACCACACTGGAAGCTGCGATCACGCACACGAAGCCAAGCATACTGAAAACGAAATTTGTCATCACGAATGTCATATGACTGGCAAACAAATAACCAGCTACTGCTGTCATTAAATTACCAGCTACAATCCCCGGCTTAGATAATGTCCAATATTGCTTAATCATCAAAGACCATTCTGACTATTCATATACTTAACCATATTACTTTGACTCATCATTCGTCCCTTCAGATTATCCATAATCCATATCGACCCGGCAACTAAAATAAATACTATCAAGACCATAAATATTGTTACTAAAAGCTTAAGACGGGGGCTAAATTCCTTACCAACATGCAGAAAATAAATTAGCTGCAGCACAAACTGCGACAATGCCAATATGGCCAGAACGATGATCATGACAGGCTTGCTGAGCGCTCCATACTGCGTTAGAAGATAGGCGCCAAAAGTCAAGACTAATGAACCAGTGAAACCAATGACGTACTTCTTTAAAGTAGCCTCTTCCGGTTGATGGAGAGACACCATCACGTCAGCAGCTACAGTCCGAGTTTGACTTTTCATACGCCTAACACTCCAAACAGATACACGATTGTAAAGATAAAAATCCAAACCACATCAAGAAAATGCCAGAACAAGCTTAACATTCTAATCCGCTTTAGCGTAGTATCATTAAGGCCTCGCTTTAATATAAAAGCCATCATGATAAGCATCCACAGCAGACCAATTGCAATATGTAAACCATGCGTGCCGACCAAAGTAAAGTATGAAGACAAAAAGCCGCTACGTCGCCAGCTATCTCCTTGAGCCACAAAACGAGAAAATTCGCTTAATTCCAAGATAAGAAAAGTTAGACCTAGCGTAAAGGTAACACCAAACCAAAACAGGGTATGTTTCACTCGTTTTCTTTGAGCACTTAATAAGGCCAGACCGGCCGTAAAGCTGCTGGTTAGAAGCGCCATGGTTTCAATCATAACGTAGTTCAAATTAAACAAACCTTGCGCCGTAGGCCCGCCGTAGGTGTTATGTCTGAGCACGGCAAAAACGGCAAATAGACTGGCGAACAAAACACAATCGGTCATTAAATAAACCCAAAAACCGAAAATAGTTTTAGTATCCTTATCATACTTGGCGATCAACTTATTGGTCACCTTAAGCTCACTGACTGCTTCACTCATGCCCGAGCCCCTTTCAAGTGACTTTTGTCCAACTTTTCAACTTCTTGAGCCGCCAAAACATAGTCGGTTTGCTCATCCATTGATCGGATAATTAGGCCAACGATTATCGCCAATAAAGCCATGGTCGCTACCCACCAGATATGCCAGACAACCGAAAAGGCGAATAAGAATGCCATTAGGGCAATTAGAAAGGCAAGCGGGGTATTTTTAGGTATTTCTATGTCCTCATACTTACGATTATCCTTAAAATGTATTTTTTTAGCCTCCCAGAACGCATCACGACTGGTAACTTCTGGCAAGCGGGCGAAATTATAGAAAGGCACCGGCGAAGGTAGAGACCATTCAAGACTACGACCATCCCACGGATCACCCGTCTTGTCTAGATTGTCTTTACGCTTATAGATACTATATGCAAACTGCAGCAATTGTACGCCAACACCAGCGCCAATTAAGGCAGCACCAATACCGGAGACAATAAATAACTGTTGCCATCCAAGCGAGGCGCTATAGTGATCCAGTCGTCTAGTCGCACCCATAAAGCCCAGGATATAGAGTGGAATAAACGAAGTTAAAAATCCAACCAACCACAGCCAAAAAGCCCAGCGTCCCAAAGTTTCGTTTAGCTTGAAACCAAATATTTTCGGGAACCAATAAGTAATCGCCGCAAAGTCGGCGAAGACCACTCCACCAACTATCATCATATGAAAATGCGCCACCAAAAACAGGCTGTTATGTAACTGGAAATCTATCGGTGGAACAGCCATTAACACTCCTGCCATACCACCAATCGTAAATATCACCACGAAACCAATAAACCATAGCATTGGCGAATCAAGCTTTATCCTTCCTCTATACATCGTAAATAACCAGTTAAACAACTTTACGCCGGTTGGTATAGCTATAACCATTGTCATTATCCCGAAGAAAGCATTGACGTCCGACCCAGCTCCCATAGTAAAGAAATGATGTAGCCAAACTATAAATGACAACAGCACGATCGCACCGATCGCCCAGACCATCGAAGTATAGCCAAATAAACGCTTTTTAGAGAATGTGGCAACCACTTCCGAAAATACACCGAAGGCCGGTAAAATCAGAATATACACCTCTGGATGACCCCAGGCCCAAATCAAATTAACATACATCATCATATTGCCGCCGGCGCCTGAAGTAAAGAAATGCATGCCTAAAGTACGATCCAGCGCCAGTAATGTCAGGGTGGCCGTAAGAATAGGAAAAGCAAATGCAACTAATAGCATCGAGCCCAGCACGCTCCACACAAACATTGGCATCTTCATGAAATTCATGCCTTTTACGCGCATCTTGAGAATAGTAACTATGAAATTAATTGCAGCCAGCAGGCTGCCGACACCAGCAATCTGTAAGCTCCATATCCAATAGTCCACGCCAACGCTAGGCGAATACCTAAGTTCACTTAACGGCGGATAGGCCAGCCAGCCGGTAGCTGCAAAATCTCCCAACACCAGAGAAACATTAACCAACACCATGCCAAAAAAGAATAGCCAGAAACTGGTAGCATTTAAAAACGGAAAGGCTACGTCACGTGAGCCAATTTGTAGGGGAAGTATCAAGTTAATAATGCCAAACATTAGACCCATGGCAACAAAGAAGATCATAATAGTGCCATGTGCCGTAACAATCTGTTGAAAATGACTGGCACTTAAAATACCGTTGCTGGCACCAACCGACAAAGCTTGCTGGGTCTTGATCAGAGCCACGTCCGCTCCGCCCCTAAGCAACATGCCGAATGCCACCAAAATGTACATTACGCCAATCTTCTTGGGATCCTGAGTCGTAATCCACTCCCTGTATAGCCACCTCCATCGTTTCGTAACCGTCAGTAGCACAGCCGCCATGATTGGTACCAGAATTATTAAACTGGCGCCAAACCACTGAATGGGATTAGGCGGTAGAGCTTTTAGGTTCAACTGACCCAGCCAAAAACTGGCCATTAAATCTAATACGTGCAGCATTATTGCACCGCTCCGTGATAATTAGGCATCATATATTTATCAATTGTTAAATTAAATATATTCGGCGCCGGGTTTGCATAAAAAGCACTCGCCACATAAGTACTGGGCTTGATTAGATTATTATAACGAGCAATTGTTAAAGCTGGTGCCCGCAAAAGAGTAGTGCTAGCCCAAGCCCTAAACTGACTTGCCGACACTACGTCCGCCTTAAACATCATGCCAGCAAAACCAATACCACTAATATTAGCCGACCAACCGTTATATTCACCTGATTGATTAGCTAATATATATAACTGGGTCTGCATTCCGGGCATGGCATAAATCTGGCCGGAAAGCTGTGGAATCCAAAATGAATTCATCGGAGCATCGGCTGTTAGATAGAAATGTACCGGAGTATTAACGGGCATCATCAACTTATTAATACTAGCGACCCGTAAAGAAGGATAAATAAACAGCCATTTCCAGTCCAGAGCGACAACCTGCACAACCAGCGTCTTATTTTTTGACGGAATCGGATTGTATGGATTAAGAGCGTAGGTAGCATTCCATGTAATAATAGACAATATAACGATAAGAATGGTTGGGATTGCCCACCACGTGCCTTCGATATACTTATTGCTTTCCCAGTCTGGTGAATATTTTTTTCTGATCTGGTTTTTTTCGTTGTATTTCCAAACGATATAAGCCAATAATCCAAAGACAGGTAGAGCCACTACGCTCATAATTAAAACTACTGTAACCAATAAGCGAAATTCTTTGTCGGCAATGATGCCTTTGGGCTCAAGTACAGGAATATTGACACTGGACAAATATATGACACTTGCCATTAAAACAAGCAGCAGTGCTAATAATACTACCCAACGCCTTTTTGTTCTCAACATTAAAATCCCTTTAAAACCTCTAGGGACATCATACCATAGCGCTAAAGCTTGCTAGAAATGATCCCGGATGTGTGTATAGCTAAATTCCCAGGTCGCATCAGCTTTTTTATGCGGATTAAAGATATTTTTCGGATCCATAATATGTTTTACCTGACGGAAAAGATCAACTACCTCTTTACCAAATTGATCCTCCAGCCACGGTCCACGTACCAATCCATCGTTATGTTCGCCAGACAGTGAGCCCTTATATTTTAATACCAGATCATTGACCTCTTTCATGGCCGGCAAAAGTGTATCCCGCTCTTTCTTATCCTCGAGTTTCATAAGTGGAATGATATGGAAATTGCCATCACCCATATGTCCTGCAATCGTCGCAAACAAGTGGTATTTTTGAATAATCGCTCTTAGTTTGGGCAAAAATTCAACCAGATACTCCGGTTTGACGATGAGATCATCTATAAACGGTGCGGTGTGTTTTTCTTTTACTTTACTGCGCAACAGGCTAAAGCTTTGGCGGCGCATTACCCAGAATTTCTCACTTTTACCTTCGGTCGCGTCTTCTTCAAAACCGTTGATTTCATATCTGGCTCGCTTGGTCTTCAAATCCGAATGTAAAGCTTTAATTTTAGCCCTCACCTCGGCTTCGGTTTGACCATTAAATTCGACCATAAGGATCAGCTTAGGGATGCCTCTTAGCAGCTGCACTCCGTCCGGAATCAAGCTAACAAGCAAGTTAATAAAACGTTTCCAGCCTAATAACTTCAGAAAACTGGGCATAAACCGAATAGATAGCCAGAGCGTCTGGTCATCAAAACTCTCAAACGTAGCCGGATGATGGGCCAGTATGGCCGGAATTAGCTCGCCCAGATCATCAATATCTCTCAGAAACAAGACTAGCAATCCTGAATGCGGCCGGGCAGGCACTAAACGAAAGTTAACGTCTGTTACCATACCTAAAGTTCCTTCGCTACCAACTATCAGCTTAGTCAGATCAAATATTCCAGTTTCACGATCCCAGACTTCCCATAGCGTATAACCCATGGAATTTTTACTTACGATTGGTTTAGCCTGTTTAATTTTTTCATAATTGTCTTCGCATAACTGATAAATCTTGCGGTACACTTCGCCCTCGAAGTCGTCCTGACCCATTTTTTGGTCAAGCTCATCTTTATGAATAGCCTTAACGGTCCGTTCGACACCATCCGCGAAAACAACGCGCAGCTCATTAATGAAGTCCTTTACTTTTCCATACTCAAGCGACTTTTCACCGCCAGAATTGTTGGCCACCATACCTCCGACACTGGCCAGATCTCTCGATGCCGGATAACTTGGCATCAAGGCGCCGTGCTTTAATGTCCGCGGCTCAAAATCCCGGTACAATACACCCGGCTGGGCCTGACCTGAAGTCCTGGTAATTAATTCAATCTCATTTAAATGCTTCCTAAAATCCACGATTATTGAGTCATTAATGGCGCCACCCGCCATATCCGTGCCAGCCGAACGTGCTGTTAAAGATAAGTTTGGCATATGCTCTTTATTGTCTGACACGACTTTAACTAAAATCTCAATGTCTTTTGCATCTTTAGGAAAGACAACTAGTTCCGGCTTGACCTCAAACAGGGAAGCATCGTGACTATAGGTCTCAATCGTAGACGGGGCATCATCCATCTCGCCTTGAAATCCGGCACTTTTAATAATCTCTTTGAATTTGTCCATACTTACTTAAAGCATAAACCGCCCCAAAAGCATAAGCAAGACTTAAGCCTAATCTACAGATGTAAATAAGTTAAATTAACACATTTAGCAATGGACTAAGTTTCATTATATTTAAACTTTTATATATCAAAAACTACGAATTTTAGTCGATTCCAGCGATCGTAAGTCGAATAGTTGGAGAAAGTAGCGCAATAAGCGATACAGGAGTTGCATAAGTTCAGAAACATATTGGACTCCTAGCTAATAACAGTTAGGAGGATTAAGTGGCTCACGAGGGTGTATCTAAAACAGTCTTTATGTTTGGCTTTGTGACGGGTTATGCTCGTAAAGCAATG
>JAJYIP010000017.1 GCA_021790005.1 bacterium
TGAGCGATTACTTCAGCACTTACAGCTGCCTCAACGGTGACACCAGCGTCGCGAACGGCAACGGTACTTCGGCAAGCTTCACGCTTAATTATCTGGACGGTGTGGTTTGTACCTTCACTAATACACGCTACGGTTCAATCGTCGGCACCAAATATCTAGTTAATGCTGATGGTACTCATGTCGGTACCCTCCAGGATTGGACCATTTACCTGTTGCTTAACGGCCAGTCCATCAAAAACACCACTACCGACGCAACTGGCAACTACTCATTTACCAACTTGTTGCCAGGGAACTACACCGTTAATGAAAACACCAGCAACACTAACTACACCCAGCTCTACGGCTGGACAGACTCTACCTGTACACTGCCGTCCTACAATCTTGACCTGTCTGGCGGTGGAGTTAACTCAACCGCAAATGACTTCTGTAATTTTCAAAATGGAAGCATATCCGGATTTAAGTACAACGACATTAACGGCAACGGAATTTATGATCCGGGAGAGCCGAAGCTAGCAGGCTGGACCATTAATCTTTACGACAACAGCGTATTCGATGAGTCCATGGTTACCAATGCAAATGGCGATTACAGCTTCAACAATCTTGCGCCGGGTACTTACAGCGTCTGCGAAGTAATGCAGACCGGCTGGGTACAAACCCAGCCAGGTACGCCGAGTTCACCAATCTGCGACCAGGTAATTATTGCTAAATCCAATCAACAGTCAACAGTAGTATTTGGCAATCAAGGCCAGGGCAGTATTAAAGTCATTAAAGATGTCATAGGTGCCGACGGTCAGACGACCGACAACGTTACTAATTGGCAATGGACTCTTAACGGCAGTAACAGCAACTATCCTGGTTCGACCAACCAAACCGGTACTACTCTTACTAATCTGCCAGCCGACACATATACCGTTTCCGAAGTTTCACAGGCACATTACCACTTCGTGTCGCTAGCCTGCACGGATAACGCTACGACAATTAACGGCTTAACAATTGGTCCAAGCACCACCGTCACCCTTAACCCTGGCGATAGTATAGTCTGTACGTTTACCAACGCCCGCAATACCGGTACAGTAACGGTAAATAAAACACTTGTTCCATCCAGTGATTCCGGCCTGTTCAACCTGCAAATCAATAGCACCACATACGCTACGAACGTCGGCAACCACGGCACTACCCATCCTCAGACAATAGCTACAGGCGATGTTACTGTCAGCGAAACAGCCGGCGCCGGAACAACCATGAGCGATTACTTCAGCACTTACAGCTGCCTCAACGGTGACACCAGCGTCGCGAACGGCAACGGTACTTCGGCAAGCTTCACGCTTAATTATCTGGACGGTGTGGTTTGTACCTTCACTAATACACGACTCGCTAGTCTAACCGTGATTAAAAATGCTAATCCGAAAAGCAGTCAAAGCTTCAGCTTTCAATTCGGTATGAGCCAGATCAGCAATGTCCAGCAACTGCTTAACGTAAACAGCACAACTGACTTCAACCTCGTAGACAACGGAACCAATACACAGAACAGCAAAACGTTTACAGATTTGACGCCGGGTACCGTGTACTACGTTACCGAGAATGCCCTGAATGGCTGGGACTTAAGCAACATCAGTTGCGGCACCGGCATCCAATTCACCCAAAACGGCAGCACTATTAACATAAGTCTGACGGCGGGACAGAACGTAACCTGTACGTTCACCAATAACCAACTCGTCGGAAAGGTACTTGGTGCTTCAACCGTCCTCGTCGATACCGGCGCACACCTGATAGCAATGCAGTTCATTCTTCCGGTAATTTTGGCGATTAGTGTCGGCGGCGTCTACTTAATTTTCCGCACGTCGCGATCCAAAGACAACCGCAATTAATAAGCTAGTAGACTTCCCAAGGCCTAGCAGTCGGAGTATTGGCTGTTTCAAACCAACGCGAGGTTAGTTTACACCAGCATCCGCTAGGCCACGGTTTCCTATATAGCCATCGGATAAGTGATTTAAAGAATTGCCGCTTATCTACTACTTCATGTTTTAGGTGTTTGTTTTTCGGATTCAAGACGTTTTATCTGCATACGATCATGCCAGTACATAGCTTATAAGTTTCGCCATTCAACCATGCGCGCCCCAATTACAGAGTCAGATAGTTTTTTAGCCATAACTTCTTTTGTTTTTAGAGATTAGGCACAATTTACCATAACCCATTTAGAGAGGGGACTTATGTCTGCTATTAGGAGATAATAGACATAAATGATAGAATGAAATATAGCAAGTTATTCAACTCTATATCTTTTTATATTGCGCGCCCGGAAAGCCTCTTTATTCTCAGCTATAGCGAAGACCCTGTCTCGCATACAATTAGCATAAAGAAAGGCTTAACAACAATGGCTACTAAACTATTCGTAGGAAAACTATCCTTCGACACCAATAACGACAGCTTACGAGCACAATTTGCTCAATACGGCACAGTCGTCAGTGCGCAAGTAATCATAGACAGAGACACGAACCGTTCCAAAGGTTTTGGTTTTGTCGAAATGGAAGACCAAACAGCAGCCCAAGCCGCAATCGATGCCCTTGACGGCAAAGAATTCGAAGGCCGCACTATCGTAGTGAACGTCGCTAAACCTCGTGAGGATCGCCCCCAAAACAACGACGGGAATAGTTTCCGTGGTGGCTTCCAGCGTCGCTAGTTTTATGGTCAACCCAAAGCTTGGCACAGCCGAGCTATTATTCAGCTGTGCCGAGAAAATGGGCCTAACACCCATCTGGTTAACGGCAGATAGTGTATTTAGCATCGAGGTGGATGGACAGGAGCGGTATATCAACCTAGCTCGCAGTCCGCTTAACTCAGATGCTAGTGCGGCTTTGGCGAAGAACAAGTATGTCACAAGGTGCATTCTTGAGAAAAACCACATTCCCAATATTCCATTCATCCTTCCCAAAACACATGCCCAGGCTACATCTTTTCTGAAAACTTACGGCACAATCGTGGCCAAGCCAGTGACTGGTGCCGGCGCCATGGATATTCATATTATCAACGAACAAGCACAGCTTAAGACGCTACGCATCAACCATTACATTCTTGAAAAATATATTACTGGTAAAGAGTTACGCTTTTTAATGCTGAATGGTGAGGTTGTTGGCGTACATCGCAGTGAATATGGCACCTCTGTTGCCAAAGACAGACCCCTAGAACGCATCTCATATCCCCAAAGTAATTGGGATCCAACACTAGTTAAGATGTCACAACGCATTACCGATTTATTAAATCTAAAATTTGCTGCGGTCGACTTTCTAATTGACGCTTCTGGGCATGCATACACCCTAGAAGTAAATACCATGCCCGGACTGAAGTGGTTTCACGCTCCAAGCAGTGGGCCTATTGTTGACATTGCCCGTCTCTTTCTGGAATCGGTTGTCGATGCATTACGTCGTGAGCAACAACCCAATCGCAGCACATTAACAAACAGCTCAATACGTGCGTATAATGAACTTATGGGTGTAATGTCGTGAAGTATTCAGTCGGACTAACTCAGAACAAAGTAGAGGTTTACGTCTACCTTACTGGCTCAAAAGTAGAAAAACGTCTCGCTCGTCAACCGCAGCTCCTGTCACTTGCCAAAGAAGTGCTTTCAGAGATTACTCTAAATAAGCCCGAAGTTTGTATAGAATACGATTTAAAGAGGCAGATAGGTTACGATTTTATTATCAAAACAACCGATCAGGATTCCGTCTTCTATGCCTGCCTCGTGAAGGATAAAACGTTCACTCCTTTCATAAAGAGCGGTGATCCAATCCCAACCAGTTACCTTACGCTCATGCTTCGACAGGATGTTGACATGAACTATGAAATGTACGATATTTGGATAGGTCGCCATGCGCCACCACTCCCCGGCAGCACGGAAGCAACAGACGATAGTAAACCCTTCTGGTTAAACCACGCCTTTATCTTGGGCGATCAGACTCTACAAACGCAAACCTTAACCAAAATATGTCCCTATCAATAAAAGAAAGAGGCCTTATGTCAAAGGATAAAGGAAGAAGAGAGATCAAAAAACCCAAAAAAGCCAAGCTGACAACCATCGGAACTTGAAATCGAGACAATTCAGTCATAACCATACCTTAACCATCGCAGTATTAAGACCCAGTTGAGTCAAAGCGCGATTGCTACAAGTTGTTTGAACGGAAAATTGTACTAATTATCGATAAACGTAAGTGCGTGACCGATCTTGCCGGCTCTGCCGGTGCGTCCAATACGGTGCACGTAATCGTCATATGTTTGAGGCAGGGAATAGTTAATGACATGAGATATGTCAGAAACATCTAATCCACGCGCCGCAACATCAGTTGCCACCAGTACAGTAACTTCGCTATCTTTAAATTTCTTTAATACGCGTTGGCGTTGCGGTTGAGACTTACCACCATGAATTGAGTCAACCTTAAAGCCTCTGGCGGCCAACTCGGTTGATAACTTTTCAACACTACGGTGGGTATCGTCAAAGACTAAAGTTTTGGTCGTGGCAGTATTAATAAGAATATCGTGCAGTTTTTCTATCTTATTGCCCGAACCAGTGAAACTAACGACATTCTGCTCAATATAGTCACTGGTATCCCCTGACTTGACGGAAATATGGACTGGATCAATTGAAAAGCTTTCAATAATAGACTTGACCCTTGAGTCCAAGGTGGCCGAAAAGTAAAAACTTTGGCGAATCTTGTTAGTGCGGCCTAAGATATGAGTGATGTCATTAACAAATCCCATATCCAGCATCCGATCGACTTCATCCAAGACGACAATATTACAATTATCCAATTTAAGTGAGCCACGCTCTAGATGATCTTTAATGCGTCCCGGCGTACCAATAACAATACTAGGATTATAACTAAGGTCCTTAAGCTGCGGACCCATTGAGGTCCCGCCAATCAACAACGCGCCATCTAAGCCACTGCCCAAACCGATCTTACGGCACTGCTGTTCAATCTGTTCCGCCAGTTCCCGTGTCGGAGCCATAATAATAGCCTTGGCGGTCTTGTCTTTAATCAGCCGGTTAAGAACTGGTATAGCAAAGGCGGCGGTCTTACCGGTACCCGTATTGGCAATGCCTACTATATCTTTGCCGGCAGTCGCTGGAGGTATAGCCTGATCTTGTATAGGCGAAGGCTCACTATAGCCCATCGTCTCTAAATTGCGTTTGATAAGCGGATCGACCTCAAAGTCAGCAAAGTGGTGCAATGCAGTATATACATCTTCGGACTGTGGCTTGGCTGAGCGCACAAATTTCGACGGGTGAATGTAGTCCTTCTTTGGCTGACGGCTCTTATTCCGTGAAATTCCTCTAGACGATTTATTATATTGGCCACTACGACCAGAGCTAAAACGTGGTTTTTGATACATAAAAAAAGGATCCTTTGTTTAAATTAAGTGTTGATCGACTGTTTACAATGAACGTCGAGTTAACTTAATCAAACTCACTCAGAATCCATTAGAAACAACTATTTTAACTATAGCATAATCATCCAGCTTAGACAATAGCCGAAATGATCTAACTATGCTAGACTTTGGTATAGCAAGTAGTTACTATTCACTCTCCGTTGTCATAGTTAGCCTTTCAATGCTAATTTCAGCGCGAGCAGAAATAAAGAACACAAGCGATAATAACTTAAAGAAAGGTTAAAATATGGCAATTAAACTTTACGTCGGTGGCTTAGCTTATAGTGTTACCGATCAACAACTAAATGACTTTTTCGCAACAGAAGGCAAAGTCACCAGCGCGGTTGTAATAAAAGACAGGGATAGCGGCCAATCCAAAGGCTTCGGTTTTGTTGAAATGGAAGACGATCAAGCGGGTCAGAACGCCATTAAATCACTTGATGGCAAAGAATTTAACGGACGATCAATTAGTGTCAATCAAGCCCGCCCACAGGAAGATCGCCGACCTAGTCATGGCGGTAATAATCGTAGCTTTAACGGTGACCGTAATCGACGTCGTTACTAAAATACCGAAAATATCCAGTCAAATAACTTAGGGTATTAATATTTTTAGAAAGCTTGACAATGATTGAAGAACTTGAGACTAAAGCAAAACAAGCCAGCCTTGAACTGATAGCGCTAAGTGAAAAACTATCAGCCACAATGCAAACCTGGGGGGAGCTTTTAGAAAAGAAACCGGATATTATAACGGCAAAAATTAGTGCCGGTTTTATCACCTTACCAGAAATTACAGACGTACCCGAAATGGTAATCGATGTGCAAGCCCTACCAGAAGATATATTTCGTCTGCGTACTTGGGCAATGATAGAGTCTACGACTGGCGGTAATACTTATTTCAACGGAACCCAGATAACTTTTAACGCTGACAGGGAGCAGATTCAAAGCCTGGTTGCAAAAGGTAAAGACATCAGCCGGGAAGACATAAGAAAACTACTAGTGGAACCGACCAGCCGATTAGCTACTATAACCGTCAGTGTCAATACTGGCGGTGACGGAGCAAATTTAACTTACGGCACAAGACTAGAGCTTGAATTAGACAATGCGGCGTATCGACCAGATCAGATTCAAGAAGTCATCCAAGCGCTGGACAGTACGATTAAGACTCTGAAACTATCCTCATAAATTTACAGCTTGGCTATAAAACGAAAATATATAGCAATAAAAATTAACACGATACCAATATTGGCGCTTAGTCTCTCCCAAAACTGATGCCTGAAAAACAAAACGTCAACGGTAATTATAATTGCCGCCATGCCTAAAATTAGTATGATTGTGATTGTATTCTTATCCATAAATAGATTTAACCCGATACGCTAAAAAAGTTATTTACTATTATTTTATCTTAACTTAGTCATTTGATACAAATAGTGGGGGAGTGGTTTGATTTGTCATTGCCGATGCTTGATTTAACGCAAATTTAGACCGAAGCAAAAGTTATACATTGAATTGTTTGCTGCAGCTATGTAGTATTTAAAAATAATCATGCAAGAAGCGAGATATGAAAATTCCATCCAAACAATAGCCGAAACCCTAGAGACTATTAAAGGCCATGACAATTTCAGTACCCAGCAATTTTTAAAAGATCCGTGGGATGATTATAATTTATACCGTATTAGAGAGTCTTTGAGCGGCCGCTATCACACTATCAATACCCATAATCAGTTACTTGTCGCCGAAGGTTATAGCTTCCCGTCGGATTCCGGCGACCCCAATAACTTCCTTGGAAATTTCGCCTTGTTACTAATCCTTAATCCTAACAAAAATCCATACCCGGAAGACAACTTATACTTCGTTCCGGCAACAACCGACCCTCAAACAGTCGCCGCAGAGGGCATATACCGCTACCTCAATACAAGAAACCAACGGGATTCTAACCTTATTAGAAGAATGTATCTAGCCAATATGGCGAGTTGGAGCAATGAATCAAATACGGAGTTAAGGTTCGGCGAAGCCAACTCAATATAACATTAAACACTTTTTTAATAACATTACCTCAGCTCATAATTACACCTAATCAATGAACTCTACTCACACAAAACGGGCAAGTCTTCAACCGCTATGTGCAAAGTTTTCGCCAGAAGATCAAGCTGTTGAAACTTACAGTATTTAAGAGGTTGGTCATTAATGTCATAAACGCGGTAATAATGGTCAAAAGATATGGTTTCACCTTTAAAGTTTTTAGCTTTAGTCGGAACATCAAAACGCTTAACGACCCAACCGTTAGGCTGCTCATCTAAGATGCGCTTAATTTTTGCGTAGTGATTAAATGGCATCGGCTTTCTTTTTTTACTGTTCAGATTGTAATTTTTTAAGATCGGCAATGATCTCTGTGGAGTGGTTTTTTGGATCTACTCCTAAATACTCCTTAACGATTTGGCCTGTGGGACTAATAATAAAAGTATTGCGCACCGTGCCTAAAAATTCTTTGCCCATAAACTTTTTAGGCTTCCATGACTCATAAGCCTCAATGACTTTATGGTCCGGATCGCTTAAGAGCGTAAAGTTAAGATGATATTTTTCACTGAAACGCTTATGTGATTGCACAGAATCTTTACTGACACCAACGACCGAGGCCATCATCTCTATGTCTGCTCTGGCGTCTCTAAAATTACAGGCTTCAGTCGTACACCCAGGCGTATCGTCTTTGGGGTAAAAATATAGCACCAGCCATTTGCCGCTATAGTCGGATAACGAGTGCATGTGCCCGTCTTGGTCTGGTAGTTTAAAATCAGATGCAAACTTCATGATTTAATTATACCGCCATTTAAAGCCGTTAGGTCAAAAGATTAATCACTAGGTCAATAATCGTAGATAGAACTGATGCCGACTAGGGCCTGTTTAAGCGACTCGGTTAGCCTAAAAGGTCGGGTATAACTGTTTTCTTCACGTCTAATTGCTTCCAGGTTATATATTTTAGGGTCCAAATCACGTTCATCCACAACACAGGCCCTAACCAAAAGTTGACTAATACTGTACTCAACATGATATGCTTCAATTTCTCGTTCCTGATACTCGCTTAAATAATCACGACCAAATACGCTAACGTAACGTCTGAGTCTCAAGGGCTGCTCAAGCGTCTGGCTAACATGGACCAATTCGTGAATCATATCTAGACCATCAATATAATTAGGTTGCGTTCTTTTGCGCGCGGTAGAAGCAAAAATCATCGGACGTCCGTTAATAATTATAACATTATCTTTGCCGACCCAGTCCGGAGCACTTATAAATTTTTCTGCGTCGATTTGCATCATGACATTATTTAAATTATCCAGCTTAAAATCGATAGGAACGTGCGTGACCCTAGAATCAGTTAATACCCTCGATAGATAACTTATTGCATCGTTTGTTTCATTTTTCGACAAACCAAAAGACCGCAAATCTAGATAAGCTGTCTCGGTTTGCTTAGCCGTAAAACCCAGCACCTCTCCAGTCACATTAACATCTTCATTTTCCAGAACCACCAACGGAATGGCGTTAGGATCAGCACGGTATTTTTTTGGCACAATCATTTGACCATTGCGGACATTAGGCAAGAAACAATGTTCCGTCATCCATTGATAATAATCCACCGGTAAGTCGCTATCCCTAACCTCAGGTGCAGTCAGTACTGAATTGACGGAATTGATGAGAACATCAAAATTTTTGGCCGGTTTATTATTAAACATAAGTTTATAAATAGTTACTGTACAACTTTTTTATAAAGTCTGCAAGTTTTTTAACTGCTGATGTAGCCGGCGGCGTATTGCAATAACGTATATGTCCAAAAAATTGCTGTCAACATGATTGCTAAAACATAAATTTGCTTTTCTTTTAACATATCGTAAATCATAAGAGGGATTGGAAACGCCATTATAACGTAGCGATTAAAACCACCCCACTGGCCACCAATAACCGGTATCAGGAGGAATAGCAAGGCATAAATTGCAAAGCTTTTTCTCTTTTTCCAAAAATAAACAGCCGATGCAATTAAGAGGATTACAAATAAAATATTCAGATAACTGGTATGACTTATAAGAGTCAGATAATTGGCCTTAAGCCAGCCGTGTAAATGAGTTTGCGACTTTAAAAATTCTAAAAAGTTATGGAAACGGATAAATGAAAAAATCATAAAGCCTAACACCCCAAGCGATCCCACGGCAAGAGACTTAACAACAGCCTTCAGGCCGACCTTTTCTTCTAAAAGAATTAGTCCGTTGAGAATAATTAAAAATACTCCAGTAATATGAGTCAGACCGGCAAGAGCCATAAATATACCAGACAGATAATAACGTTTAGTTAGTGCATAATAAATACTAGCAAGAGCCAGAAACGCAAATAAGCCCTCTGTATAGGTAACGATCATAAAAACGGCCGTCGGGAATAAAACAAACGGAGCGATTGCAAAAAACAGGTTAGTAGTTTTGCCAACTAAACCTAGTCGACGCATGATCTTGATATAAAAATAAATTCCTCCCACTAGACTCAGCCAAGAAACCACCAGAGCGCTTATAAGATAAGATCCGAATACGTAATGAAACAAGCGTATTGTCAGCGGATATAACGGGAAAAATCCTGCATCCAAGAGTGACCTATAGCCATATTTGGCTATGTTAATATAATCGATTCCGTCCCAGTGTGCCAATATGCTTAACGGGTCGGCAAAGGCATAATGCACGCGTGAGCCAAGGCGAGCGGATATCATGGCGTCATTGCGCATGCTTAGAATAATCCAACAACGACGACGCCCACTACGCAAACTAAAGCCAATACAATATCATACCTATGCACCAGACTTTTACACCTCTTAAAATAATATGAGGCCTGCGTGTTTATATATTGCACCTTACAACAGATTAAATTAGATATACCTGATAAAAATCCTATGGCTTAAGCATAAATCGTCAACGTCCTCCTATAGAAATACCCAATACCCTAGTATTGGCTTTATTGGTTTTTTGTTATATAGTAATGTTTCTATGGAAGTACGTAGCGCAGCTAAAGGTATAATCAGTACGCCCGATGGACAAATTATAGTCGTTCGAGGTAAAAAAAGCGGCCGCTGGAACCTGATCGGTGGCGGCATAAAAGACAACGAAACACCTAGACAAGCCTTCTTTAGAGAAGCCGACGAAGAGATTATAGATTTTAGTAAACATATAACAGATCCCGTCGAAGAGCCTGGCGTCATAAGCGGTGAAGTAACGCTAGCTAATGGTTTTAGGAGACTTGCGCATTGGACCATATTTCAAGCAAAGTTAATTAAAGATCCTACGAAATTAGAAATCGCAAATCATGACGAAATTTCAGCAATAGCTGTCATGTCCACGGATGAATGTTTCAATAACGCACTCATGTCTGATCTAGCCAAAAAGGCAATACATCATACGCTTAATCCGGATTATTGCTCCACTCGCTAGCTAAAATAATTAACAACCCTAACGTAAGATTATAATAAAGCTTGTTTTAGCCTACAATACAAAGGTCGGAGAATTATAATTTTGCTAATAGCTCTATCTGACAATTAAAAAACATAGCTCAAGGAGGGAAGTATGCCAAAAACAGCTTTACTAGTCATGGATGTGCAAAAAGGGATCGTAGGCAATCTGGGAGACCGAGCAAACAATTACGTTAAAACCGTCAGTCAAGCCGTTAATGCGGCCAGACAATCCAATATACCAGTCATATTCATAGTGGTACGTTTTAGGAAAGGCTACCCAGAACTTAATCCAGCTAATAAATTTTTCTCGTTTATACGTGAACGAATCGGTGATAATTCACTGGAAGACGACAGTCCAGCAACTCAACCGGTAATTAAACCGCTGGACAATGAACAGGTTATAGCCAAGAAAAGGGTTAGCGCTTTTGCTGGCAGTGATCTTGAAATGATACTTAATGCACAAGGAATTACCGACTTGGTGCTTTGTGGTGTGTCTACTAGCGGTGTAGTGTTAAGTACCTTGCGCTATGCTTCAGACAAAGACTACAAAATAACCGTCCTATCCGATGGTTGTGCCGATAACGACGAGGAAGTACACCGAATCTTAATTGAAAAGATTTTCCCCCGCCAAGCAGGCGTAATGAGAGCAGCAGATTGGGCGAATACGATCGTCAAGGCAAGTTAAAATGATTGGCAAAACAATCAAAAATTCAATCAAACAAAGCCCGCACTATAAATGGGTTGCTCTCAGCAACACCACACTAGGCATCCTGATGGCGTCATTAAACGCTACCAGCCTAATTATTGCCTTACCAGTTATTTTTCGGGGTATTCATATCAATCCGTTAAGCGCAGGAAGTTTTACGTACCTACTGTGGATTCTAATGGGCTACATGCTAGTAACGGCCGTTTTAGTAGTAACGTTAGGCCGGCTTGGCGACATGTATGGTCGGGTCAAAATGTACAATCTTGGATTTATTGTATTTACCGTCGGCGCCTTGGCAGCATCGCTTACCTGGAGCCAGGGTTCTGCCGGAGCTTTGGAATTAATCATCTTCCGAATGGTCCAAGCCGTAGGTGGGGCTATGCTAATGGCTAACTCAGCTGCCATTCTAACTGATGCTTTTCCCGAAAACCAACGCGGTATGGCTCTGGGCGTAAATCAGATATCGGCAATGGCCGGATCTTTTATCGGCATACTAGTCGGCGGCTTTCTAGCCCAATTCTCATGGCGCTGGGTATTTTTATTTAACGTTCCAATCGGTGTCATTGGTACTGTTTGGTCTTATGTTGCGCTTAAAGAAATTGATCGTTTCCATCCGGCCAAAATCGACTGGTTAGGCAACATCGTCTTTGCGGCCGGATTGGCTATGCTACTTACTGGTATAACCTACGGCATCCGACCATATGGGTCGTCAGCCATGGGCTGGAGTGATCCCTTTGTCATATCCATGATTACGGCAGGAATCCTGGCTTTAATCATGTTTATAATCTTTGAGCGACGCATCGAGCAGCCAATGTTTAACTTAAGACTGTTTGGCATTCGCGCTTTTACAGCCGGTAATATAGCCGGATTATTAGCGGCTGTCGGTCGAGGAGGACTGCAATTTATGCTAATCATGTGGCTACAGGGAATATGGTTGCCGCTGCATGGTTACACTTTCGCGCAAACTCCGCTATGGGCTGGCATCTACATGCTGCCGACAACAGCCGGATTTTTAATCGCCGGCCCGCTGTCCGGGTACCTTTCCGACAAATACGGCGCCAGACCTTTCGCGACCGGCGGTATGATTCTAGCCGCTATAAGTTTTGGTCTAATGATGCTTTTACCGGTCAACTTTCCATACTGGGCATTCGCCGGTATTTTAGTAGTTAATGGCTTGTCGTTCGGCATGTTTTCGTCTCCCAATACCGCCGGCATTATGAATTCGGTACCCTCAAGGTATCGGGGAGTCGCTTCCGGTATGCGAGCTACCTTTCAAAACGTTGGCATGCCTTTGTCGATTGGCGTATTTTTCAGCCTGATGATTATTGGTCTGACCGCCAGCGTACCCGGGAGTATTTACCACGGCCTTACAGTTAATGGTGTACCAACAGTCATCGCCGCTCACTTGTCGCATCTACCGGCAGTTAGCTATTTGTTTGCTGCGTTCCTAGGCTACAACCCGTTAAAAACTTTGCTTGGGCCAAGCGTATTAAACAGTCTTAAACCAGGTACGGCGGCTCACTTGACGTCTAAAGAATACTTCCCCCAGATAATCGCTGGCCCATTTAAACACGGTCTAGTAATCGTTCTCAGTTTTGCGATTGGCGCCTGTCTAATAGCAGCCATCGCATCATGGCTTCGCGGCGGAAAGTATATCCATCAGGAAGATGAAATTGCTTACGAAAAAGCCTGATCCGAGATAATACTCGCTAGGGTGTCAGACCGTCAACGAACCTCTTGCCAATAATCCCATAGACAGCATAAAGACTTCTGGCTAGAGTGTTATAACGTGACTGCACAAAACAATCTATATCCTGAATGGTATGACCATCATAAATTAAGTTGGCAGGGACAGGATTATGCATGGCGTCACAATTCAAAAGATAACCATGCGCAATTGCCGGCAGCTGAACCGTTAAACTAGTTGCCGCAAAAGTATTGGCGGGATAAGCAGTTGTCTTACAAGGACTTACGTAATTTGTCTGACTGCCACATTGCAACAGACCACTACCATCACTCAGAACAGTTAGACTCCAGGGCGCAACATTTATTTTATGTCCACCCGTAACAACATTTAAGGCACCCTTGCTGCTTAGCTCAAACAATAGATTGGATTTTATCGTAACGCTAGAGGAAACACCATCCCTTAAATATACCAACCACCCCGTAAAAGCTAGCAGCGAAACGACAACCAATACAATGAATGTCGCACTAATGCCAAAGCCTTTCTGGTTCATGAGCTCAATAATAACATGAGCTTTATGCACCGCCGACTATATAACTACAAATATATAATATTTTATTAATGCTAATAATTAACTAATTATTGCAGCCTTTTCTTCTCTTACGTACCATTTTTTGACCATAGCTTTAGCAGGGGGGCAGTAGCTTCGTCCGGGCTACTTGCGTTAATAATGGTCCTTAATCTCTAGTTATCGCTGAATTATATGATGCCTGATCGGTAAAGATAATTTATTGCTAGATAATATGAACAGTGACTGTAACCGTAAGTTAGCCAAATGCCACTAGGAAAAATGTTATTTTTTCACTTCATATCACTTAACGGATTTGCGTAATATCCACTGTTAGCATTACTATCCAGAAAGACATTGCAGATCATTATTTTGACTTTATGATTTTTTGTATTATTAATTAGTTAGGTAGGTAATCTATGATTTACATACTTAACATCTCGTTGATATCAAGTATTTAATATTAAGGAGTAGATATGGTAAGGTGTCCTGAAAAATTTGAGCCAAGAGTTAGTAAGCCAAGAAAAAGCATTAAGCGGTTCTTGGCTGCATCAGCTACATCAGTTATCTTAGCTGGTTGTTCTAGTAATAGTGAGGCAAGTCAAACAACACCAGCTACGTCCCCGCCAAGTACGATAGCTACAAAAAATAATCCTACCACAACTACTTTGGCGCCAAACAATAATCCTACCACAAACGAGAACCAGCCCCCTGTTGGCTATTTCATGAGTTCTGTTCGTAATGAGCGTATCGCCCAAGCTATGACAAACTTTGCTTTAAGATTAGAGGCGAATGCTCAAGCGCCCAATGGTATATTCGATGCTTATTGCACGAGCCTACAAAACTTGCAATATGAAATAGGTGGTGGTTGGTTATCACAGGGATACCAGACAACTGCTGGTCAATACTGTGAATACCGGCACAGCCAGCCAGACCAAGGCTTCAAACCACAGTTGGACGCAACCGTAATAGTCGGTCCTAACGGCAAGCTTACTAATCAAGTTCAAAGCGTTACTATTGAAGACAACGGTAATGGGTGTTATGTCTATGTTATTGATGAACCTACGGACTTCATTGTTAACGGTGCAATAGAACAACGTAACGCAGAAAACGTACAATTGAGCTATGGATCGCAAACGGTGCAAACATTTAATGCTACCTCACTAGCTCAGGCAGAATCAATTGATAATCAAGCACTTGCGTGCATAAACAAAACTCGTCCATAAGCAAAGCTAAAAAATAAATCAGCGGGTCGGTCTTCAAAATCAACTTACCACTACCTAACGGTAGGGGTGCCCGTGTGCCTGGAATTAGAAGTTTCGTTTAAACATGGGCGATGTTCTATGATAATAGGCATATGCCCGCCAACCAATCGACTCGCCTTGAAACGAAGCTTGAAGCGACCGACTTCCTCAACGAAGACTCGACTCATGCGGCCCTCACTCAGGCCAGCAATCTATTCATAAAACATATATCTGGCAGAACTGAGTTATGGGCAGCCAGTCGTGACTGGTTCATGGAAGAATGGGGCAGAGATGCATTCATATCACTGCCCGGACTATTACTAACAACCCAGCGCTATGACGAAGCCAGGCAGGTGTTCCGTCATTTTGCCAAGCTTGAACAAAACGGCTTAATTCCAAACGTCATACAGGGCAACGTTTTGGCATATAACGCTTCTGATGCTTCACTTTGGTTCATGCACGCATTTAAAAAATTTACGGAAGCTACCTCTGATCTCAATTTTGCGCAAGAACTAATGCCCACACTTAAAAGCATAATCATGAACTATAAACACGGCACCACATATGAAAGAAATAATAAAGTGCACAAGATATTCATGGACCCGCGCGACGGACTCATTGTTTCGCCGGCTCAATCAACCTGGATGGATGCCGACCCCTCAAGTAACGGCACGACAATCGTGACGCCAAGAAACGGTAAGTGTGTCGAGATTAACGCCTTATGGTATGAAGCGCTTAACTTCTATGGGCAGCTAGTAAAAAATCTATCCTCAAAAGACGATCAAGCTAGTAGTGAAGTAGTAGATCTTATCAGGGAATCATTCGCAACCAAGTTCTGGAATCGGCAAGCTGGCTATCTGAATGACGTCATCGAAGGCGACACCAAAGGCGACTCATTAAGGCCCAATCAAATTATTGCCTTAGCTTACGCTAGCGATCTAATTCCAATCGAACGTAGTACCCAGGCGATTAATATAGTCAAGGAAAAACTACTGACGCCCGGAGGACTAAGATCGCTGTCTAATGATGATCCGGATTATATTGGCAGTTATGACACGACCGAGCCAATAGCAGTCAAAGACTTGGCATACCATCAAGGCTCAGTCTGGCCTTGGCTGATCGGTTCGTATTGTGACGCCCTAAAAGAAATAAGGACTAGACAAGACAAAGCTCAAATAGACATCCGAAATGAAATCGGACAGACAATAGCTCCATTAGTTAAGTTTTGTCTAGATAGTGAGTTTAGATCTTTGCCAGAACTATTTTCAGGTGATCCCCCCTTCGAACCAGGAGGCACAACATCTCAGGCATGGAGTATTGCCGAAGTACTCAGAATCCTGACAATTTGGTATTAGATTATACCTGCATGGTTTGCGGACGGCTATAATAATCATCTAACTCGAAAGGAGTGGGTTACGTCTTTATTGGATGATCTCCGTATTGCCGTATAAAACTCAGGAGCTTTGCAACATGTCAGCAGGCACCCTGTACTGTAAGCTCAAGTGTACACGTTTAAAGTTGTAGTAGTGAAGATAGCTGACTAGTTTACCCTGTAT
>JAJYIP010000018.1 GCA_021790005.1 bacterium
TTACACTCGAGGATATTGTAAAAGCCTCTCATGAACTACTGGGAGATAGTCCAGTTGAACCTCAACCCGCACCGGTACCAGTTACTCCTCCAGTTGAACCTCAACCCGCACCGGTACCAGTTGCTCCTCCAGTGGAACCTCAACCCGCACCGGTACCAGTTGCTCTTCCAGTGGAACCTCAACCCGCACCGGTACCAGTTACTCCTCCAGTGGAACCTCAACCCGCACCGGTAACCCAACCAGCGCCAGTCAATATCGAACAAACCACTAACGAAATCGAACAAAATCTGGCTCAAACTGAAGCTCAAGAAAATACCGTAATGCAAAACCAGATCAATGATTTTCTAAGTAATCCCAACCAGGCACCGGCCAATTCTGTAAATAACCAACCACAAACAGCAGGTACTAATCCGGCTCAGCAACAATTCACCAACGAAACAGCTAACGACCAAACTCTGGCACAAGCAGTTAACGAAATGCTGTCAGTCAACGAACAATCCCCACCCAATCCGGTTGCACCCACAGTTCAACCCATAGATACAACCACGGCGCCAGCAACCATGACCAACACTACAGACCAACCGATTGTCACAACTTCGGATAATGACAACGGCAGCGTAGATATTAGTGGTAAAAAGATCATTCAGCCACTAGGTAATACGGCTCCACAAAAAAGTCTCCAAGAACTGGTTGCTCAAGAAGAGGCCAAAAACATAATGTCCTCACAGACAGGCGATCAAACAAACCCCAAACCGTTTGACCCTTCGGATCCTAACAACGTAGCCCTGTAGCACACATTGATGCGAATCAACGTATATATAGCCCAGGTAACAGGCTTAAGTCGTCGCGGAGCAGATAAGGTCATAAGAGAAGGCAGAGTGAGCATTAACGGACGCACTGCATCTATAGGTGAGACCGTTCAAAATAATGACACGCTCGAGCTGGACGGAAAACGCTTACAGATGCCTCAAGCCAGTACCCTAATAGCCCTTAATAAGCCAAGGGGTTACGTTGTGAGCCGTAAAGGCCAAGGTGCCAAAACAATCTATGACTTATTGCCAAAAAAATATTATAGGCTTAAGCCGGTCGGCAGGTTGGACAAAGACTCAAGCGGATTACTGCTTCTAACCGACGATGGTAAGTTAGCTCAAGCACTAGCTCATCCTAGGTCCCAAAAGAACAAAATTTACATAGTAAACCTAAATCTACCCCTCGGAGATATAGACAAAAATTTTCTTAGCAACGGTGTTGAACTTGAAGACGGCTTGAGTAAACTAGGTATCTCCGGGCTATCTGCTGATCGTAAAACAATGACGATCACAATTAGTGAAGGACGCAATCGTCAGATAAGGCGCACGTTCGCCGCACTGAATTATAATGTCAACTCGCTACATCGGATTCAATTTGGCGAATATGACCTAAACGGCTTGCAATCCGGTGAATTTACAACAATAACAGATTACTTAATGCATTAATATAATAATTCCTATATAATATCCAATATGACCATCAATCGTAGAGTACCCATCGTCGCCCTAGTCGGACGCGCCAACGTCGGTAAATCCAGCCTATTTAATGCTATCTTAAAACGGCGAGAGGCTATAGTTGCCAGAGAGGCTGGCACAACAAGAGACAGCATATCTGCCAAAGCCAACTTCGACGGCCAAGAGTTCTGGATAGTTGATACGGCCGGAATAAAAAATCCGGATGATGAATTCGAGGCCAGCATTCAGTCGCAAATCATCCAAGCCAGTGACAGTGCAGATATTGTTTTGGTCATCGTCGAAGCCGACGTAGCTCTGAACGAGGAAGATCGAAAGGTTGCCAGTTTAGCACTCAAAAGCCGTAAGCCGGTTATTTTGGTCGTTAACAAGATTGATAAGACAACCGCAGATGCCATCTACGAATTCAACCGACTAGGCATCAAAGAAATTGTCCCGATCAGCGTAACCCAATCAACGGGCATTACTAATTTATTATCTACTATCACTAAAAATATTGACAAAGTTCCAATCACAAAAGAAGCCGAACGACTCAAAATAGCTCTTTTGGGCAGACCAAACGTCGGTAAATCCAGTCTTTTTAATACTATCTTGAATAAACAACAGGCCCTAGTAGCTGCCAGAGCCGGAACTACCAGAGACGTTAATCGCGGCGTCGTTAAGTATAATGGTCAGGAAATTGAGATTATGGATACGGCCGGCATAAGACGCCCAGGGCGAATCGAGAAGGGCATTGAACAGTTTAGTGTTCTAAGGTCCCTTGCCGCCATTGAACAAGCGGATATCTGCTTCCTTTTAATTGACGCTATGGAACCGAATGTAGATCTTGATCAAAGGATTGCCGGAATGGTCAAAGAGGCCGGTAGAGGTCTTATTCTAATTGTCAGTAAGTGGGACACATTATCTGAACGGGAAAATTTTTCCTACGATGACTTCCTCAAACAGATAGGCGGAGAATATGAGTTCGTTTATTGGGCGCCCCTAATCGTAACGTCCTCTATTAGCGGTCAAAACGTCACTAAATTATTTGAGCTGTCCAGTAAAATAAAACAAGCCCGGGACATGAAGATACAAACCAAGACACTAAACGCCTGGCTGGGCAGGGCGGTGCGGGATCATCCGCCGGCGGGCTTAAAAAACCGGTCTCCAAAACTCAACTACATTGTTCAGGAAGATGATAATCCGATACCGGCTTTTAAAATTTTTGGCAGTCAGACTGCATATATCCACTGGAGTTACCGCCGCTATCTTGAACGCCGTATGAGAGAAGAGTTTGATTTTTTCGGTAATCCGATTCAATTATGGTTTATAGAAAAACATATTGCCCATAAACACGGCAGTCGTCCCGTCATACAATCAGGAGACCCTAAATAAATGTCCTGGTTACAAAAAAGGCCACAAGTCAATCTGCCAGTTAGCTACTTCACGGTTGGCCAAAATTCCACAATTTTAATTGTAGGACTGGGTAATTATGAGGACAAATACGACAATACCAGACACAATATAGGCTTCGCTAGCGTGGATGCCTTCGTTAAGAAACATGAGGAAATGTCAGATTGGGTAATTAAAAAAGATCTTAAAAGCATGATGAGCGAGGGACGGATTGGCGACAGCAGGGTGCTAGTTATTAAACCGACTACCTACATGAACTTAAGCGGCGAGAGCGTTAGGGCAACGTTCAGCTATTACAAACCGTCAATTAATCACGTACTTGTCGTGCACGATGAGCTGGATGTTAAGTTCGGCCAGATTAGAACCAGATATGGGGGCAGTTCTGCCGGGCATAATGGCATCAAGTCCATCACTAATGCCATTGGTGAAGATTACGGACGGATCAGAATAGGTATCGGTCCAAAGCAACCAGAAGAAATGGACAGTGCCGATTTTGTGCTACAACGTTTTAACGAAAAAGAGCTGAAACAGATGAACAACCTGAAACGCGAAACAGTTGCGATCTTAAGTGAATTTATCTACAACAAAAACCTAACCCAAGAAACCAGAACATTTATCGTTTAAACAAAAACAGACCAACGAGAGGGGGTGGGCACCGCTCGTTGGTCTGTTACAGTGGGCAATGTAATTAATTGCCCGCTCAAAACACCCTTCAAGCCCACCCGGGCGAGACATCACGCAAACATTTAAAAAAGGCGTGTGTCTTTAGAAAAAACCATTTAGGCTCGCACTTGAATCGGGGGATCACTTAAAGGGGTTAGTATGCTTTAGAACGGTGACGAATCACCAAAGGATAGAGTAGAGGAGGGTAACAACTACTTTTATAACATCCTGTTCTAAAGCACTCTAACATTAGTTAGAATGGGGTAAAAGGTGCGTAAGTTCTAAACTTTATTAAAACTTACAGTTGGCAATAATAGCAACATTATGTTTTTATGTCAATACTATTTCAATGATTTTTTAGTTTTCTCAATTTCGTGTTTTAATACTGCTTGTGTTAATATATATAGTGTGAAATTAATGATTTTCGTTGGTATCACTTTATTTGGTACAGTCGGTGGTTGGATTGGCGCCATGATGAGCCACAATAACTGGCTTGGTGTCTGGAGCCTCGTTCTAAGCACTGTGGGCTCTTTATTTGGTGTCTGGGCAGGTTATAAGGCCGCCCAATACATGGGACTATAACCCATAAAGCTAACCAGGTGACTGTGAAATGACTTAATCAGTACGTAATATTTAATTGCAATATGTAACTATTGCGCTTAAGATGGACTTTATGCCAAAAAACCTCGTTATTGTTGAAAGCCCCGCAAAAGCCAAAACCATAGAACAATTTTTAGGCAAAGACTACGTGGTAAAAAGCAGTTTCGGCCATATTAGAGACCTGCCTAAAAAAGGTCTTAATATCGACACAGACAATAACTTCACGCCAAAATATGAGATCAGCCAAGACAAAAAGAAAGTTGTATCTGAACTCAAGAAAATAGCCAAGATTAGCGACGACGTCATTCTTGCAAGCGATGAAGACCGCGAGGGCGAAGCCATAGCCTGGCATTTAACCCAAGCTTTGAAGCTCGATCCGTTGAAAGCTAAACGTATAGTTTTTCACGAGATAACCAAACCGGCTATTGAAGAGGCCATAAAAAACCCGCGAACCGTAGATTTGCATCTTGTTGATGCACAACAGGCTAGAAGAGTATTGGATCGGATTGTCGGTTATGAGCTTAGTCCACTACTTTGGAAAAAGGTTCGCACCGGATTAAGTGCCGGCCGGGTCCAATCCGTAGCCGTACGTCTTATAGTCGAACGTGAAAGGGAGATCAGAAGCTTCACGCCTAAGTCGAGTTTTAAAATCTCTGCTGAGTTCATACACGAAGACAACCACATACCAGCCACTCTAGACAAGACCATGGCCAGCTACGAGCAGGCCAGACAATGGCTCGAAAAAACAGCATCCGCTGTATTTATCGTAACCGGCGTATCCACCAAACCTAGTCGGCGCAGCCCAAGTGCACCATTTACTACCAGTACGCTCCAGCAAGAAGCGTCCAGACGTCTAGGCTTTAGCGTCAGACAAACCATGACTATCGCCCAACGCCTGTACGAAGCCGGCTCGATTACATATATGCGAACCGATAGCACACTGCTTTCAGGATTGGCACTTAATACAATTGGATTATATATACAGTCTAAATTTGGCACCAACTACCACGCCAAACGTCAGTTCAAAACTAAAAACCAATCCGCCCAGGAAGCACATGAAGCCATCAGACCGACGGATGTAAACACAAAAAGCATCAACGGCGATACCGCAACCCAGAAACTATACGATCTGATCTGGCAGCGAACCGTAGCCTCGCAAATGTCTGACGCTCGAATATCCCGCAGTGAAATAGATATCGATATATCTAATCAAACAGAGAAGTTTGTCGCCAAAGGTGAAGTGCTTGAATTTGATGGCTTCATGAAAGTTTACGGTGGCGCCAAAGAAGATGTAATCCTGCCATTACTTAAAAATGACGACCAGTTAACACTTGACACTCTTAGAGCCAAAGAACAATTCAGTCGCAGTCCTGCCCGCTACAGCGAAGCTAGTCTGGTGCGTAAACTGGAAGAGCTCGGCATAGGTCGCCCTAGTACCTACGCTCCTACCATATCTACTATTCAAACCCGTGGCTATGTCGAAAAGACAGACCTGGAAGGTGTGTCAAGAAAAGTCCGCGGTCTTATATTAAAAAACAGCCAGCTAAACGAAACCGAAGACGAAGAGTCTACCGGCAACGATAGGGCAAAACTATTACCGACTTCGATCGCAGAGGTTACCACAGATTTTCTGACTAAATATTTCCCGACGATTGTTGACTATGACTTTACCGCCAAAGCAGAAGAAGATTTTGACGCCATCGCGCTAGGAAAAGAGCCCTGGCATAAAATGATTGCAAAGTTTTATAAGCAATTCCATCCTATAATTGAAAAAACCAATTCCGTATCTAGACATGAAGTATCTCAAGCCAGACTGGTAGGTAACGATCCAAAAACCGATCAGCCGATTTATGCGCGCTTCGGTCGTTTTGGACCAATGTTACAACGAGGCGAAACAACCGACGAGAACAAACCGGAGTTTGCTCCGATGCCGGAGGGCGAAACAATTGAAACCGTTAATCTCAACCAGGCTTTGGCTATGTTCCAATTACCACGCGAAGTCGGTAAGACCGATGACGGACAAGATATTATCGCTAATATAGGTCGTTTCGGGCCATACATAAAAGTCGGCGATAAAGCCATATCTATCAAAGGTCACGATCCGCACAGCATATCTAAAGACACAGCCGTCACGCTGTACGAAGAGAAACTTAAAAAAGACGCTGAAAAAAATATTAAGGAATTTTCTAGTGGCATTAAGGTATTAAAAGGCCCTTATGGACCATATATAACCAACGGCAAAAAAAATGCCCGCATTGCCAAAGATATTGATCCGACTACAATTACCGAAGAACAAGCCCAAGACATCCTAAATAAAGCACCTTCCAAAAAACAGCGCTTTAGAAAAAGAAAAGCCAAGTAGTTTTCCACTACCGCAAATCTGTTATTTAGTAAGTTTTAAAAACATATTGTATGCGATATCGTCATTTATGTGCTAGAATAAAGTCATAAAGAAGAGCTTTTGACTTTTAATAGCTTGGGTTGTATAATATTTATTTAATAGCTACCTTACCAGAGAAAGTAGACGTGATGGCCGAGTCTAAACCAGACAGTAAATTATCTAGCGAGAGTCTTATAAAAGGCGTTTTGCAATCTATTGACAGGGAAAGGGAGCGCGAGATTATATCCCGCAGATTTGGCCTATTTGATCGCAAGGAGACTCTTGAACAAATAGGAGAGCTCCTCGGCATCACCAGAGAAAGAGTCAGACAACTCGAAAAAACCGTTATCGGTAAACTTAGATCAGCCAGCGAAGCTCATAAATTAGCCGGTATTGAGGAGTTTCAAAGTTTGGTTCTTGCCGAACTAAAAAACACCGGACACGTATCGAGAATTAGCGAATTAACCAGTAAGTTAATGGGCGACTCTAACAAGATAGAGCAGTCAAGAATGGCCTTTCTAAGTAGCCTTTGTCCTGTCCTCGTTGTTGTCCAAGATGATGACGCATTTTATGCTTGTGTCGGTGAGAAATCACTTTATAACGAAAGAACTCTTAAAGAAGCAGTGACAAATATTGTTAAAACCGTTACGAAGATTGGCGAACCTAAGAAAATTGATTACATAGCCAAACATGCTGGCATTACAGACACTAAACTGGTAGCCTCGCTAGCCAGTACATCAAAGCAGCTTGCCCAACTAAACGACTTATGGGGATTAGTTAGGTGGCCATTGGTAAATCCAAAAAATATTCGTGATAAGATTTACGTTATTCTCAAGGAAAACGGCAATCATATGCACTTCAATGAGATTGCAGAAGCAATCAAGGAAAGTGATTTTAAACGCAAAGACGTTACCACTCAAGCCATTCATAACGAACTAATAAAAGATAAACGCTTTGTTCTGATCGGACGCGGCCTATACGCTCTCAGGGAATGGGGCTATGAAAAAGGCACTGTTGCAGATATCATCAGTCACGTCTTAAAAGAAGCCGGTGAACCACTGCATCGCGACGAGATCGTAAAGCGAGTACTTAAAAGCCGTTTCGTTAAAGAAACGACCATCTTATTAAACCTTCAGGGTAAACCGCAATTCCATCGCGTCGCAAAAGCGACCTACGAGCTTGTCGAACCTGAATAAGACGGATTGCTCTAAAAAGTAATTAGCATTATCGTATTGACGGTAAAACTAAACATTTTACGAACACTGGTTATTAGTAACCACGCGGGAGTATAGGCTAGGAACATTCCAATCAATCAAAAAAGATCAAAGCAAACGCCTAGCAGGGCAATAAAAATATAATAAACACATAAAACAAAAAAAATAATTTTACTAACATGCCGATAGGGCAAAGTCACTACAGCCGGAATGACATATAGACATGACGTCGCACAATGTATATTTTGCGACTCTATATAACTGGAGTTGAGTTGATTAACGATACCCCCGCTGCAGGGGATAGTACTAATCTTTTTGCAAAAGCCAATGTATTTATCTTTAAATTAAATAAATATAATGACATTCTATCACTGCTCGAGATGTCTTCAGATCCAACTATACTCGTACCAGGCTTGAGTTTTAATTCTAGCAAGCCGTTATTGTGATATATTTGACATTTAAACTTTTATGTATGTTTATATAGTTTTCCACAGATTATATTTGCAAAATATGTATTTTTGTTTTTAATATATTTTTTTGTACATATCCCCTGTCCTATTCTAAATTATTAAAAATATTTGACTTTATCATGAAGTTGCATTTTGATATATGTTTTTAGTAAAATATTATTTATTTAATCATATGAACAAAATGCGAACTACTAGGGTAGAGTGAGGGGGTGAGATGTTTTTAGGGATTCTTCGTTTATTTATACGCTTACCTTTTATAAGACAGGCTGGAATAGCTTATCCGTGTAGACGCGAACCCCGCTCATCCCCGCTAGCCCGTTTGTCTTAGGCGGTCTATTTATAGTATGCCCTGCCATCTACCCGGACATCTATATATTGAGATGGCGTAATATTCTTTTGCTTTAAAGTCGCGATAGTCGCCAGATAAGTACCAACCTGCTGCAAAGCGTCCGGCTCGTAGAGATTGAATTTCACCCTGTAGGGCTGATTAGCAATATACACGTCCATCTCTTCCGTACCGGGTACGAGGACCATCTTACTAACCGATACCGATTTGAGCTTAAGCGCTTGAGCAACTGTTTCTATAAAACTTACATTCGGCCCGTTTAAGACTCTCGAGCCAACATTAACATTCGTCATTGAAGAATCTATGACCGTATCTAACTGGCTCAACTGCTTAGCATTAATAGCGCTGGCGGGAGCAATCACCACGCCCTGAGCGTCAAGCAAATATTCACCATGAGAAGTGGCGTATACCACAGCTGGACTTTGCAATTGCAAATAAACCGAAGGCGTTGCGCCAATAAATGGCACCGTAACACTTACGTATTGCACTTCTGGTAGCCTAGCGGTTATATAACCGGCAAGATCCTGCGAGGTAATCGTTAATTTTAGTTGATCATACAGCGATGCACCAATAGCGTTGGCAACAACCGCATCATATTGACTCATTGGCCGTGACTGATAGCTAAAACCATAAGGCTGAATCAGTTGCACATTAGCGTTAGTACTAACTCTCAATTCAAGTAATACGCCTACAAGAAGCACTAAAAGACCAATAAACACCGTCAATCTTAACGATTTGGATACGGTTCGATTATTATTCAGTTCGATCTGATCAGCCGCAGAAAGCCTACCCGGACCACCGTTCGGATTTCTGTCTAGTCGTTTTGTATGGTAAGAAAAGGCCGTTTGAGCAGGCTGACCAAGTCCCGTAGCCCGGCGACGCTGACTGTCCCGCTGGGATTTTTGTTGATTTCTTCCAAACACCTTATGAATAACCTTTAAACGACTGCCGGCCGTATTAGCTTAATAATTAATTCAACTATATCCTTAGTAGCATCCTGGTTTGCAAATTGAGCAAATTTATTAGACATATTTTGTCTTTGCTTTGGATTATTCAATAACTTGCTTACCACACTAGCCAACCTTAGCTCCTGTTCGGCCTGGTCTTCTGACAAGTCTATAATGGCACCAAGCTTAGCTAGCGCTGCCGCATTGCGAATATTCCAAATTAATTGCTTAGACGGAATAATAATACAGGCCTTTTGCTGGGCGGCAAATTCTGCCAGATTAGTCGCTCCTCCCCTGGCAATAACAATATCCGCTGCGCCGCTATATTTGTATAAATCAGTTACGAAATCTTTTATAATTACGCGACGTCTGCTTTTAGGATCAAGTATTGCGTCATATTCACGACCAAGCTCTTTATCCAAATTTCGACCAGCTATATGTAGTAGTACTAGTTTAGGATATTTCTTTAGTAAATATGCTGCGTTATCTCTTATGATATCGTTAAGTTTCTTGGCACCATTACCGCCACCAGTGACACAAATTACCATATCGTCATTATCGACACCTAAAGCTTTACGATATATATTTTTTTGAACATCTGAAACCGGTATGTAGTGATTACTGATCGGCACTCCGACTTGAATAGTTTTAGTCTGCGGATAAGGATAAGTTTCCGGTGCCATCGCCACCGCATTAACGTCAGCCCAGCGATAGATAAGTCTGTTGGCCAAACTTGGCGTACTATCCGAATCATGCGTAATATACTTTATGCCGCGTAATTTAGCTGCCAAAGCTACCGGCACACTAACAAATCCCCCTCTGGTAAAGACAACTTCCGGCTTAATCCTGCCAAGCAACAGCCAGCTTTGACATAACCCAGCCACAACCCTGAATGCATCTCTTATATTTAAATATTGTGTCTTAATGTCTAATATTTGATGCCAACCTTCGCCGTGATAACGTCTGAATTTACCGGCATAAACCTCTATGACTTGGTCGATTGCAGGATTGTCATGCACAATATCGATCAATTTGTCACCACGCTGACCGATATATACAACCCTGACATCCGAACGAATCGCCTTAAGTTCGGCTGCGATTGCCAGGATTGGGGTGATATGTCCCCCCGAGCCCCCGCCGGTGACTACTATAGTCATTGTCATTAGACCTTCCTTTTAAGTTTCTACTCGAAGTCGGTGAGATATGCGAACCATAACCTGAAATCTGGTACACCAGACCCATAGCGGCCGCAAAAAACACTAAAGATGTTCCACCGTAACTAATAAACGGCAAGGTTATTCCTTTAAGCGGCAATAGTCCCACCATAGCCCCAATATTAATAATAGTCTCAACGCTTATCCATGTCAGCACGCCAACTACTACCAAACGGCTAAAATCGTCCGGCGCTCTTTCACTTACTCTAGAAATACGATAGAACAAGACTGCAAATACAGCCAGTAAAATTATTGAACCAATAAAGCCGAACTTCTCGGCATAGATTGCGAAGATCGAATCATTATCGGCCTCCGGTAAGTAACCATACGCCTGCACGCTACTGCCCAGACCCAACCCAGTTATCCCGCCACTCCCGACAGCTATGATCGACTGGCAAGCCTGGTAGCCGGTCGACTGACAGTTAGCGGTGGGGTGTAAATAAGTTTCTATTCTCGCCAAACGATACGGTGTAGCTATGACTGCAAGCACACCCACAAGCACAATCAAACCACCAATAATCAAGATACGCTTAAACGGCAGGCCGGCCACAAATGCCATTATGCCCATCATTGCCACAATAACACCCGTTGAACCTAAGTCGCTTTGAATAAACGCAACTACGACGCCAATAACACTCATGGCGACCAGAATAGGAACGGCGGTTTTTCTAAAATTAGCAATTGCTCCCTGTCTTATTTTTAAAGTCAGAAAATTAGCTAACCAAATAAGAAGTGCAAATTTAAGCAATTCGACCGATTCAAAAGATAAACTTCCAAGACGAACCCACCTGTGGGCCGGATAATTGGGATTTACCGGCAAAACAATCGCAACAAGAGTTGCTATCACTCCAATGGCCAAAAGCAGCTTATACGACTTCCTGAAGCGCTCCAGAGGCACTTTGGCAGTTGCAATAAAGGCAATAATAGACAAACCAATCGCCAAGGCTTGCCGATCTACAAAATAGCTCCCGGCAACTCCACTGGTTATAGCCAAAGCCGGACTTATTGAATAAATCACCACCAAGCCAACAGCTAACAAAATTGCACACAGTACTATTATCCAGTAGTCAGGCTTGTGACGACGCAAATTTGCCAGTCCTGCAGGCGACTCGGACAATCTCGTCCTTTCATTGACCGGTTCAGCACCAGCGAACATTAATTGTACCTACCGACAAGAAAAACTATCAGTCCAATTACGGCAGCCATCTGGCCTAAAATCCAAAACCTCATCGTTACTTTGGTTTCTGGCCAGCCCATAGCCTCAAAGTGATGATGAATTGGTGACGAAAGGAATACCTTTTTACCACGTCTAAGTTTGCGGGATATCCTATTAATAATTACCGAACCGGTTTCCATAACATAAACCGCACCAATGATAGGTAGTACATAAACCGTATCAGTCTGCATGGCAATAATTCCTAACGCCATACCCAGCGCGAATGATCCAACATCACCCATAAAAAACCTAGCCGGGTAAATATTAAACCACGTATAGCTTAGTAAAGCTCCAACCGTTGCTAGGCAAAAACCAGCAATTTCGTACTTACTCTCAACGGCGGCAATGATTGCGTAAGCCAGAAACGAGGACACCAGCAAACCACCAGCTAAACCATCCAATCCATCAGTAATATTGACGGCGTTGGCTGTCGCAACTACTACGAACCAGAACAAAACAATTATGCCGACTCCAATATCGACATGATTAAAGCCTGGTATGTAGACGGCATGAACACCAAGTTTGGAATAAAACCAATAACCTCCAATAAGACCGATGATGCTATAAAGCATAAACTTGATTGGCGCCCGCATCCCGGCAATCGACTTATTAAAACCGCGGATATTCATGACATCGTCAGCTAAGCCAATCAGGCCAGCCGCTAACATACCCGCCAAAGGCAGCCAAGTTTGACTTCTAGCCAAATCAGTAAAAAGCACCACCACGGCGATAGATACCACGAAAATCAAGCCAGCCATATTTGGTATGTTGCGCTTGTGTTTTTCGGCATGTAATTTCGAGTAAACTGTCGCCTGGCCACCACCCCAAGCATCTAACCTGGCCTTTTTCCACCATTGGTACTTATATGCCAACGTGGTATATATAGGCGTCAAAAGCATCGAAACAACAAAGCTTAAAAAACCAAGCAATAATATGCGGACTAACGTTTGGCTGTGAATGACTATGTGAAGTGTTTGATTCATTGTTAATTTTTAAATGATTATACTCTTAAAAACTCCTCTTGGGCAGTCCTAGTTCTTTGGCAAAACGTAACCGTCGTTAATTAACATGTGCACAATATCTGCAAAAATTGGCTGGCCGGCATATGATCCGGCATAGCCTGGCACAGCAGGCTTAATCGCATAAACCACAATTACATATTGCGGCTTGTTACCCCCCACAAAACCAACATAAGAACCATTAAAGATATTATTGTAATAACCGCCGGTTGGCTTTGCTACTTGAGCCGTACCTGTTTTACCGCCAACTATATAATTGCTGGGGAAATTCATAAACGAAAACCCACCATGCAAATACGCCTTGACCACTCCCTGCATTAATGGTACCAGCTCTTGGCCAATATTAGGCTTAACCACATTTCGCTCCAACACCTTCGGGTGATTGACGCTAGTCTGACCATTGGGCGATATCATCTCGCTAACTAATGTCGGCCGGTAATAAGTGCCGCCATCAAGCACGCTACTCAGGGCCGCTGCCAATTGCAGTGCCGTTAACGATACGCCTTGACCAAATGCCGTATTAGCATATCGCAAGTCGATTGAAGGATCCTGCATATTGGCCGGCGGCACGTAGCCCGAAGCTTCATAACCCTGCTCAATACCTGTGGGTTGGCCGAGACGAAAATGGTTGACCATGTAATTATGCCAATTATTTATACCATTAGCATTAATAATCGTATTACCTTTCTGACTCATCTGCATAAGCATCCAGGTCGCACCGGTGTTAAGCGATAAAGCCAATATGCTGGCAATATTTTGTTGCCTGGCCCCACCATCTTGCTTAATGTCTGTTATATTGAAACCATTTATTACCCAGTGTGCAGGATCAAAAAATGTTTCATTGGGTGTAATTGCACCAATATTTAGAGCAGCTGAAGTCGTAAGGGTTTTCATGACCGAACCCGGCTCGATCGGATAATCAACCGCGTTATTATCAAATAATTTAGAGTTGGTTACGCTGGCATAATTACCCGGGTTGTATGTAGGATAGTTTGCCATTGCTTTGACGTGCCCGTTATACGGATTAATAATTACTGCGCTCACATCCTGTGACTTAGTCGCCTTATACTCTTTGGCTAATATTTGCTGAAGCTGTTCTTGAATACCAACATTAATAGTCAGGACCACATTTTTGCCTGGAATGGGCGGTATCTGCGTATTTTGCTTGCTTGCCGCCAACGGCACACCATTAACGTCGGTTATTGCCTTCAACATTCCCGGCTTACCAGCCAATTGGGGATTAAGTGCCTGTTCGATACCATAAACACCTACCCCATTTTGATTAACAAAACCCAGCAACTGTGCCGCAAGATTGCCATCGGGGTAAACCCGGAAATACTGTCCCTGCGTACCCAACCCAGGATCCTTTAATTTTGTTATCGCGTCACTTTGAGCTTGGGTTAGTTTTGTCGCCAAAACCGCATACTGCGTACCCTTCATTGTTAATGCCGGCAAGTAGCTTTGCGGGCTGCCACCAATAATTTTACTTATCTGACCAGCCACCGTGTCTGGGTGTTTAATAAATGGTGGGTCAGAAAATAGAGTGTACAGTTTTTGATTTAATACTATTGGCACTATGCTGTTGCCATCTTCAGCTTCGATAATGCCTCTCGTTGCAGGTATTTGGTATTGTTTTAACTGGTCATTCAACGCCGCCTGCTTATAGTGTTCGTATTGGATTATCTGAACGTCAAAAAGTCGCAATCCAAAGATTACGATTATAACGGTTATAATACCGAACCAAATTCGTATCCTACCGACCGATTGAGCCGGTGAGGGACCGGACGAATGAAACATAGTCCCTATTGTAACTAATTTTGCGCCGTGGCTGAAGGCGTCAATGGTACCATGTTTTTTGCAATAGCACTACTCTGCGCCCGACTAACAGATTGTAGCTGGGCAGAAGAAACCTGCAGATTTGCGTATTCGGCTTTTAATTGGTTTTGCTGAACCTGTAAGTTATTCAGCGCAAACCCATAGGCGTTGGTCTTGGTCACTTGGGCTAAATAAAATAATCCCAGTAAGCATGCTAAAACAACCAGAATAATTGTATTACTGATCGGACCCAACGTTCTGGCCCTAGACTTAAAGCTGACTGAGTTTCGATTTCGGCCTGAAAACTGCGATCGGCTTAAGGCTAACGAACTAGAATATGTCATGTTTGTTTTCCCTTTCGTCCAGCTCCGCCCTGTTTTTGAGCAGAGCTGGGTTTGAAGCTTTTAAACTACACGGACGTGTATTTTATAAGCCCGGGAGTTGCTTTTTACCTGTATCGGCATTATGGCATTTCCCTTTCTTTATTTTTGTTTCACT
>JAJYIP010000019.1 GCA_021790005.1 bacterium
AATTGCGCGGCCTTTAGCACGTCAGCTGCTGTGCCGGCTAACTATTGTCAAACTGGCAGGGTTATAAAGATATTAAGTGACGGCTATTACAGTACCGGAGCTACCAGCTCAAGTCTCCAGTTTGGTGTGTATTATGGCACCAGTGCCACCAGTGCCAGTAGTGACACCCTGATTGGAACCTTGACTCCCTCGGCTACTACCACATCGGTGACAAATGACTATTTCCAGATGGATTACAATTTGGTTTGTTTCTCGACGTCCAGTATTGAGGCGGAAGGTACATTAAACGTCCAAACCGGAATAAGCACTAACAGTATGACTGTGCTGCCGATTGCGTCGACGACTGCGACCACCGTTGTAACTAACGTTGCCAATAACCTGTACATTTTCCCGATTTGGAGTAGTGCCAGCACATCGAATACGGTTACTGTTACTCAGATGGTGGTCAGCGGTCTCTAGGCGCTAGCTTCTAATGAGTGAGTTGATGACTTGCTTAAGGTCATTTTGGTTAATGTTGGAAGGCGCTGTGACAATTATCCATGGGCCGTTATTAATTGGCAGACTGACGACTGATCGGATAGATTTGCCGTAATTTATAGCACCTAACACCGCATTGCCCATAGGTGTCCAGAAGGTAGTGTGTAACGGCATGTAGGTGGATGTGAAATGGTTGATGGTACTTTGACTCGGCATCGTTTGTTCAAACACAACAACCAGCTGCTTATTACCGTAATCAACAAAGTATTCGACTACATTACCGCTGGACTTTTGAATCGACTTAATGTCAAGCGTATAGCCTGATGGTAAACGGCTTTGGTCTGGATAGTAAATCGCGTAAGGCACGCTCGTAAGGATGGATTTAGGCACCGGGTCCGTAGGTTTGGAAGACATCAAAATAGAAACCGTGACGATAATAAACGCCATGATTATAATCGATACGGCAAATTTGCCAGGATAGTTGTTAGATTTCTGGATAATTTTCTTTGAGCCGGTTTTACTTAAACTCACTACAATTTCTTTCCGAACTAAATTTAAATACTATGTTAAATGGAAGTGTTTATTAATTATGCTGGTTTTCGGTCAATAACTCAAAACCTTACAGTGTAACTTGTAGCTGGTCATCTACGACACTGGCATGCGTCATGTCGTGGCAGGTAACGGAAATCGGCCAGTTGCCAATTGGAGCATTCGCTGGAACTGTCCAAGTCCAGGTAAGTGTACCGTAAGCGTCGGCCTGTTTGGTGCCTAGTGCCGGATCGTGGCTGATCACATTGTTGTACTTGACGGTTATGTTGCAGTAAGCATAAGCTTTAGTGCTGATTATTAAAGACGTGCTTGAGCCGCGGGCTACGGGCGTATCCAACGCTTCCACTGATGTGCCAACTGGTGAACTGGCACTCGGTGCTGCCGGTTTAGGTAGTGGTTTATACTGTGATTGGTTATATGCGGTCGGCAGAGCGGAACCTAAGCCGCCACTATCGCCCAGATAGATATATATGAAGCCAGCGAGAAATATAATGACGATTAGCGATAGTACACTAAGGCTAAGTTTGTGGGCGAGGGTTAATTTGGCCATAAGCTCCTTATCTTTCGATAGTTATTATATAATCTAGCGGTAGCATTTAGCCATTAAAATCGGGGTATTAGCTCAGTTGGCTAGAGCGCGGCATTCGCATTGCCGAGGTCGGCGGTTCGACTCCGCCATACTCCACCAAGATATATCCAGTTAGAGAATCGGTGGTGGTGAAGTTATTTCGTTATAGTTATTATTTATACCTGGCTGTCCAAGCCAAGTTGCTGGCGTATAGCATATAACTTCTGCGGCATTTGGGTCAGCGCTTCCGCATAAGTTACTGCTAGGATTGGCAGCTTGGCTCAGGGTTCCCAAAGTACGCATAAAATCAATATGACTGGCCACCAGGGATCCGTATATTTTTAGCTGGTTAGAGCAGTAATGATGCAGGGGGCTCGGCACAGCACCAGCATTATCGCACGTATAGATAGTACCGCCTTGCGCAACAAATGTTCCGTCAAGTTCAGTAACATTTGGAGAGATATAGATATTACCGCTCGCAATTAGCGTAAAGCTCGGCATTCCAGTTGTACCAGAGAGTCCGTTCCATGTACCAGTATATGTAATATTGCCATTAATATCGACGCTTCCATTGACATAAATTGTGGCGTGTTGGCCAGGCGAAATCGATAGACCCGGGGAAATAATTTGCGGAACTCCGAAGGCGTTTGTGGTGTAAAGAGCCGTGCAGGCACTGGTGTTGCTATAGGGGCAATGCCCGGCATTGACCTGTATGGCGTTTGAGGTCGCTGCCGGATTATAAATATTCGCCGGTTGACTGTCCCAGTAATCATGAATGCATGGCACGGAAGCCATATTGCCTCCCCAGCTGGAACTTTGTGCCGTCCCAAAACTGTCATTAGCAAACGTCAAGTTAAGCGGTGGATTGCCGTTAAGTCCTTGATTACTGGCAAAGCCAAATATGTTTCCGGTCGCCATTACCCCGAAGTTAGAGCCACTACCACTATACGGAGATGTATTATTATTCCAAGCATATATATTTTTTGGACTTACCGTACACTGACTGGATGAGCTATTAAAGGTCGATCCAACTACTACATCGCCGTTATAGACTTTCATATATGGTCCTTCGTAGACGGATACATTACTTTGGCAGTTTATAGATATCCCGTTCAATGAAAATGACCAGTTTACTGGGTAAATTCCAGGCGTGTTAATAGTTGCGCTAATAGGGTTGCTTGTTAGTGTATTGCTGCTAGAACTAAACCCGCTATATGTATTACCATTAAACGTCACATCGTACGTCCCAGTACTCAGAGACGGTGGACTGCCCGAACTGGTTGTTATGTCGTTGGTTACGCTGGTAGTTAAGCTAAAATTTTGACTTAGTTCTGCCGACGTCGGATTGGCGGTTCCGCAAGTCAGAGTTAAGGTATCACATGGTCCGATTGTAAATATATTTATCTGAGGCGGATCGACATAATAGTTTAGTTGCGAATTATACGCCGGATTTCCAGATGAGCTAATTGCCCATACAGTGTAGGTATTAGAATTAAAACCCTGGTCTCCACTTAAATTTACCGCGAAACCATGATTGCCAGTAATATTATATGCTTTGTTAACATCCGGTCTATAGCCGGTAGTGGGAACCGAAGCTACTAGTTGACCACTTGAATTAAAAACATCGACTGCAATCGATGTGCTAGAGTTGTTTGGATCAAATGCCCATCCTGAAATACTAACAGGATTATTAGGTGTAGTGCATTGATAGCTTTCTACGACCCCGATTGTTGGCCGTGGTGGCACATAAAACTCAAATGAGTATGTTAAGGGTGTAGTGTTACAGTTTGCTTGAGCTGCAGCTAGAGTACCATATATATTAGTTGGTGCGGCTACGCACTCCCAAAAGGAGTTCTTGTAGTAGTTGATTAATTGTACAGTTACAGTAATGTTTATAGTCGTGGTTTGTTGTATGCCGCCAGGTGGGGCGTTATATGTAAAATAATTGGTTTGCCCAAACCAGAAGCGAGTACCTCCATTGTAATCATTAAAAACCGTGCCTTTATTAAAACCACCAATTGAACCCCCACCGCTTGTTACTTGGATATTTGATACTGTCATCGCTTGATAGGTTAAGGCAGTGGTACTGGGACATCCGTTGTAAGCTAATGATGGACACGTTGCTCCTGGGCCTGCTGCCGGCGGACCTGGTAGATCGCTGTTCGGTGGCGGATAAAGAGGCTGACCATTTACTATTGTGTGGCAAAGCATAAGGAGGTATGTAAGTTCAAGGTTTACTGATGTTGTGCCTGCAGAAACTGTTTGGCTTGTATTGTCCGCGCTGTTACCGGCCGGAGATATCCATTCATTATTCCGATAATCCTGTCCATAATTGCATCCAGGCTCGAGGAAGTTATCATATTGATATAGATCTTGACGAACTGAACTAGGAACATATAAGGCGCCAAAGGAGAGGGTGGCGTAAGCTACGCTATTATGCAATAAGTTAAATCCTACGCTGAGCAATAATCCGAAGGCGAATACCGCTAGTGTTATCCTTATATTCCTAAAAAAACTCATTGTCCTTTACCCGAAGATATTGCGTTACTTTGAGTTTGTTGAGCTATTTTCTGCAAGAGCGAGACCCGAGAATTTAAACTATTGACGTTGAAAGATTTACCGCCATAAGCTAAAAAAAGACCTTTGCTAGGAGAGTATATTTTCTTAAGCTGATTGTAGTATTTGCTAGCGTCAGTGCCGTCGCCAAATGCCACATAGTACTGGGTTAGAACGAATAGACAGTTCGGATCCTGTTGGTATCCGCTCGACTTTTCGATGTTGCTGACTAAATTTATATCCGCTTGACTATTAAGGGTGCTGAAATTATTGAAGTGTAGCCAAGCATTAATCGTTTGGCTACTAGTGCATAGACTAACTGGTGCGGTGTTGCTGGCGTTTACTTTTGGAATCACATTTTCACTTGCTAGCTTTAATAGCACTAAACTAGCACCGGATATTATTAACACACCTACAATTATAATGAAAAATAAAGCCTTATGGTTTTTTAGACTGACCATAAACTTGTTGCTGGAACTGATCTTTACATGATCATTATTCATTGCGCTTAAACTTAATTATATATTATTTGACTGTAACTCAATAGCTTTACAGTATAATATTGGCCAATGAAACTAGTTGTTGACGGTTTGCTTACTAATTATTTAATCAGGGGTCGTGGACGAGTAGTTATCTTATTGCATGGTTGGGGAGATGACGGACGGACATTTGCTGCTCTCATCACGGAATTAAATAAAGATTACCAGACGGTAGTACTGGATCTGCCGGGTTTCGGGTCAAGCCAAGCGCCGAATGAAGTCTGGGATTTGGATGCTTACGTCAACTTTTTAGCCCACTTTCTTACAAAGCTTAATTTAAACACGTATGCAATCATCGGTCATTCCAACGGTGGCGCCTTAGCGATCAGGGGTTTGGCGACAGGCAAGTTGAAGGCCGACAAACTGGTTCTTTTGGCAGCGGCAGGTATTCGCAACAGGCACGGCCTGAAAAAATTTGGAACTAAAGTCATAGCCAAAACGGGCAAGGCGGCGACTTTTTGGCTGCCGGGTGAGTACCGGCAGAAATTACGTAAACGACTATACGGTACGATCGGCTCAGATCTTTTGGTCGTACCGCATTTGGAGGAGACTTTTAAAAAGACCGTACGCCAAGACGTACAAAAAGATGCCTTAGCGCTTAAACTGCCGACTCTCCTTATTTTTGCCGACCGGGATCCGGCTATTCCGTTAGCCGACGGCGAGTTGTATCACGCGCTAATTAAAACGTCTAACCTGAAAGTACTAAAAGGCAATGATCATTTTGTGCATCACGACCAACCTGCAACCGTAATTAACTTAATTAAGGAATTTTTGTAATGTTACGACAGTTACTATCCATCTACTCGCCTAAGTTTCCGGCCACGATCGTGTATATGTTGCAGTCATGCGAATACCATCCTGGGCCATATTTTAAGTGGCTGTGGCGCACCAAGGATTTCTCTCTGGTTGCTCATCGGCGGCATTTGGATAAAACGGCTTATGCCAAAATGCTTTTAGCGGGTCTTAGCCTAGGAATAGCTATAGAAATTTTAATTGGTCTGGGTCTGGTCGTTTATGGGATTAATGCGGCGCAGATATGGCTGTCTTTTTACGGCGGTGCACTAGTTGTTATTTATCCTTTAGTCTGGTCGCACCTAGTGGTTGTGCCCTTAGAACTGGGCAGACTATATATTGTTGAGCCACGCAATCAGCGTCAAATTGACGCCGCCAAGCCGCTGTTTGCGGATCATCCCGGGGCTAGAATCGCAGTGGCTGGGAGTTATGGTAAGACCACTATGAAAGAGGTACTTAATACGGTACTAAGCCAAGGCCTCGGGGTTGCAGCTACCAAAGCCAATCTTAATGTTTTAATTGAGCATGCCAAATTTGCGCGCAGCCTGAACGGTCAAGAAGACGCCTTAATTATTGAGTACGGCGAAGGGGCGCCTGGAGATATTGCTAAATTCTACGATCTGACAAAACCGACGTATGCGGTTATAACTGGTCTGGCGCCGGCCCACCTTGACAGATATAAAACAATGCAAGCGGCCGGTGAGGATATCTTTTCTCTAGCGGATCTCTTGCATCATAAAAACGTCTATGTCAACCAAGAATCACAAGCGGCTATAAAGTTTATTAAGCCGAGTGATCAGACGTATGGAATTTTCGGTGCGGCTGACTGGAAAGCTAAAAATATTAGGATTAGTCTGGACGGCATTGCCTTTGACCTTGTTAAGGGCAAGAAAACAATTAACTTAAAGAGTCGCTTACTTGGTCGTCATCAAGTCGGTGTTTTGTCAGTGGCGGCCGTGATAGGCCTAGCTTTAGGGTTAAGTGAAGAGCAGATCCAAGCCGGCATTGCGCATACGGCACCTTTTGAGCACCGCATGCAACCATATAATCTTGGTGGCGCCTGGATCATCGACGATACATATAACGGTAATATTGAAGGCATTAAAGCCGGCACCGAACTTTTAGGTGAACTAAAAACCGCCAAACGCAAAATATATGTGACTCCGGGACTGGTTGAGCAGGGCAGCGAAACGGCACGGGTACATGAACTAATGGGTGAATATATTGCCAAATCTAACCCGGATGTGGTTGTTCTAATGAATAACTCGACGACCAGATATATCCAAAAAGGTCTGACCCGTTCCGGCTACGCGAAAGAGCTAGTGCTTGAAAACGATCCACTCAAATTCTATGCTAACCTTGAGCAGTTTGTAGCCAAGGGCGACTTAGTGCTGATGCAGAACGATTGGCCGGATAATTACGCTTAAATTAGAGAGGTGTATGATTGAACTATGAATAAACTAAAAGTCGGTGTTGTCTATGGGTCACGCTCAACCGAGCATGACATATCTGTCGTAACCGCTATTGCCAGTATAATTAAGCCGCTGGAATTGAGCGGCAAGTATGAAGTCGTACCTATTTATATAGATAAACAGGGATTTTGGTATAGCGACCCGAAGTTAAAAGATATCGCCTTGTTTTCTTCAGGCGAGATTGATAATTGGCTCAAGCATAATCGTCCGGTTCAGCTTGGGATTGGCGACGGCTTATCTTTAATAAAGCCCGGTATTGCTAAAAAGCCGCTTAAAATTGACGTGGTGTTTCCAGCGACGCACGGTACGCACGGTGAAGACGGTGAACTGATGGGATTGCTTGAAATGGCCAATGTTGCTTATGTCGGTTGCAATATGCCTTCCAGTGCCCTAGCTATGGATAAAGCGCTAGCGAAAATAGTCGCACAGGAATCCGGTATTGCATCGACCAAATACGTCTGGTTTTACGCCAGAGATTTCAGCGACAATGCGGCTAAAGTTTTGAACAGCTTGGCGCATTTACGCTATCCGCTGTTCGTTAAGCCGGTACACCTAGGATCGAGTATTGCTATTACTAGAGTTAAATCCGAAGCTGAACTTAAAAATGCTATAGAAGTGGCGGCGCATTACGATAACAAGGTGATCGTTGAAGAAGAAGTCCAAAACTTGATTGAAGCCACTGTCCCGATTATGGGCAACGACAAGCTTATGCCGGCGCTGGTTGAACAGCCGGTTACGCACGGTGACGACTTCTTTGACTTTGAGACCAAATATATGGCCGGCGGCAAAAAAGGCAAAGGCGGCAAAACTAACGGCTCACAGGGCTATAGTCGTTTACCGGCCGATTTGCCCAAGGATTTAATGGTTAAAGCCGAACAAACCGCGTTAGGTGTATATAAAGCGCTGGGCTGTAGCGGCATTGCCCGGATTGATTTACTGGTGGATACCAAAGCTAATCAGGTGTACTTTAATGAGGTTAATCCGTTGCCGGGCAGTCTCTACGCCCACAACTGGCGGGCTGCCGGTAAAAGCAATGTTGAGCTGGTTGATGAACTGGTTAAGTTGGCGCTAGATAAATACGCACAACAACAAAAGCTCAGCACTGTCTTTGCCACTAACTACCTTAAGCAGTATTAGGCCCAAGGTGTAATCTAACCGGCATTGCTGGTATACTGGCAGTTAATCATGAAGCGCTATATTCCTAAAGACATTGAGCCTAAGTGGCAAAAAAAGTGGGCGGAAACCAACCTGTATGCTGCTGAGGATTTTTCCCTCAAGCCTAAGTACGTCATGCTGACAGAATTTCCGTATCCCTCGGGTGCAGGTATGCATGTTGGCCACATGCGCGAATATAGTTTGGGGGATATAGTCGCTAGGCAAAAACGCATGCAAGGCTATAACGTTCTGTTCCCGATGGGCTTTGACGCTTTCGGCTTGCCTACTGAAAACTATGCCATTAAGAACAAAATATCGCCGCAACAGGCAACTAGCGATGCTGTTACTAGTTTTGTACAGCAGTTAAAGGGTATGGGCTTTAGCTTCGATTGGAGCCGAAGTTTTAATACTTCCGATCCGGAGTATTACAGGTGGACTCAATGGCTGTTTTTGCGGTTTTTTAAATCCGGCTTAGCTTATCAATCGGAAATCGCGGTTAATTGGTGTCCGTTTTGTAAAACCGGTTTGGCTAACGAGGAGGTTATCAATGGTCGCCACGAACGTTGTGATACTCCCGTAGAAAAGAAGTTGTTAAAACAATGGATGTTAAGAATCACGGATTATGCCGATCGTCTGGTTGACGGTCTTAGCACGGTAGATTATCCCAGCCGGATTGCTGACCAGCAGATCAACTGGATTGGTCGCAGTAAAGGTGCGGAAATTAACTTTAGTATTGATAATCAAGACGTCACGATAACGGTTTTTACGACCCGACCGGATACTATCTTCGGCGCAACTGCATTAGTGCTAGCCCCAGAACATCCGTTGGTTGAACGGTTAACTACCACCGCCCAAAAAGAACGCGTTAATGCCTACATTAAAGCCACTGAAGCTAAGTCAGATATTGAACGGCAGGACACGGACAGGGAGAAAACAGGAGTTTTTAGCGGATCCTACGCGCTTAATCCGGCAAGTGGTGAGCGGATTCCGGTCTTCATTGCAGACTATGTTTTGACCGGCTATGGCACGGGAGCGATTATGTCAGTGCCGGCACATGATGAACGTGACCACGCCTTTGCCGTCAAATATGATTTAAAGATAATCGAGGTCATCAAGCCGAGTGACGACAAAACGACCGCTGCAACAGTCTTTACTGGCGAAGGTGTCATGTTCAATAGTGGTAAATATGATGGCTTGGCTAGTTCCGAGATGCGTGAACAGATCATTAAGGATCTGGCCGAAAAGGGTTTGGCTAAAGAAAAAATCAACTACCGGTTACGTGACTGGATATTTAGTCGCCAGCACTACTGGGGTGAACCTATACCGATTATCCATTGTCCTAAGCATGGCGCCGTTGCGGTGCCCGAACAGTCGTTGCCGGTAGAATTACCTAAGGTGGCGCATTTTGAGCCGACAGATACTGGCGAAAGTCCCTTGGCTACCATAGCTGATTGGGTTAACACGACTTGTCCTGAATGCGGCACTCCAGCCAAGCGTGAGACCGATACTATGCCGAACTGGGCTGGTAGCAGTTGGTACTATCTAAGATACTTTGATCCCCATAATGCCAACGCTTTTGCCGATCGTAAGCTTCTGGACTACTGGGGTGCGGTAGATATGTATCTGGGCGGCATGGAGCATACTACTTTGCATGTATTGTATTCACGTTTCTGGCATGAGTTTTTCTATGACCAGGGTTTAGTGCCGACGCCCGAACCTTACTCCGCCCGCCGTGGCCAAGGCATTATATTGGCAGCCGACGGTACTAAGATGAGTAAAAGCAAGGGCAATATCGTTAATCCGAACGAAGTTATAGACAATGGTTATGGAGCGGATGCCTTACGTCTGGCAATTACTTTTCTGGCACCCTATGATCAGACGACACCCTGGAGCCCGGAAGCTTTGGGTGGAACCTTCAGATTCTTGCAGCGGTTATGGACCTTAGTGCATGACTATGTCGAGTCTGATGGTGGAGATAATGAATCTGACGATCTGAAAACAATCATCAATCGTACCATCTATAAAGTCGATCAGGACCTTATGGCTTACGGCTTTAATACCGCTATCGCTACGTTCATGGAATGTGTCAATGATCTTTACAGAGTCAAGGCCAAGGACAACTTTTCGTCTATCGAGTGGCAATGGGCGATTGAAAGTGTCTTGAAGCTGTTAGCGCCGTTTGTGCCGCACATCAGTGAAGAACTTTGGGAAGCAATCGGTAACGAAGGATCGATACACCTTGAGGAGTGGCCAGGCTATGACCAGGCTTGGACGATTGACCAAGAAGTGACGGTTGCAATACAAATAAATGGTAAGATTCGTGGCACAGTCAAAGTACAGCGTGGCACTGACCAAGCAGCTGTTCTGACGGCCGCTAAACAGGAGCTATCAGCTAGTAACTACCTGGTTGGCCAAGAAATTACCAGAGTTATTTATGTGCCGGATAAATTACTGAGTCTGGTGGTAAAATAATCCTTCTAGAAAAAGCGCAAGTTGTATATAAGGGGTAGATTTGCTAATATTAACATCAAGTATTTAATCCGTCTCAAAGGAGGAGACACTTAAAAACATGGGAAAGCCTAAAAAGCGAACCAGCCCACGAGCGACCGGTGCCAGGCGTAGCCATCTGGTTATAAAACTTGCCCGCAAAGTTAACGCCCGTTCGCCAATTAAAGTTCGTACTACCAAACGAGAATCCGGCAAAACAACGAATGTCTGAATAGTCTTCAGGCATAAATATACTTAAGCTCCGCTTGAATCAGTGCGGAAAGTAAATTAAAAGTTTATGGCATCAAACCGACATCTTGGCAGAATAATCGCACTTCAGACTCTTTATGAGGAAGAGTTCAGGCTGGAAGCTGGAGATAAGAGCCTCGATCTAAACGAGGTTATCGACCGTAATATAGGTCGCTATGCCGAGATGGTTGAAGACAAGCAATTTATCCGCAACCTGGTCAAGGGAGTTTCTAAGCATGCTTCTGATCTCAATGCAGAGCTACAGCCGATTGCTCCGGAGTGGCCGATCGAGCAGATTGCACGTATGGACAGGATTATTCTCAGGATTGGGTTGTATGAACTAAAGTATGGTGACGACGTGCCGCCTAAAGTCGTCATTAATGAGGCCGTTGAATTGGCCAAGGCTTTTGGCGGCGAGAATTCATCAAAGTTTATAAATGGTGTACTCGGTACTATCCTCAGGCAATTTGAAGAATCCATAAAGGATATTCCATCAGACACCAAGAAAAAGTAACAGTGTCTTATGCATCGACCCAAACCTTTAAAGGGCATCAAAAAACTGGTGTCACGTCGGCCGATTATAGACGAGGCAGTCCACGAGACTACCTCTGGTGGTGTTATCTGGCGCCGCAATCCGACAACCGACCAACTTGAGTTGTTATTGATTCAAGATGCCAAAAAACGTTGGACGATACCTAAAGGTCACGTGGAACCGGGTGAAGAGCCTAAGGCGACGGCAGAGCGGGAAATCCGTGAGGAAACTGGTCTGCAGGATATGAAGGTTATGTCTTGGCTCGGTAAAGTTAACTTCCGCTATCGTCGTAACCATACTTTAGTGCTCATGACCATGCATATTTATCTGGTCCAGGCTCTGGGCAAGACCCATGAACTTAAAGGTGAAGACTGGCTTAACGATATGCAGTGGTTGCCAGCATATGAGGCGATCGATAAAATAGCCTATGAAGATATTAGTAAATTAATTCTGCTTGGTTTAAAGCGTATCAGGGAGTCTAAATTATAAAGCCATGGACACGAACGCCTATCTGAAATTTGCGCAAGACACTTTCGGTTTCACATTTAATGACATCGAGCTGCTCGTAACCGCATTTACGCACCGGTCTTACTTAAACGAACATAAAAAAACCGTCAAGGAGCATAACGAACGCCTCGAATTTTTAGGTGATGCCGTGCTTGAGCTGGTGGTAACTGAATTTTTGTTTACTAACTATGGCGAGTCGGAAGGTGTCTTAACCAACTGGCGTAGTGCCCTGGTTAGAACCGAGAGTATTGGAGCAGCTGCCCAGAAGTTTGGTTTTGAGCCTTTTTTGAGGCTGAGTAGGGGCGAGCGACGCGGTACTGATCGTGGCCGGGCTCAAATCTTAGCCAATAGCTTTGAGGCTGTTATCGGTGCCATATATCTTGATCAAGGTTATGAAGCCGCCAAAACCTTCATCAGCCAATCTATCCTATCGACGCTAAGTAGTATTCTGTCTAACGGAAGCTGGATGGATGCAAAGTCCAGGCTACAAGAAGTTGTGCAAAGCCAAGAGGGCATTACCCCTATATATAAGGTCATTAGCGAAGAGGGGCCCGATCACGACAAGATGTTTACTGTCGGAGTATTCGTCGAAGGCCGCTTGCTAGGTAAGGGCAGCGGTCCCAGTAAACAGGCCGGGCAACAGCAAGCAGCTGAAGCAGCACTCTTAAGCTATGATACATAAGTTTCTACCGTTGTCGCTAAACTCGGAGTTGACTACAGGGGCGCTAATCTGTAAAATAAGATACCATTGCTAATACTAAATTAAGGCCGTATTTAAATCAGTGAATGGCCAGGGATGAATAAGGAATAAAATGTTAGCTATCCGCCTGCAACGTACTGGACGAAAAGGACATGCCATGTTTCGTATGGTGGTTCAGGATGCCCGCCGCACTCCAACCAGCGGCAAGGTCGTTACCTATCTCGGTAGTTACGATCCGCATGCCAAACAAATTTCGATCAATCATGATAAAGCCAGTTTTTATCTAGAGCATGGGGCACAACCTTCACCTCGGGTTATTTCTTTATTGAAAGCCGAAAAAATAAAGCTGCCGGCTTGGGTTGCAGAGGCAAACTCTAAGCAACGTAGCGTTAGAAACCCCGACAAGCGTCGCTCAACTGCTCCTAAGCCTGAAGTATCTAAGCAGGAAGCAGTCCCTGAAGCTGTAAGTCCTGAAGCTGTAAGTGTGATGCCGGTCGACGACGAAGGTGCTTCAGCCGAAGCCGCGTGACTTTTAATGGTATACTAGTCTTAGTTGTATCTAACCTAGGGAGGAAATTCTGTCATGAGTAGTATTGACCAACAATTCGTTGAGTATGTCGTAAAGTCAATAGTTAGCAAGCCTGATGAGGTGAAAATTGATCGTCGTATCGATGAAAAAGGCGTGCTACTTGAATTAACCGTCGACCCTGAAGATCTAGGTCGTGTTATCGGTAAGAGGGGAGCAACAGCACAGAGTCTCAGAATTCTTCTTAGAGCTTTAGGCACCAAGAATGATGCTCGTTACAACCTGAAGATTGTAGATAACGGAGTTGAGTCTGATCGAAAACCCCGACATGAATATCCGTCAACGACTCAAGATAACGAAGATAAACCAAACGGTCCTGTCGACAAAGAAGAATATGAAGTTGAAACTGTACTCAAAGAAGATAAAGCGCAATCCGAGGAAGATCATTATTCCAAAACCCGTCGCGAACTCGAAGACCTTGACGATCTGGATATTTAGTCGATTCTCGCTATGTTAATTCAGCTTATTAGTCTCTTTCCAGAGGCTTTTATGGGTGTACTCAATAGCAGTATGTTGCATAAGGCGCAGGATATGGGTGTGGTTGAGTTTAAATACATTAACTTGCGCGACTACGGCAGAGGACCTCGTCAGCAAGTCGATGATACTCCTTATGGCGGAGGCGACGGCATGCTGTTAATGGTCGATCCGCTTGTTAGAGCAATAGAGGATGCTAAAAAGAACGATCCGCCAGCCCTCGTAATTTTACCTACCCCTCGGGGCTTAACCTATAGACAGTCCGAAGCTAAAGCTTTGGCTTCAGATAACAACGGCCTGATCATACTTTGTCCACGCTACGAAGGCTATGACGAACGAGTCACGCACTGGGTCGACAGACAATATTCAATCGGCAACTACATTTTAACTGGCGGTGAGATTCCGGCTATGGTGATTGTCGATTCGGTAGTTAGGCTGTTGCCTGGCGTTTTGGGCGGTGAAACTTCAGCAGCTATCGAGTCATTTCAAGACGATGATTTGACGGTAGAATTTCCGCAGTATACCAGACCCGACTCTTATCGTGGACTAGATGTGCCACAGGTACTTTTAAGTGGTCACCATGCTCAAATTGAAGCCTGGCGTGCCACTCGTCGCAATCACAATAATTAAGCACCTATCGGACCTATGCCCGTTTGTCGGGGTTGTTTGTCCATTGATTCTAGAATATTGAAATAAGGTGCTAATTTTTGAATATTTTCAGGAGTGATTTCTATTCTGCTTCTCTCTAGTTGTTTCATGAGAGTACTGCGCTGCATCTTATTCATGCCGCCCCAGATGCCGAATTTTTCATCGCTAATTAACGCATCCGCTAGGCACGGATAGATAAGATCGCAAGTAGCGCAGATTTGCTTGGCTATTATTTCCAGTGACTTTGCGCCTGTATTGTCCGTATTTTTCTTACCGTCTGACTGAAAGAAAATATTGGTCTTGCCGGTACACGGAATCTCTGTAGGGTATTGGCTCACCCACCGCCTAAATTGACTGCCTCCAGGGCTATTCAACAGTTCCAATTGAGACCTTACCAATAGACATATAAAAGCTATACTAGCATGATATGACGCATTAGATAGTAAGTAAAGGTTACCGTAAGAGCTAATGGTTAGGATTAGTTAATAATGGTAGCCTAGCTCCCGCTGCGTCCTTTCTAACTTACTTGTTAATGATTGTATTCTCTCACGCAGAATCTTAG
>JAJYIP010000020.1 GCA_021790005.1 bacterium
GCAACTCGTTGCTCCTCAGCTTGCACAAGTCTTTCATAGGTGTATTGCAACTGGATAGGTGGATAAACCGAGCCGTTCCCCGTCGACAATTCCGTATTCATATGTGCAACAACGTAAGCTTGCAGATTATTGAGTGCTTGTTGAACATTGCCATTATTCTTGTCTGCCTGGTAGAGAGCGGACCTCAGTTGCTGCATGTGCTCATTGTTATGGCGCAGCGCAACCACACAAATCGTACCCAGCAGCAACGTGGCCAAAAAGAAATACAAAGGATTAAGCTTTATAAAATGATGCCAGGTACGATTAATACGATGCTTGATTGCAGACATACTAAGATTTTACCTTAATGTTGCTGTTATCTTTAGCATGCTAGACTAAGATCATGCACGTATACTTCTCAGGTATCGGCGGAGCTGGCATCGGCCCTCTAGCGGAAATCGCATTACAAGCAGGCTACGACGTATCCGGTTCAGATAAACGGATGTCAAGCTACATTAAGGTGCTCCATCAAGCTGGCATTGAAAATATTGCCATCAATCAGAGCTATGAACATATCGCCAAGGTTCACGCCGAAAAGCCGATTGACTGGTTCGTTTATAGCTCGGCTTTAGTGTTTGAGCAGCCGGACGCACCAGAACTAAAGTTTGCTCAACAGCATAATATACGGGCCACTAAACGCGACGAGCTTATAAATGAAATCGTCACCACTAAGAACCTAAAAATGATTGCTGTGGCCGGCACGCACGGCAAAACAACCACAACAGCAATGATTGTGTGGTTATGTAAGCAATTGGGGCTTAACATCAGCTATCTATTACCCGCCAAGACCAGTTTCGGACCAATGGGGCAGTACTTAAACGATAGTAAGTACTTCATTATCGAGGCCGATGAATTCGATCGTAACTTCCTGCATTTTAACCCCTGGCTAAGTGTCATCAGCGGCGTATCGTGGGACCATCATGAAATCTTCCCTACCCGATCTGAATACAAGCAAGCTTTCTTAGATTTTATCTCCCAGAGCCGACATAGCTTGATCTGGCAGGACGACGCTATGTATTTGGGCCTTAATAACCCGGATAACAACTTAATAACCCTCCAGGATCCAAGCACTCGTGCTATCAGAGCCATCAAGCTGAAAGGTTTCTACAACCGACTTGACGCCTGGCAGGCTGTATCAGCCCTTAGGCTCATGATAAAATCCGACTCGGACAAGCTGATTCAGACCATCAACCTGTTTCCGGGACTGTCAAGACGAATGGAGCAGCTACTACCTAATCTTTATACCGACTACGCCCATACTCCAGAGAAAATCCGAGGTGTCATGAGTGTAGCTAAAGAAATGACTATTGAAACCAAGCAAAACATTATCGTGGTCTACGAACCACTGACTGATCGGCGTCAACATTACATGCTCAATGACTATCAGGATTGTTTTAATGGTGCAGCCCAGGTCTACTGGCTACCCAGCTACTTAGCCCGTGAAGACCCGGATCAACGTATTCTGCCCCCAGCCGAGCTCATTACTCATTTAAGTGATCCGACCATAGCTCAACCAGCTGAACGGGACGAAGGCTTGAGACGGACTATAGCAGCTCATCTAGAAAAGGGCGATTTAGTGGTCGGCATTGCCGGTGGTGGCGGCGACAGCCTAGACGATTGGCTAAGAGATAATTTTCTGGTTTAGATTTATCTGGTTGGACGCTGTAAATCCGCACCATAGCTTATTTCGGCCGTGTTTACGAACGTCGTTTTGTCACGGATAATTGCTTGTGGTGGAAGCTGATCGGATCTTGTAGACACACCATTGATTCGCTTGACCGCTGTACCAATTGCCAGAAATTCAATTACACCGTTTCCTAAATCATAGATGTATGTCTTAATGCCCAAAACATCATCGGCGCCGATTTCGGCTGCTTGCTGCTGAACCTTCTTCAGTGATTGCTCTCGTGCACCGTAGATTAGTTCACTTAAGACCTTGACTTCGCCCTTCACTAGATTTCTAAGGCTAGCTCTAATGCCGCCGGCTATGCCCAATGAATAGACCGACGTGCCCAAGACCAGTTTAAGTGGTACATAGCCCATCTTGGCAACATTCCACATTTCTTCGGCCGTCAGATCGCTGGTGACGACACCACCGACATTGTCTGCTATGGTTTGAATCTGCTCGTTATAGGACGCCGTTCCAATCATAACCATCTCTTGGACGCCACTAAATTGAATTGGCAGGATGGTCGTTTTGATGCCGACCACGCTATTCGCATGCTTGGACTTAGCCTCGTTAACGATCCGCTCAAGCGCCAGGTTTCTTGTCGCATTAAAGACGTTGCTAAACTGGGCGACTTCACCACGTACCATTTCTTTAAGACCTCCCAGTAAACCCCGAGCCAAACCAATCGAATAGGCGACATTGCCAAACACGAAGGATAGGGGCTGATAGTTGGCATCCATCTGGCAAAATAGTTCCTGACCATCACTAGACGATGTAAAACTACGGTCTTTAACCTCATCGTTCAACGGAGTAATAGCCGACCCGACCGACAAAAACTCAACATTGCCTGGATGAAAAACCAACTCTGAGGTCACACCAGTAGCTGCCGGCGAGCCGCTTTGAATCAATTCCTGATTAAAACGCTCCAGACTCAGTCGTCTACCCTCGGCAATCATATTAGTCACCTGATTTACTTCGCCACCAACAACCGTACGTATATTAGACGTTACACCTCCCAGTAAACCGAGCGCGAACACACTATTACCTACCACTAGGCTACCGGCTGTATAGCCGGCTAGGCTGATGCAGTAAAGCTCATTGCCCGACAGGCCACTGAAAACCGGCCCTTCACCTGATACTGATTGAGAGCCGGGTTGCGATTGATCATCAGATAATTTAGCTGATGAGCCCGAAAATAACCCCATAACTAACTCCGTTTAGTAGATTTTGATGGGTTATTTCTTGGTGTAGGCATATACCACTAGGCCAATAATAATCACCAACGCGATAACCGCCAAAACAACGACCACGGGAAAGTTATTCTTTGCTTTTGGTGGCGTCATTGGTACCGACGGTGCAGAGTTATCCGTGGCAGCAGGTACTTCAGGAGGGGTGGATTCAGCCGTTCCAGATGGTTCAGATTGAACCGGCGGCGGCGTCTCTATACTACCTTCAGAACTAGTCATCGGCGCTGGCTCGGTTGATTGAACCGGCGCTGACTCAACTGGTTGATCTGGAGCCTGATCATTAGTCGGTGAACTAACTTCGGGTTGATTGATCGGCTGTTCTGGGACTGGCTGATCTGAATTTGTTTGATTGTTTTCTTCCATAAACTTTATTATACGCTTATGTTTATAAATGTTTATTGGGTAATTTTAAGTTAAGTGAGTTTATGAAATTAGCGAACGGCGGGTACATTAAGAATAGAGCCATAGCAGCGGCTAAAAGGCAAATTATGGCAATAAGGGCCCAGAATATGGGATGACCGTGTTTTTCCTGCTCGACGGCATCACGGTATTTTTCAGTCTCAGCTTCATCTATTAGGCTTAGGACCGCATCACTTTCTTCGGCGACTATATCTTCAATCGCCTGAGCGGTTTTCGGGTCATCATATTCAATAGGTCGCGCCGGTTTGACCTTAACTGTAACGTCTTCATCGGTACCCGTATCGAGTGCTGGCATTGCTTCAATCGACTCATCTTCTGCCTCGAGCACTTTTTCTGTAGTGAGATTTTTTGCCTCTGTAGCCTTAACCTTCTTTGGAGTTGTTTTGGTTTTAAGCTTGTCTTTACGGACTTTAGCGGGTGGTTCTAAGTCCAGTGTATTGAGCGGTGGCGCACTGGACGCTTCGGCAAATATATCTAGTGGCGGCATATTAGTTTGCGGATCACTGTTAGTTTTAGTCTCCAGCTCAGTTGCCGGCACATCACTTGACTCCGAGTCTGGTAGTGACTTCTCGGTAACCGAGGGGTCCATCATAGCGTCAACTTTTGCAACCAGCTTCGGGTCGTCGCTAGTATCTAAATCATTATTAACGATTATCTTCTTGGCCATATGTGTACATTAGCTTTTTATCAGTGTATATTATCCACCTCGTTTCGACTAAGCGGTTTAATTAAATGTAAAGGATTTTATCATCATCAGAATCGGTGCCGACAAAGTCTGATCACTCCAAGAACTGGCTGCAATCGTCAGTGGCTGCCTGGCAGTGAGAGGGCATGCCGACGAATTACAGGAGTAGAAATTGAAATAGACCAGCGGATCGACCTTCGCCACCTCACTGCTGGGTATGTTCTGGTCCTTCTGGTAGCCATAGTTGCCGGTTATATATATGCCATCCAAGCCACCTACGGTGGTTGTTGACGGATATTGTACAAAACTTATATAGGTGTCCGCGGCTTGGGTCGGTGACGGACTGGTGTAGTTAATAATTTGCGATGGTAGTACCGCTACCGAGTTAGTCGTAAAAGCCGGTGGTATAACGCCTTGCTTTGCAACATTCATGGCAATTTGACCCTGCACCTGCTGACCGTTAGCAGCCGTCAGGCCCATAACCGGTGAAGTAACCGTAGTGCCAGCATTACCGCTAGCCACCACGTTCCAGCTCGACGGATAATTAAAAGTCATGCCGAAAGTCTGGGAACTATGAGAAGATGACGGAATATTAATAGGTGGATTAGCCGCTACAGTCTGATGAGGAGCGACGGTTAATGGCTGCTTAGGCGTCTTGGCCAGCTGCTTGGTGGTAACTTTAGCGGTCTTATGCCCAGCATAAACCAGCAAACCGGCAGCCACAACGATAAGAAGCAATGCGCTAACTATAAGCCAAATCCACCGCTTTGAGTGTTTGACTGTTGGTTTGGCCGCATACCTGGAGGGAGGTGGTGGTGGCAGATCGGACAACTGATCATAGGCCGGCTTGGGCTGGTTAACCTTGAATCTTTCAGGATCCATAGCTTTATTTTAGACCAATACGCCCAAGCGGGATACTTTGATTTTTTGCTTACGGGGTTATCCGGTTAATGTCGCGTGGAAAGAGAATAGCTTCTTTAATATTACCTAGGCCAAGCGTTTTCTCAACCAGACGGTCTATGCCAAAGCCACAACCACCATGTGGCGGCAGTCCGTGCTTGAATGCTTGAAGATAAAAACGGTAGCTTTCATCATCAGGATTAAGACCGGCCGTCTTCATCTGCTCAACTAACTTATCGTAACGATGTTCGCGCTGAGGTACAGTCGCAAGTTCCAGACCCCTGAATAAAAGGTCAGCACTCAGAGCCGCTTCGGCGTCCTTGGACATATGATAGAACTTCATCTTAGATTTGGGTAAATCAGTTGCAAATACCGCCTCACTACCGTCATGCTCTTTGGCATAATCACATATCCAACGCTCCTCATCGGGTGTAAGGTCAATCTCACCGGACATGTCGGTCTTGTTAGCTTCCTGATACAGCTCGTGGATTTGCCGCATTGAGTAACGTGGAAAGGTCGGCGTCAGAATCGGTTCCGGCGCGCGTAACTGTTTAAGTTCGTTGCCATACTGTTCCCAGATGTTAGTGACAGTAAAATAAAGCAGGTCCTGAACCATATTCAAAACGTCTTCATGGCTCTGAATGAATGCCATTTCAATATCTAGCATGGTTACCTCGGATACGTGTCTAGTAGTAGCACTTGGCTCCGCCCTGAAGGCCGGGCCAATCTCAAAGACGCGTTCGAAAACACCTACCATAACTTGCTTATACAACTGCGGGCTTTGGGCTAGGCTGGCCGGTTTGCCAAAATAGTCCAACTTAAAGACTTCTGCCCCGCCCTCAGCAGCATTAGCCACCAGCTTGGGCGTCTGTATTTCAACAAAATCATGTTCGTACAGAAACTGGCGAATCAGGCGTAAGAGGTTGGATCTGATTAAAAAGATCTTGGTCTCGTCCAGATTACGTAAACCAATTGCGCGGTGCTCAAATAAAGTATCTAGGTTTTCCGGCTTATGGCTCAACGGCTTGTCTACCTCAATCGGAGGCTCAAATTCAACCGGCACCATAATTTCAAGTTTGACCTCGTGCAACTCGGCTCCACCGGGAGCACGCGGCTCATCAACTACCTTGCCGTCAATAATCATTACTGTTCCAATCTGCATACCCTTCAGCTTGTCGACTTCATTCTTATCGTCAATCACCGCCTGAATAATACCCCTACGATCACGCAGGTTGATGAATGTCAGACCGCCTAATAAGCGTTTTTTATGTAACCAACCTTCCAGATGGACAGTCTCCCCTACATGATCTTTGAGCTCGCTACTAAGTATTCGCATCTTCTTCATCTCCTTCAATATTCATTTCTGTAATGGTTGATTCCGTTTCGGAATTATCGTTTGAACTGGACCTAGGGTTAGTTTTAGATTGAGGCGTCAGGATTGAGCCCAGCGCATCCTTCAGAGTCAACACTCCGATCGGTTTATGATCTTTAGAGACAACCACGCATAAAGCTTGCCCGCTAAGAGCAAATTTAGCCAAAGCGTTCTCCATTGATTCATCCTTATTGAGATATCTTACAGGAGTCCGCATGTAATCGGCTACCCTGCCTTCGGTTTTTAATCCAACATCGTCCTTGTTTAAAGTACCTAGCAAAACTGCTGAAGACTTAACCCCATAGACCGGGAATACAGTCTGAGCGGATTTGTGCATATCGTCAAGCAACTTGGGACCGATCGGTTCGTCGGCGTGAACTGTCATAATGTTTTTCCACTCAATCATGTAGTGACTGACTTTAGCCGACTCGAATACCAAAAGCTTATGTAAACGTCCGATCTGTGTCGCACTTAAACGGTTATCTGCTTGGTTCTCCTGGAGTAGCAGCAAAGCTTGCAAGTCTTCACTTTCATATATGCCGGTGTGCTTGATTTTACCCGATCGCATCACTCCCGCTAAAACTCTCCCCGGCTTGTACAACCAAGCCAACGCCCAGACAAAAAAAACGGCCGATACTTGACTCAAGCGCCGCCCGAAGTTTGAATGCGCAATCTCTCCCAGCCAGGCATATGAAAGCCATAGCCAAGCCGCCAACAAACCAATACCCAGCCAAGCTGGTGCCAACTTGTTAAACAAGACCAGGGATATGCCACCGGCCAGTACAATCACCAGCCAAAGCAACGCCTCTAACACTGGACCGTAAACTGCCACGGGGTAAATTGCCCTGGCATAGGCGTCCCTATTAACCGCCCGGCGTTTCAGCTCATAAATAGGAATTCCGAAAAAGGCCTTTATATACACCATGGACACTGTCGCTAAAACTAGGCAGATAACGGCGATTATGAAATCAAGCATATCTTAAATCTTATCACTTTTAAGTAAGGTTGGTCTGCTATACTAATACTGAATTAACTTTTTTTAAGGGAGAGTATGAGCAAATCTTTTTTAGGCATCCTAGCGTCTATTATTATTATCTTTGGTGCCATCTTTTTCTTTACCAGTCAAAACAATAACAAATCCGGCAGCACTAGTTCATCGACCCAACCAACTAACCATATTGAAGGTGGCGGGTCAACTGGCGTGACTTTGGTTGAGTACGGCGATTTTGAGTGCCCGTACTGTGAAGAGTACTATCCTATCGTAAAACAAGTCGTAGCGGATGAGTACAGCAAGATTACCTTTCAGTTCCGTAATTTTCCACTGACCTCAATTCACCCGAATGCTTTTGCTGGCGCCAGGGCGGCTGAAGCAGCCGGATTAATGGGCAAGTACTGGCAAATGCACGACGCCTTGTATAACTCAAGCAACTGGCGGCAATGGAGTACTGCCACCAACCCGGATCCTTACTTTTACCAATACGCTCAACAGCTTGGCTTAAATGTCAGCCAGTTTAAGACCTATTTTGCATCTAATCAAGTCAACAATATGATTCAGGCCGATATGGCTGCCGGCAATAAACTTAACATCCAGGGCACGCCGACATTCTACTTAGACGGCAAACAAATTCAGGTCGGACCATCAGTCAGCCAGTTTGAAACCCTGATTAATAATGCCATTGCCGCCAAAGGCAAGGTTTCAACCACGACAAGCGGTACCACCACTCAAACCAAGAAATAAAACTTAAGCTTAAGCCGAATGCTTGCTAATAATAGATAAATTGTTGCCAGCTGGGACGGCGCACTCGAACTTCAACCGTCTGCTCATCGGTAGTTGGGTTTTGAATTGTGATTGACATTTTTACTACCCTGGTATGGTCCCTTTCAGTGACCCTTGCTTCAAGTACAAACCTTTAGCCTCGAAGCCGTTAAATGTTAATGTTATTTTTGTTAATTTTTGTCTTTTAGAATAACCCAGTTTGGTTCATTCAAAAGTGACCAAATTGTAACTGATAGAAACCGCTACTGTCAAGGAGTTAATTTGTTTACTCGCCGGTTAAACATGAATCTTTGGGACAGCCTACTATACAACACTTATAGGTAGTGAAGATTTAGTGGGCGAATAAACTTTTTATGGTTTAGCTAGCCAGTGAGATATATAGCCAGTTTCGGTTACTGTAGCGTCGTACGCTAGTTAAAATGCCGTCGGTTTCGCGTTGGCGCCTGAGTGCATCGCGAATTTTGGTGGAAGACACCGAACCAGCGTAACTATCTATCAGACAGACCGAGCGTGGTTTTTGAGGCAATTCCTCAAGCAGCTGGTCGATACGGTTTTTGTCGCGTGAGCGGATTCCGACCACCAATTCATAACCATCGAGCAGATACTCAGCGTTCGGCCAGTTACCAATATCTTTCAGCTTGTCCGAACCGACAATAAACACCAGACGCTGTCCTTTCAATCTGGCTTGTAATTTAGGCAGGGTCCGCTCCACACTGAAACTAATATCTTCCATCTCGAGCAATTCCAGCTTGGCGTGCGGTTTCAAGGCGGCTTTGAGCATGGCTACCCGGTGGCCGTAGTGAGCAACGTCATTTTTTTTGCGATTATGGCGCTCCGGCATGAAATAGACTATATCTAGGTGAGCTACGTTAATTGCCTGTAATGCAAAACTAATATGTCCGGAGTGCACTGGGTTAAAAGTTCCGCTGTATATACCGATGTGCTTAAATAAATGATTCTGACTATGCGCCATGCCATATATTTTACTAGACTATTCGGGGCTATGCATCAGCACCTAACGCTAATGCCGCAAAACTTACAATTATCGATCAGCTTATTACGTTTGCGCGTATTACGATGTCCCCTTTGGCAAGTAAAAGTCAGCGGCCCCATCCAGTCAGTCTCTGCGCTTTCTACCTCCGCAACACCACTTGGCAAGCTGCAGGCCACCGATCCGTCAAAGCGCTGAGCTTTGCTCAAATGCTCGTTAGCCATTTTAGCCATGCCCAAGGTATCGTACCGCCTAGCCCAGATGATATGTCGGGCGGATTTGTCACCAAAAACTCTTAAATCGATTGACCTGTCCCTGACAGCCATCTTGACCGAATACTCTTTTGACAACTTCGTCAGCAAAGCGGCCGCTGCAGCGGGGCTACTCAGCCGGTCGGCGGCACTAATTAGCTCGGCGGAGATTTGTCTGGCACTGTTAATGTATCTTTGATCAAGCAAACGGCAAGTCTCCCTAAATTTCAAATAATCCCCTTGGCGTACGTTTTGACCGAAATACGTACCGCCAGCAGCCTGATCATAGGCCTTAACCACATCAACCGCGCCATTAGGGATAAGACTTTTAGGCACCAAGAGCGGCAAATCTATAATCTCGCTTGGGTGGTGTTCGGTAACATCATAATCTACCCAGGACTTATAAATCGCTCCAATAGCCTTGTCATCCAGCTTATTTTTCTTGGCATTTTTACCAGCCACGAAGGCCGTTTCCGTCTCTAAAAAATTACCGTCGGTGCTAAGAGTACTAACCTGGATAGCGCAAGACATCGTTTCCGTATAAAAGCCTTTGTCAGGCAAGTTTTCGGCTTTAGAAAAAACCACGAAGGCATAGTCGTTTAGTTCACCACTGTTGATCAGTTCCTGTAATCGGTAGGCATTACGCGCCTCAGCTTTAGTCCGGTTAAACATTAAGTCATGGCCATAAGACGAGCGCAAACTATTCGCTTGCACGGACAAGTAGCTTTGACCGTACTGCGACAATTCTCCGTCTCGCCCAATTTCCATCCTCACGCGATCGGATATATAGCCCGCTTTAATGGTTCGTTCGATCATATCGGTTATGACATTCGCCATAACCATCTTGACAGCCGACGGCTCACCTTCTTTAGCGTGCTTGATGCCATCAAGCAAGGAATTATAGGGTTGCTCGTTGGTAACCTGGAGCTCTTCTCCATACACAACCCCAAGAGCAACATTACCTATATACTGCTTAAGTACGGTATCCCTTTCACCTAAAACTTCATGAGCCAGAACGGTACCGTTACCCAGCGGTCTGGCTTTTTCCGATCCGATTAAGAGCTCTCCCATATATACCCCTTTTACAAGAAGATACCCCCGATAAGCTTTATGAATTAGCCGTAACCTTGCTCGCGGTGGCTTAATTGCAATGATAGCTTTTCCGTATCTGGCTTAGCCTTAACATCAGGCCTTACAGTTGCGGCACAGCCCAGGATTTACACCCGGTTCCGGTATCTTGGTTTGTTAATGGTATAAGTGTAGCACCAGGATAGCTACGCTACATATAGTATTTATTACCGCAGCGCTTACGCTAATAGGATAAGCAGAAGGCAGATAATAGCCAGGTTAGAACCGACAACATAAAACAAAGTCCAACAATAAACAGAGCCAGTCTTTTAAAGTTCCTGTGTCCGCTGACAAACGCCAAATACGCACCGATTACCCCAATCACGATACCAACGATGGACAAGGCCCAAGCTACAAATTGTCCGGTTACGATTTGATTGCATTCGTAATGGTTGGCCAGGAATCCACCCGCCCAGATAGCCAAGGCTACCGCCACCAATTCAGACAGGATTGCCAGAATAAGCAATAGGGTACTGTTTGGGTCGTGCTTTGATTTATTCGAGACCATATTTTTCCTCCATTCGCTTTAGTCTGGGCACAAAACTTTGTGAGGCACCTTCGAGTCCTAAAACCCTTAGGGCTGCTACCAGTATATGCAAATTATTAGTCGCTTGCGGCACAATTTCAGATGCAGTCTCAACTTCCCTAAAAGCGTGCTCAACTTTCTCGATCAGCCACTTTTCCTGATCGGGAGTTATCTGGTTAGACAAAACCGACGGCTTGACACTACCGTTAACCACTTCAAGCGATCTGGCAGAACGATCACGCTTAAGCAAATGCCCGCGCTTAATGAGACTATTAACATGTAACGCCACCGTCGCGACGGAGGTGTAATTAAGCCCACTCATTATCTCCCTATAGCTTGGGCTGTAACCGTGTTGATTAATAAAATCGCTAATAAAACCTAGTAATTCAATTTGTTTTTTGGTTGGCCTGATTGGCTGCTCGTTTTTAGGTTTCATATAAAGGTCAGTCTTCTTTCATGGGCGGACCGATACGATCAAACACACGATTAAGGTCATCGCCCGTTTTAATATCCTTTTTTAACAAATAGCTGTCCCATTTATCCGCAGGGTTAGGCGCCAAAGGAGTAAACGGCGTCGTATATTCCTGATAGTGATTAACGCCCAATACGCAGTCGCCGTAGCCTCTTGCCCCCGCCCATAAAAAATTAGCTATTCGGCCAATATATCCGGCTAGGGATTTAAATAGATTTAGTTCAAACGGACCCGGCTCGCGTTCCACGACTGCTTAGCCTCCTAAACAACTTATTGGCTTTACCCGGCAACTTAAGATCGTTGGTCTGAGGCAGGCTCAAGGCCACTCCAGCTAAGCCCCACCAGATATATGACAAAGTATCATCAGTCCAAGCCAGTGACAATAGGTTAACAAAACTTATACCTATTAGCGACACCGCCATTACTAAAGCAAAGGGAGATTTACGCCTGGACCACAACAAACAAAACACAATTAGGTTTATGACTAAGAACAAGCTTAACCCGACAACGCCGGACTCCTCGCCAACCTCCAGAAAATAGTTTTCCGGAATGCTGGCAGGACGATAACGGTTGTAGACACTAGCAGGACCGGATGTACCAGGACCGGTTCCAAGCGGTTTTTTAAGCACTTCAATGAAGCCCTGCGTTAAAGCGCTGAGATGAGCCTGGTCAGAACTGACCGGTGAGGCTGAGTGGGTTTGAGTGTGAAAAACAATGTTTTGAAATTTGGCGTTATGACCCAAAACCACAAAAGAGATAACAGAGACAACGACCAATACTATTAAGGCAACTGCCGCCGGGAGCTTAAAACGTCTGATAAGCTGCTTGTTTAACTTACTCAAGCCGATGACTAGCAGCGACAGAACGGCACCGATCCAGGCGGCACGTGAGTAACTGCCTACCAATACAATCGCAGCCGCGACCAAGAGGAGAACTTCCAGCCAATTCCAAATACTGCGACGCTTACGAAACAACACCACGGCGAGCGCACTAATCGGTAGAATCAGATAAGTTCCAAGCGGATTGGCCCCCCTTAGCGTCGATAAAATCCGTACGTAATGGACATTTTGGTTGATGGTTTCAAACGGTAGTATGGTTTTAGCTCCGTATCCGAAGTGAACCAATACATTAGCCGGCAAAACAAACATCTGCATTAAACCGAAGATGATAACAACAGCGGCCGGGTAAACAATTAACGCGTACCAGCGCAGCGCAAACCTTGGCGTATGGAGAGCAATAACCCAGCACATAACAAAAAAGGCTAGAAAACGAGTGTCGTCGAGCAGACCATAAGCCATCGCCTTGCCGCTGACGTCGTGTTTTAGATAAGCCACACCGGCTAAGATCAGATCCAGAACCACATAAGCCGCAATCACCCAGGCCAATTTGTTTTTGATAATCCGCTTCAGTAATTCCTTATCAGAGACAATCAAACCCACAACCACCAGGCCAACAACAAGAACTATAAATTCCTTCCATAACCTGAATAAGGTGTAGTGACCAAAGTTAGATGCCGCCCATACAGTCATTAGAGCATGAAACGGTAAAAGCGCAATCACCAGACAGGACAAGGCCAGCAAAACGGCAACAAGGTTGGTTTTAAACATAGATGCCCTCATGGTGTTACAATCAGTATAAGCTGGCAAAGGATAAAGACGAAACGTTTATGATTAGGCTTTATCTGCCAAGGTCAGCTGTTTTCATTAATTGCACCGATGAAGAACAATACCTCACTGATATATAATGTCCTCCTAGTTAGCGGGGACTTTTTGGCCCTAGTCGGCGCCTTTTCAGTCGCTTATATCTTACGGGTTAGTGTTAGCCACGTCAGAATATCTACCCCGATTAGAGCTATAAATTACTTGGAAACTTTCTTGATTCTACTGCCTTTCTTTATTTTGCTGTTCGCATTAATCGGCCTCTATACCAAAGAGATATACGAAAATCGCTTTAAAGAATTCGGTCGGTTGACGGTTGGTAGTTTTATTGGCATCTTATTCGTCATCAGCTATGGCTACGTCTTTAACGTGCCGATCTTTCCCGCCCGCTTAGTTATAGTGTACGGCTTTGCCTTAGCTTTACTATTCACGATTCTCTTCCGCAACATCGCGCGTTATGGCCGCAAGCTGTTATTCA
>JAJYIP010000021.1 GCA_021790005.1 bacterium
TCATGCTGCCACACATAACTAAGTTCACCCTCATCTTGCGTTGGAAACCGATACCCACTTAACCCTCATCTTGCGTTGGACAAGAGTTACGCTGGACTATTTAGCTAAAATACTCTATAATTGCGTTAGTTATAGCTGGACGCTAAACAGGGCGTCCTTTTTTAATTACAAACGTATGCAGCCACAAAACCCAACCAAGATCCGTAACGTCGCTATTATTGCCCACGTTGACCATGGTAAGACCACCTTAGTAGACGGTCTGCTTAAGCAATCCAAAACGTTCAGGGATAATCAAGCTGAGATGAGTCAGAGCCTGATCATGGATAGCGGCGATCAGGAACGCGAACGCGGCATTACCATCACCGCTAAGATCACGGCCGTACAACACGGCGACTACCGCATAAATATTATCGATACTCCGGGACACGCCGATTTTTCCGGTGAGGTTGAACGTATTATGAATCTGGCGGATGGCTGCCTGCTGATAGTTGATGCGCAAGAAGGCCCCATGCCACAAACAAAGTTCGTACTTGAAAAAGCTTTGGAAGCCGAACTGAAACCCATCGTAGTCATCAATAAGATAGACAAGCCAGCCTCCAGAATAGCCGAAGTCGAAGATGAACTGGCAGATTTGTTTCTTGAGCTTGCCGTTCACGAAGACCAGCTCCACTACCCGGTTTATTATGCTATCGGCCGAGAAGGCAAAGCCTGGCAAAGTCTACCCGCAGACCCAACCAGTCCAGGCGATCTCGAGCCCTTATTTGATGCCATTATTAGCACGGTGCCTGAACCAAAAATCGAACCGGACAAACCATTTCAAATGCTTGTTACGGCCCTTAATTATGACAGTTTTAAGGGTAAATACGCTATCGGGCGCATTAGCCGCGGACGCATCGGGGCCGGACAAAACGTAGCCCTGTGTAAAAAAGATGGCAGTATCAGCCGCTCTAAAGTCGATAAGGTCTATATGAGCCGGGGATTGAATAGGTTTGAGGTCAGTGAAGGTATCGCTGGAGATATCGTACAGTTAACCGGCATTAACGACGCTCAGATCGGCGAAACCATTGCCGACAGTGATTCGCCAGAGGCTTTACCGGTAATCGAAGTTGAAGCACCAACTCTACAGATCTACATCGGCCCCAATACCAGCCCTTTCAAAGGTCAAGAGGGCGAGTTTACGACTTCAAGACAAATCGGCGAACGTCTTCATAAAGAAACCGAGACCAACGTTGGCTTAAGAGTTGAGGATGACGGTATTGGCTTTACGGTTGCCGGACGCGGCGAACTCCACTTGGGTGTCTTGATTGAAACCATGCGTCGAGAAGGTTATGAATTTGAAGTTGGCAGGCCACAAGTCATTACTAAACAGGAAGCTGGGCAAACCCTCGAACCAATTGAAGAAGTCATCATTGAAGTGCCACCTGGACACGTTGGTGCCGTTCAAACCGAATTTGGCCGGCGACGAGCCACGCTCAAAGAGCAGTTCGTTAGCTCTAAAGGTGTTACTAAGTTAATTTACGAAATGCCAACTCGTACGCTGCTGGGCATGCGCAACATCTTGCTAACCAATACAAAGGGCACCATTGTCATGAACAGCCTTGCCTGCGGCTATAAGCCGATCAGTCAGTCACTTGAACAACTACGCAATGGCGTTTTAATCGCATTTGAAACCGGTACAACCATGCCGTACTCTCTCGAGACCGCTGAAGCCCGCGGTACCTTATTTGTCGGACCAGCCGAAAAAGTTTACGCTGGACAGATCATAGGACTCAATAATCGCCAGGAAGACCTTGAAATTAACGTTTGCAAAGCAAAGCATTTGACCAACATGCGCAGCAAGTCGTCGGATGGCGTTGTCCAACTGACGCCCTATACTGTTTTAAGCCTGGAACAAAGCCTAGATTTTATTGAAAACGACGAACTAATTGAAGTTACACCCAAACATCTTAGACTCCGTAAACGCGAACTGGATCCGATCAAACGCAAGCGCAATAAATCCTAGGACAATAAATGAACCAAGATCCTACACGTGCAGAAAAGTACAATGAATTTCTATTCGCCTATCTAATTGAGGATCGACTATCATATAATCCGTCAGACAAAGTTAGTTGGCAAAAAATTCCCCTACACTTACCTTTGTCTCCCTGGTTGAAAACCGAAGAGACAACCGAGACAATATTAGATATTGCAGCTACAAAGCTCAGTAACCTATCACCTGTCACGACAATGACTACGTTAGAAGATAACTTCGGGGTCAACGGTCAATTCAGAGCTATGAGGATTAAGAAAACTCCAGAACTACTCAATTTGCATTCATGTCTGCTCGAATTAGCCAAAACTGTTAAAGCCGATTATAACCCCCAATATGCCGGGCAGCATAACTGGGATCCGCACGTAGCCAATAAAGGCTATCGACGATTAAACAGCTTTCAGGACCTAGAAATACAAAGAGTCGATTTAGTTCAAAGACTGTCATATAAGCAAAAAGCTCTAGTAGGCCGCATTGCTTTAACCGGTTATGATTGTAGACAAGCATTGACTTGCCTACCCAAGCAGCATGAAGACACTGAGACCATAGGCTAGCTCAACCACCAGACCCCAATACCTTTCATATTTTTGAACCCGCTTATGTAAACGGGTTATTGAACTTGAGTTATAGTCAATCTGTAATCTTCCGAACCTCTCTTTGAAAATATATCGGTAGATCCATACTAGGTCGGGCGAAAATGCAATAAAGCCACTTAGCACCCATGTGTAGTGATGATGGAGTACAAGCCAGAGGATAAGCAATGCACCAATCGTAAAATCTAAGATCTCAACCGCATAGAACAATCTTTTATTACTTATCTTGCCAGACTTATAGCCAAAATGCGGAAACGAATCAAGTACGAAATGGCTGATGAAAGCTAGCGGAATGGCTATGGGTAACGGCAATGTTTTAGCCAAAAGCGACCCAGTCAGCATATGATTAGTAAATGTCATCAGATTAGATTATTTGCTTTGTTTATTCACCGTTAATTGAGCGAAGTTTTATTAAATAGAAATCGTCATCATAGTCCAATTCGGATATGGCTTTGAGATTGGCGAGCGAAGCTAACTGCTTAACATATTCTTTACTAAAACGAATCTCATAAGGTGGTCCAAATTGGCTAGCTTGTTTTTTCCAGTCATAGTCATAGACAATACCGCTGTCGCTCAGCATCGTAGAACAATTACTTAGGGCTTTGAGCGGATCACTGAAATCGTGCAGCACCATACCTAAGAAAACAATGTCGGCACAACCTTCGCATACATCAGTCGTCTCCGCCGGCCCATGGATTACGTGTGTGTTGTTAATATTTTCATTCTTGAGCTTGATTTCAAGGCGTGACAGTGCAGTATCGTCCACGTCAACGGCGTACACCTGTCCGGATGAACCGACAAGTTTAGCGGCTGGCAAGGTAAAAAAACCATCATTACAGCCAAGATCAACAAAACACATACCCGGCTTTAAACCGAGACTGTTTAAAATAGCTTCTGGGTCCTGACGACTGCGCCGTTCCGATTCCGAATATGCAAAGTGGTGATGGTGCATTTATTTATACTCGAATTAATTAATTAGCTATTTTTTTGTGCTTGATTTGATCTTGGATTATAGACTGAGCCGATCTGTATATGACAATCAGACTTAATAGACCAGTTAATATCTGTGGCAATGCTGTATGCTCACCCGGTTTAAATAAATCGTGAAAGAACAAGACATCAACCACCAGAAAACCGACAATCAATAATAAATCCGTAGCTCGTTTCATGCTTAGATTATACTCCTGCCCATAGGCCCGATTATTATCAGCAAAACTTATCAAGCTAAGCCGGATGATGTAATATAACTTTAATTTATTATGGAACAACTTAATCACTCCAGATTTACATTGCCGAAAGAATTTGTTTGGATGATTGCCGGATCTCTCACAATAGTCGGTATTGGCAACATTGCCGTTGGACTCGTGCATCGAGTTAGTCCGCAAGACAGGTACCTACAGTCGTATACCAGCGGTGGAAAATGCTTAAGTGAAACTCCTTACAGCACCAGTAACGGTGCCACGATAAGCCAAATCCAAGCCCTACAAACCGGTAGTTACCAAATAAGCGTCACACCGGCCCAAACCGGTATAAAACTGCCTCCGTTGGTATTCAACACCAACTACGGACAATTAAGTGCCGCCAACCAATTCACGTATTATTACTTAAGCGGCAACGATTGCCCGTTAAATACAGGCGGTTAATTAACTCAAGCAACACGGGCACCATTCACGCCTAGCTCAACTTCAATCAAGCGCAGTAAAGCCGTTAGTCCAAGCTTACGCACCATATCCACATCAGTCTTAAATAGTGTAATTTTAGACAATATCTCTTTTCGGAAACGTTTAATTTCCCTGGTGCCGACTGATTCTATGTCTGCCAGGCTAATATAATCGGCTCCCAACATTCCGTCGAAAAAGGTGGTGCTAGTCAACAATTGTATTAATTTACTAATCGACTCTGGATCATGGGCTATATCCAGTTGGTCTAATAAGTTAAGGCAGAGAGTCTCGATTGCACGATCGACATATTGGATTTTCAATTCATCAGATCCAGCTTGTTCAAGCAATAGCTTGCCATGCAATGCACCAACCAACTGTTTGATGGTTTGATTGGCTTGCTCTTGAATGGAGCCCTCGGTTAGTTCAGTGCGGACTACAATTTCATTTAGCAAATAGACAACGGAGTTTTTTGAGTCGTTAGCAAGCTCAAGAGCTTCATCTAGTCCCATTGATTCAGCGACCGCAATGGACACTTCAATTAGCGAGTTAATGCCTGCAATGAAATCCTTGGCTATCTTGGATTCGTCCTCGACCAATTCTTCTTCGAGCTTTAAAATGATGGTGGTTTTGGACTCATATTCTGCTTGACTCAACACGCCCGTTACTTCTTGCACAGCACCCGGATACGGCCGGCCAGTTTCACTTTCGGCCATAGAATGTTTCAGTTGATCTTCTGGGTTAGCCGAGTCTGGCGTCAACTCTATTGCAATATTATCCGACAAAGCATTAATGTAACCCGCCTCAATCGGTGCTGGCCTAAATATAACTTCTTCGTTTTGGCTCATATCCAACGGCGGACTACTTTCTACTGAGTTATCTAGTTCAGTCACTTCAGTCTTAGGCGCACGTTTAATCTTAAAGTTAGCTTTGGATGTCTGCTTCTCGCTTAAACTAATAACTGGCGGTTCGACTTCTTTACGAATCATATCTTTAGCCGTGTCAAATAATTTAGCGGCTAAATTAACCGGTTCCGATTCGGGTTTTTTAATTTGTTCGAGTGATGGTATTTTAAGCTTATCCTCCGGCCTTTCTAAGTAGTCATGGGGTTGAACGTCGGCACTAACTTCGCTTTTTATGCTTGCCTGATTAGCTGCAGGCTTAGTTTCATCGAAGACTGTTTTGGTTTCGTGTTTAATTGCATCCTCAGGCTTAGTTGGTTGCACGCTGAATTTTTTATCGAGTCCCAGTTTTTGCAATCCGGCCTCAACCAGTCCACTAGCACTTGAATCAATTACTGTACTAGGTTTATTGAGCATCTTAACAATGAAATCATTGCGCTGTTCGGTGCTGTATTTAGATATATCTACCGGACATAGAGCTGCTGCGTACCTAAGACTGATGCCGCCCATGACTTCCGTGTCCGCCAAAACGCGTTCAAGCTCAACCTCTTTATATTGCTCAGCATAAGACTTGATCGTTTCACTTGACTGTTCTCTTTGAACGCCTGGAACCGAGTTACCACCAAAGTCTTGTGCATTAGTTTCAAATCCCTGACTAAGATCGATAGGATTAACAGTCTCGGCGATTGATTCGGCTGGTCTTATAATATCTTGCTGGTTAAGTCTCAGACCCACCTTTTCCATAAGCTACCTTTTTATTGTCTTTGCTTTCGATCCATATATTCACTTAGTATCTCAAGGTGTTCTGGTCTTAATGACACGTTTTCACCAATTTTTAAGAGTAGGTAACCGATGACTTTGGAGCGGTCAGTTAGAGCTTCTTCAGCGGGACAAAGCCCTTCTAATTCAACAAACGTTCCTATCGGCAACTCTTGCAATATTTTACCGTTTTCGTCTCTAAAACTAACTTTGGCGTCAGGGTAATTTGCGATTAAGTCTTCGGTTGTTGGTAGGGCATTATAATTTTTATCTGTTTCCATTACTTTATTATATATTTCCTGGCAAAATAAATAAAACCTTTAGAGTAGCATATGCGCGGCAAGCTTTAGCTCGGGCTGTTTTGTCTGACAATGGCCTGGTAAATTCTGGCACTTGGTTTTTGACTGCGTTTTTGGCTCACCGGATCGACTGAGTAAAGCCCGAACTTTGGCCAATATCCTTTATCCCATTCGAAATTATCCAGTAGCGACCAGTGCAGATAGCCACGTACGTCACTACCCTTTTTAATTGAATCCTGTAAAGCTTTAAGCGATTCGGCAATGTACCACGATCTTAAACTATCGAGGGCATCTGCCAGGCCATGCTCAGTAATGATTACCGGCTTATTGTATTTTTTTACCTCCTCGACAACATTAGCCAGACTTTGCGGATTTAAATACCAGCCAAGATCGGATTTCGGCTCGGTTGAAGGATTTTTATAGTAACCCAGATTCACTACGCAGTGCATATACTGATTCAGGGCTATATAGTCCTGTTCTTTGATGGTTTGATCAATAAACCATTCGTTGGTTAGGTGGCGGGCCAATTTAGCTAACAACTGGTTAATACCGCCAAAAAGATTAGCTACTGGTTCATAGTCAACCAGATTAACGGCCGACGATACCTGTGCTGTCGGATTAATGTCTTTAATTAACTTGTACGACTGTTTATGTGCCTCGACTAAATTATGCTTAACTTTCCGGTAAGCCAGATAATTATGCTTGGCGGGCGGCCACTCACCGACAATCCAGCCAATCAAGGCATAGGCATTCGGCTCGTTAATGACCGTATAGTAAATGGGTTGATCTTTGGGTAATCGCTTAACAACGTATTCTATGTAAGTAGTAAATAGCGTGGGGGCCAACCGGCTTTCCCAGCCCCCCATATCCGTCAACCAAACCGGATTGGTATAGTGATGCAACGTTATAAAAGGCGTAATGCCATTGTCTAGGCAATATTGCGCCATTTGGACATATTTAGCGATGGCCATATTATCAAACTTATCCTTGGCAGGCTGAACTCGCGACCATTCAATCGAAAAACGGTATGAGTTTAACCCCATTGACTTGATCAGGTTAATATCTTCTTTCCATAATCGCCAACTGTCCATCGCGCGACCAGATATATAGTTCTGGGGTGACTTTGCAAATTCTCTTATTAAATTCCAATCTGGTAAAAGCCCGGCTCCGTTGCCATAATTTTTATTAGCATTGGCCGAATCAGCTAAGCGCTTGGCATTACGTTCTTCCCATACTGTCCAGTCATTATGGTTCTCACCCTCTATCTGATGTGCAGAAGTAGATACGCCCCAATAAAAGTCAGGTATCTTATTATTAGCTTGTTTAGGTGACATTACTTCAATTGTCAGATTTAGATAGAATTTGTCAACTATTTACTTACTTGCTTAGGGATTAATAATTAGCCAACCCTTTAAAGCACTAGCACAACTAATGATGTCAATAAAAATAATAAATGGGCTTTAAATGATTGAAGTTTCGGCTATCGACTGTTTTGTAGCAAGTTTACCGATTAGGCAGAACACCTAATGCTTGATATGCCACCGCAGGAATAGCTATTACGATTTGGACGGTGTCCTGACAACATACTGCTGTCGATTCTCATTCTGGTTTGTACTATAAGTTGACAGTCCGAATCTTGCAGTTAGCTGTGACAAAGCAACGAATATTACAGCCAAGGATAAATGTTAGGGTTATGGTAGCAATAAAGTAATCGGGAGAAACTTATGAATGATTATATGAAGAACTTAACGCAACAAGCCATAGACAATACCGATTTCAGGCAGGTCATCGCTACCGGCAATAATATGCAGGTCGTTATAATGAGCCTAAAACCGCATGAAGATATAGGCATGGAAGTTCATGAACACAACGAACAGATACTAATGTGTATCCGTGGCCAGGGAAAATTAATTATCAACGAAACTGAAGCCGAGTTTGCTACTGGTGACGTGGCCTTAGTCAGAGCTGGATTAAAACATAACTTCATTAACGATAGCCATGAAACGATGCAGATTATTACGATATACTCGCCGCCCCATCATCCCGCCGGGACCATTCATCACACAAAGGATGACGCCAGATAATATTGAAGTACAAAAAATAATATTTTGGCAAAAAACCAATTTCACATATAATGGATTCAATAGGAAAAAATAAAAGGAAAATAAATGAAAATTAATCCAGTCAAATTCGCTATTGTAGCCAGCATTACATGGGGTCTATACATTCTTCTAATTGGTTGGTTGGCAGCCGCCGGATGGAGCAATCAAAGTCTAATTAATAGTACAACCGCTCTTTATTTGGGATTTAAGCCTACATTCCTCGGTGGTATTGTCGGCAGCATGTGGGGCCTAGTCGATGGCTTAGCCGCCGGGTATGTTTTGGCAATGGCACTTAACCGAGCCAAGTTTAGTTTGAAAAAATAGTTTCGCTCTTAAATTACAAATCAACAGACGTAATTGTTTGCTATTAGCCGTTTAGGGTCTTCCTGGATTTGTAGTGCCTGTGTTAAAATAATTATGCTTAATAAACTCTTTGGAATAAAAGGAGCGTTGGGTTTTTGTGTAAGTTATGCTAGGACAAATCATTGCTTTGACACGACTAATAAAAACAAAATTAGCAGTATTCAACTTCGAGTTGGTTTTATCCGCAATGATGTTTTGTCTGTTTATTATCGTAGCCTTTTTAATCATTATCAAAAATCCGTATAAACTTAGCCGTAACGTTCTTCGATTGACAGCCGCGTTCAGCTATAAGATCAACCGCAACCTGACCCACAACACCAAAGCTCATGTTTTTATCTATAACAACCAAGCATTCAGTAATCCCAATTTCCTGAAAACTCAGGGGATGAGCATTGGCAAGACCAATAATCTACCCTCATACGACTATTACGCCGCCAAAATTCCATCCAGCCTCGGTAAAGGCATAACCTATTATGACCCCACCACCAAGCTAACCTTTAGTATGGTACCGACTTTTAATACAATGGATGGTAAGGCTGCTAAGGTCACAGTGCCAAACTCAGGTGGCCAGACCGAAATTTCCCATCTCGTATACCCGTTAAAAAATCTCTATGCCCAACTTATTTACACGCCGGAGTCGAACGGTGTAAAAGAAGACTTGGTACTACTAAAGAAGCCGAGTGGTGACTCATTAAGTCTATCTTACAAACTTCGATTGCCGAATACACTACAAGCACGTCTAAACAGTAACGGCAGTATTGGGATTTACAGTGCCGACTCGGTACTTTATGGCAACATCAGCTATGGCACACCAGGTGATCAAGCTTTAATTCAAAAAGCTAAAATAAATAGCAAAAAGACAAATCTGGTCTTTGATATCCCAGCGCCTTATGTGAAAATGTCCTCTTCATCTGTTTTAAACCCCGACGGAGTAAAACCATACTACACGCTGCAAGGCAACGTTTTAACTCTCAAGATTAATTATCTTAACAAATTAAGCTATCCAATCAATATAGATCCTTCTGTCATTGTAAGTACGGCTAACAGCTTCATTCAAAACGGCAATAATGAAAGTAATGTTAACCTGGCCGCTAATCAAATATCCACATCCCCCCTCAACGGCGGCGTAATTGGTGGCTGGACAACTAACGCCAACCCCCTACCCTATACTGACGAGGGCATGTCGGTAGTAGCGGACAATAATTACATCTATATCTTAGGGGGCTATAACGGCTCCACAACCTTAAACACGGTTGAGTACGCCACGATTAGTGGCGGCGCAATAGGTGCCTGGACAGCTGCCACTAATAACTTTACTAACACTCGCGCCAACGCCTGCGCATTCATATATAACGGTTACGTTTACATCATGGGCGGTAGTGGAACAACCTATTATAACGATATCCAGTACTCCCAATTGGGGGCCAACGGAGCGCCCGGGCCATGGACGACCAATGCCAACTCTTTTACTACCGCAAGATATACTTTTGCCTGTCAAGCCGTTAACGGTTTCGCCTACATTATGGGCGGGAACAGCGGGCCGGCTTTTTTAAACGACACTCAGTATGCCGCCATTAATGCTGACGGCTCAATTGGAACGTGGACTTCCACAGCCACCTTTACAACCGCTAGAGACAGTTTTGCTTCCGCTGAATACAATGGCTACATCTATATCATAGGCGGCTACTCCGGATCGGCTTTTTTAAACGACATCCAATACGCTAAGCCTAATGCCAATGGCTCGATTACTTCATGGCAAACCAATAGTGTTACGCTGCCGGTCGTTAATAACCAGTTAAGTGCCTATGCTTACAATGGCTACCTTTATGAAGCCGGTGGTTATGGTTCAGGCTATAACGCGACCGCCTACGTGGCACCCATTAACGCCGATGGCAGCATCGCAAACTGGGTCGAAACTGCTTCGTTCACGACGGCCCGTCAAGATTTAGGCTTCATTGCCTATAACGGCTATCTCTACATTATGGGCGGTGACGCCGGGGCAGCCCCTTTTAGTGATATCCAATACGCGCCAATTCAGGCAGCCGGCTACCTGAACAATACCTGGACCACTAATGCAACATCATTAACGACAGGTAGAAACTCTTTTCCGGCCGTTGCCTATAATAACCATATTTATATCTTCGGAGGTTATCAGGGAGGTAACGGCGGTACGATCTACAGTGACACCCAATACGCAACCATTAATGCCAACGGATCAATTGGATCATGGGCAACCACTTCGACTTTTGCAAATTACAGATATGGAGAACAGGTCGTGGCGGCCAGTGGCTACATGTATCTGATGGGCGGCCAAGGCGGCAGCGGCGGATCGACTTTTTATAGCGACATTCAAGAGAGTACAATTAACGCCAACGGCACACTCGGGACGTGGTCGACTCTATCGACCACCCTGCCCAATAGTGTTTCATCGTTTCAGGCTACCGTTTACAATAATTATCTATACATTCTTGGTGGATCATTGGCAAAAGCCAAAGGCAGTTATACATATTTAAGCTCGGTTTATTATGCCGCACTAGGCACGACTAGCGCGTCCGTTGGAGCCTTTACTCAAACCAGTAGCTTTACTACCGCGCGCATTTTATTTTTTGCCAGTGCCTATAACGGCTATCTTTACCTGATGGGCGGTGAGGATTCAGCCGGAACCAGTTACAACGATATTCAGTATGCACCCATTAACGCCAACGGCTCAATTGGCAGTTTTATAACCAATACCACCAGCTTCACAACTCCCCGCTACGCTTTTGGTGGCACCATAGATAACGGCTATGTTTACATTATGGGTGGCTACAACGGCACAACTTATTTTAACGACACCCAGTATGCACCCATTAACGCCAACGGCACGATCGGAACTTGGACAGCTTCAACTACCATGCCTAACGCCGAAGAACTTTTCCCGGTCGTATCGTTTAGTGGCTACATATACACTCTGGATGGATGGAACGGATCGACCGATGTAACGGCAACCTACTACAGCTCGCAAGATAATGGTGGCCCTGGTACCCTGAGCGCATGGACCACGGAATCGCCCAACCAATTGCCAATCCTTTGGGGTTACGGCCAAACCCTAGCTTACAATGGCTATCTATATATAATCGGAGGCAGCAATCAAACCCTGGGCGATATTGGCTTAGTTTATTTTGCGCCTATCAATAACGATGGCTCCATCGGAACCTGGACGCAAACTTCAACACTTAATACGGCCCGCAATTTCTTCCTGGCAGTTGCTTATAACGGTTTTATGTACGCACTAGGTGGTCAGGTAGGCGGTCCCTATACTAATACGGTTGAATATACCTCTATTAATTCTAATGGGACGCTCAACGCCTGGAGCGAGCCGGCAGCAATGAATTTACCAAATGCCGAAGCCTACTTGTCGGGGTTTGCCTATAACGGCTATTTATATTTTATGGGTGGTGGTACTGGAGGCAGTCCCAATACCTACTACAACACCGTATATTACGCCAGCATTAATTCTAACGGGACGCTAAATAGCTGGACCCTAAACCCGACAACTATACCGGTAGCTATTTGGGATTCAGTAGCACTAACATATAACGGGTTTGCCTATCTGGTTGGTGGCATTAACTCGACCGGCGCACTTAACAGCGTATTATATGCGCCAATTAACGCCAATGGCACGATCGGAACCTTTAACTATACCAGCAACTTTAATTATGCCAACTATCAGATGCCGGCGGTGGCATACGATGGCTACTTATACGTATTTACGACTGTTGCTAACGAAAACATACAATACGCCCCTATCAACAACAACGGCACGATCGGCAACTTCAGCACGACTACGGTTTTTGCAACTACTAGATTCGCCTATGGAGGGCTGGCCTACAAAGGGCATATGTATATCTTAGGGGGTCTGGTCAACTCCACGACCTACTTGCAGGATATTCAATATGCATCAATCCAGGCAATTCCCAGACAGGCAATTTATTCACGACTGGTAGATTTATCGGGCATTAACGGTGACGATCCATTACCGGCTGACATGCTGCTTTATGGTAGCAATACTGGTAATCTAGGTAGCGGCGGAACCGACGTCGGCAACAATGGCGGCATCAGGACTTCTTATCAGCTAGCAAGTAGCTCGTGCGCGTCCTTCGGTTCCAGCAACTACTTGAACTACGGACTATTGAATGAACTTGGCAACCTTTTATATATGGGTCAACTAAGCAATGGCTGTTCCGTTCCGGGCGGCGGAAGATACCTTAAAGTCAAACTAACTCTGGACGATGCCAAAGCCGCTACCTTCCCCGATGCTACCGGCGCCCATACCACAATTACCAACCTACAGATTTACATGCATTCTGCCCCAGCCTATCGGCTTAGAGGTGGCGCTACCTTTACAAACGACGTACTTAATAGCCTGGATACAACACCAAACTAAAAGTCTTAAATTAAAAGCATAACATCAATCAAAACGACGAATCGTTACAGATGCTAGAATAAGCGAAACGATGGCATAAGCAATGACTATGGTTAAGTCCTTGCTTAGAGTAGCGCTCCACGATACATTGTCAGTGACCTGTTTCATAGCATCGACACTATAGGTTAAGGGCATTACGTCCGCGAACCATTGCAGCAATTTAGCCATGTGAGATCTAGGCACAAACAGTCCACAAGTTAAAAGTTGTGGCAAAATAAAAGCTGGCATGAATTGAACGGCTTGAAATTCACTCGTCGCATAAGCGCTCATAAACAGCCCGAGAGCCGTGCCCAGAAACGCAGCCACAATTGCACTTACCACCATCGGTAAAGTACCGCCCAAAACCGTAACATGCAAAAGCCCTAAGACTACAGCGCAGGCCACTAAAGCCTGCAATAACGACAAAATAGCA